>CAZGWG010000105.1:0-12687 GCA_964529165.1 uncultured Sphingobacterium sp.
CAAACGCAGGTGTAGTACAGATCTTTACGAAAAGAGGTGCATCAGGTGAACCACAAGTTAGTTTTTCTACAACTTATATGAATAGTGAGCTTCGTAAAAAACTTCCTGTAAATATGGCTCCTGTAAAATTTGGTGGTCCAACCGATGGCCCGGGCGCTTTAACTCAAGATATTATCAGTTTAGTTGGGGGTGTTCTGCCTACCAATACCACAGCCGTTAATAGGTATGATTATCAGGACTATATTTTCAGAAATGCTTCAGGTGCTGATAATAATATATCTGTAAGTGGAGGAAATGATAAAACTAAATTTTATACTTCTGCATCGTATTTTACAAATCAAGGTATTGTTAAGAATACAGATTACACTCGATTTGGTCTGAGAGCCAATGTTGATCAGGTGCTTTCCAAATGGGCAACATTCAGAGCAGGTTTAGCTTATACAAATAGTGACGCTGACGAAAAGCCGTATGGAAACGGATTGATCGTTCCTGTTGGGATTCAATGGATCATTGCAAACTTTCATGATATTCAAAAAAGAGATGCATTGGGTAACCTTCAGGCGGTTGGTGAAAGAGGTCGTGTTAATCCGGTTTCGATTATTGAGGATATTAAACAGAGATCTGCAACCAACCGTATTCTAGCGAATGCGGGTATCAAATTATTCCCTTTAAAAGGTCTGACAGTTGATTTTAACTTAGGGGTTGATAATGCAGGTTCTGCCGGTACTTTATTTGTTCCTCCTTATGCATATAATGTGAGTACTGCAGAGGGTTCATGGGGTGGCGGTGCAACTCTTGATCCTGCTTTGAATGGTTATTCTAGAAAAGCGGCATCCAGTCAATACTTTTTTAACAATGATTTGAACGTAACTTATAGCTTTGATATAAACAGTAAAATAAGTTCTACAAGTCAGATTGGATATTCTCAACAATATGAGAACAGGTCACGCTCAATTCTTCAGGGAAGGGGTTTAGCTCCCGAAATTGAATCTGTTGGTGGAGCTAGTACGGTTCTTTTATCAACTGATGAGAGAAGTGAGTATTCAGTATTAGGAACTTTTTTCCAGCAAAATTTTAAAATAAATAATAACTTCTTTGTGACTGGTGCGGTACGTGTAGACGGATCTAGTGCTTTTGGTAAAGATCAACGCAATCAGGTTTATCTGAAAGGAAGTGGTAGTTATGTCCTTTCAGATACTAAATTTTGGACTGGCCTTGGAGTCTCTTCATGGTGGAATGTGTTAAAGATTAGAGCTGCATATGGTGAGTCGGGTAACATGACTGGGATTCAACCATACGACAGATTTAATTCTTATCCGGTTAGCTCTTATCTTGGAAGAACTCAGCTTCTGTCAAAATCACAGTTGGCCAATACAAATGTGAAACCAGAACGTCAAAATGAATTTGAGTTTGGTACCGATTTATTCTTCCTGAATAATAGAGTTGGTCTAACAATGAATGTTTACAAGAAAAAAGTAACTGATCTTCTGCTTGAAAGGCAAATAGCTCCTACAACGGGTTTCAGTACATTGCTTGATAACTTTGGGGCTCTTGAGAATAAAGGAATTGAGTTATTACTTCAATTGAATCCAATCAGAAAGGCCAATTTTAACTGGAATTCAACATTGATTTTTAACAGGAACAGGAATAAAGCAATCAATGTTGGTTCAGGTGTTACAGCTTTTGCTAATACCTCTTCCGGACCTGTATCTTTAATTAACAATCAGCCATTAGGATTGTACTATGGTTCTTATTTTGCAAGAGATGCTTCAGGTAATTTATTATTAACCCCTGCAGGATTACCTCAAACTGAGCGCGGAACCCAGAATGATCCACTTAATCCAACTCCGCAAAGAGATGCAAACGGTCAACCAACAGGTACAGTATTGCGTAAAGTAATCGGAAATCCTAATCCTGATTGGAATGGTTCGATTGTTAATGAATTAAGTTATAAAAAATTGGGCTTTAGATTCCAGTTTGACACAGAACAAGGTGGCGAAAGATGGGCCGCTGACTGGAGGACTGCCCAAGGCGTTGGATCAGGTAAAGTTGCAGAAGCAGAACATTTAGGCTTAGTTCCGCGAGGTTATGTTAACGCTAACTATAACATTGAAGAATGGCGTTCTAAAAGTTCAAACTGGGTAAAATTAAGGGAGGTTGCCTTTACTTACCGAGTAGGAAGCGTAAAGTATATTAAAGATCTAACTCTTACTGTTGCCGGTAGAAATCTGATATCATGGGATAACTTTGACGCAGGATATGATCCTGAGGTAAATTCAGGTGGTCAGAGTTCAATTGTTAGAGGTATTGATTTTGGTGCAGTTCCAGTTCCAAGATCATTTAATTTTGGAGTAGCAGCTAAATTTTAATTAAGAAAACATGAAAAAGAAATTATATTTATCATATTTTATTCTTGCTAGTTTAGCAATGAGCATGTCCGGATGTATCAAAGATTATGAAGATCCGTCAAGTGCAATAGAAGAGTCTGTAGTTACTAATCCAAGAGCACTTGCAGGAGTAGCAACAGGACTACAATCAAGGTATTCATCGGGCCGCAGTAATATCTACAATGTGGTAACAGCGAGTGGTTTCCTTGCAGGCGAGTTAACATTGCTTAATCAGGGTAACACTGCCGAACTTCAACTGAGCCTTGGAGGTGCTTCTTTAGATGGTAGTAATACCGTTATGTCAGGTCTGTGGGTTAATAGCAATAAGATTATTTATGATGCCAGTGTAGTCATTACAAACTCTGCCGGACTTTCAGATAAAGCATTTTCCAGTGGTTTAATTGGGTATGCAACAATTTTTAAATCTTTGGCACTGGGTGATCTGGCTGCTTTTTGGGAAAAAGTACCTTCCGGAGTTGGACAAGATGTGACTTTTATCACCCGTCAGGAAGCGTATGCCAAAATAATAGCAGATATCGATCTTGCTTTAGCAGGTATTAATGCGAATCCTATAAGTGCTGCATTTTATACTAATATTCCAGCAGGTATAGATATTGTGAATAGTCTTCGTGCTTTGAAAGCGAGATATGCCTTATATTCCGGAAACTTTGCATTAGCCTTGAGTACTGCCAATACAGTTGACCTGACAAAGAAATCTAGTTTCCAGCATAATGCCACAATAAATCAAAATGGAATCTTTGTGGCAGTTACAGGAACAAATAACTTATGGCAGCCAGTAAATAATACTTTAGGCTTACCTACAGCTTTGGTACCAACTGCAGGTGACAAACGTATTCCTTTTTACATTTCTGAGAATTTAACAGTTGCGCCAAGGTACCGTATGGCGGGTTTTGCGGCAACTGTTTCTTCTGAATGGCCTGTTTACCTGCCTGGTGAAATCACTTTAATTAAAGCAGAAGCTTATGCACGTCAAACTAGTCCGGATCTTGCTAATGCTTTAATTGAAATTAATAAGATCATAACTAAAAAACCGGCCGCAGATGTGTTTGGTGTTGGAGCAGATCTTCCGGCTTTAGTAGGCCCGCTTACCGCAGATGAAACGTTAGCGGAGATCTTTAGACAACGTTCAATTGAAATGTTCCTTTCGGGACAAAAACTTGAAGATTCACGTCGTTTAGCTCGCCCGCAGACTGAAAGAAAACGTAACTTTATTAATTATCCTTTCAGGGAGAGAGATCAAAATAAAAATACACCAGCTGATCCGGCGAATTAATTTGTTTAAATAATACAAAAAAACCTTTCTGATATTTAGAAAGGTTTTTTTGTTATATATGGAAACTATGAAGAATTATCTGGCAATTTTAATAGGCTTGTTCATTTGTACGGAATCTATGGCACAGACATTAAAAGTGATGTCTTATAATATTCATGTTGGACAAGATTATACTAATAAAGACTATCTCCAGGAGATGGCAGATTTTATAAAATCATCTAAAGTTGATCTTGTTGGTCTTCAGGAGGTTGATAGTGTTTGTAATCGCTCAGGAAAAGTTGATCAGATGAAATTTCTTGCCGAGAAAACAGGAATGTTTTATGCGTATACAAGCCATTTTCCTTTCGATGGTGGTTCATATGGAATTGGAATACTCTCGAGATATCCTATAAGTGAAGTTAAAGATCACAGGATAATTCTGACAAGTGATGGTAAGTCAGCTGCTTCTACCAGGGCTTTATTAACCGTAAGTGTATTTACAGGAAGAATGAAACTTACATTTGCTACAGTGCATATGGATTATCGCGACTCTAATTCACGTTTTGCTCAATCTGAGGAACTTGTAAATCTATTTTCTGGGCGAACTGAACCTGTCATCTTAACCGGTGATTTTAACGCTTATCCAAAGACAAGAGAAGTTTTAAATCTTCAGAGTATTTTCGCCGATACTGGCCCTGATGATGCAATTTCGTTTCCTGCAGTTAAGCCCAATAGAAAAATTGATTATATAATGGTCTCAAAGGCTAACCTGGTAAAAGTTATAAACCAAAAAGTTTATCCGGTTTTATATTCAGATCATTTGCCGGTAATTGCAACACTTAAGATCAGAAAGTAGAAATCAAATCAATTTGGTTTGATTTTCATATAGCCGGACTTTAGGATCGCTTGTTTGAAGGTCCGTGATGAGGTAGTCAACAGCATTTATTGGGCATATCTTCATTTGTTTAATTGAGTTCAGTTTTTCGCCAATACACATAATAGCAATCCTTGAGGAGGCTTTGATCATTGCTTTTTTTACCTGAACTATTTCCCAGTCTGAATCAGTTAATCCCTCTTTAAGATCAATTCCATTTGTACCTAAAAAGCAAATATCAACACCTATTTCAGAAAGATCTGCGATGGTTTTAGAACCTAAATTAACATGAGAGCTTTTACAAAGGTTACCCCCTATTAATATAACATTCAAGAATTTTTTTCTCGCTAGTTCCAAAGCAACTAATGGACTAATTGTGAAGAAAGTAGCTCTTAACTCGTCGGGAATCAACCTCGCCATCTCAAGCATAGTTGTCCCCCCTCCGGTAAGAATTGTCATGCCTTCAGAAATGAGACTGATGGCCTTTCTACATACCTCTTTCTTCGATTCCTGGGCATAAATATTCTTATGGTCGTATGGAAAATGAAATGATTTAGATAATGCGCCACCATGTACTTTCAGGATCTTACCATTCTCAGCCAGTTCATTAAGGTCGCGTCTAATAGTGTCCTCAGAAACCTGGAGATTCGAGCTAAGATCAGAAGACAGAACCTTATTATGTAAATTTATTTGTCTGATTATAAATGCATGCCGTTCCTCTTTTAGCATTCCACCTACAGTTACACTTCTCATTTGCTATAATTTCAGATCGAATTGTTTAAATAATGGGATGTTTTATAGGCTTAAAATAAAGTATTTTTTTCGTTTTAATGTCAGGGCATATAATTAAATAAAAACACCCTTATCAATTTAATGATAAGGGTGTTCAATAAAAAAGAGACTAATGATTTTATAGTAATTTAATCCCCAGGCTCAGGTGAAACAAATTCTGTTTCTGACTATATTTTTCGCTCTGGCTGACATTGCTTAACCCGGCTTCATAGCGCAGGTCAAGTGTGAGATTACCCAAATCAACTCCGGTTCCGGCTTGCAATCCAAGGGTTTGTTTTTTGTAGTTCCCAAAATCACTTATGCCCTCGTAGGCTGTCGCGAAGGTAGTCTTCTCATCAATAATGAATGATACAACTGGTCCGGCCATAAAACGAAGATTTAATTTGTTCGGACCAATCTTAGTACCAAGTAAGAGTGGAAGATCAAGTGTGGTAAATTTTACTTTACCTTTTGCAGTTATATCTGCGCCACTATTGTCTTCTATCCTGACGAATTCATTTCCCTTACTTCCCAGATACAACTCTGGCTGAAAATATAATCCAGCAGCACCAATTCTGGAAAATATTCCTGCCTGATAACCCATAATACTGTTTTCATCAGTCAGGTCGTTTTTTGTTTTAAGGGATGAATAATTTACGCCACCTTTAAGTCCCAAAGTAAATGATGGTAGTTGCGCCATCGCCGTCATGCCTGTTACAATTAAAAGAGATGCGGCTAGTATTAACTTTTTCATATCTGTTTGTTTTTGATTCCTTCTTTAGCCACAATTTTTATACCAAATGCCCTGCTATATTCATTTATACGAATTAGCTTGAAATTTGTCGTTATAAACTTTAATTTTGTAAAAATTTAGGTCATGGCAGAGATCAGTATCAGTAATTCAGATTGGGATCGTTTGAAATTAAAAGTAAAACGTAAATACAATAATCTTAGCGAAGAGGATCTGGCATATCAGCAGGGCCAGGAAGAAGAGCTGATCAGCCGACTCATGAGCAGATTAAAGCGTAACCGAGAGTATGTCATATTTACCCTTAAGAAGGGGATGTTACATCTCGATACAAATCGTTTATAAGCCATCCGTATATTTTCTTCAAATCTTTTTCCCTTAATTAAAAAGGGAAGGATTTTTGTATCTTTAATTATCATAATTATAAGTATGAAAAATCCTTTCATTTCCGGGTCATTAAGGTCTAAATTCAAAAAAGCATTATTACCCGGAGTAGTAATCGTTTCAATTTTTTCTTTTTCTTTCGTTGAAGACCTTTTTCAGGTGTCTAAGAACCTGGACATTTTTGCTGCGGTTTATAAACAACTTAACATCAATTATGTAGACGATGTCAACTCCTCAGAGATAATGAAAACAGGTATCGATGCGATGCTTGAGGAATTGGATCCTTATACTGAATATATCCCTGAATCAGCTATTGAAGATTATAAATTAAAGTACGTCAGTACTCAATACGGGGGAATCGGAGCTACTATCTCAAGCCGGGGCGGAAAGGTTGTAGTAGCAGAGCCTTATGCAGGTTTCCCGGCACAAGAAGCTGGTATCCGTGCCGGAGATGAATTTCTTGAAATTAATGGTATTTCTCTTGCAGGAAAGACTAATGAGCAGGTAAGTTCAATGCTTAAGGGCTCAAAAGGCACCCCTGTTAAACTTCTTATACAACGCCCGGATATGCCCAAAACCATGGAGTTGAATTTAACCCGTGAGGAAATCAGGCAGAATAACGTAAGCTATTATGGTATGCTAGCAAATAATGTGGGTTATATTAAACTGGATAAATTTCTTGAAAATTCGGCTCAGGAAGTAAAAGATGCTTTAACTAACCTCAAAAAAAATAATATCAGCGGACTGGTACTCGATCTTCGTTTTAATGGTGGGGGAATCCTGCAGGAGGCCGTCAAAATAGTTAATCTCTTTGTTGATAAAGGGGTTACTGTTGTGATTCAAAAAGGACGGAATCGCGAAAAATCTATCACATATAATACCTTCAGTACACCGCTTGAGCCTGATTTGCCTCTTGTGGTATTGGTTAATAATCGTTCAGCATCAGCATCCGAGATTGTAGCTGGCTCATTACAGGATCTCGATAGGGCAGTTGTAATCGGGCAGCGTAGTTTTGGGAAGGGTCTTGTTCAGCAGACATTTAATTTACCTTACAACAGTCTTGTTAAGGTTACTGTAGCCAAATATTACACCCCTTCAGGCCGATGTATACAGGCTCTTGATTACACTCACCGTGATACAGAGGGTGTGGTTGTGAAGGTGGCCGATTCGCTGATTACCGAGTATAAAACTAAATCCGGAAGGTCTGTATATGATGGCAGCGGAATTTTTCCGGATGTGTTTGTAAAACCAATAAGATATAGCCTAATAACCCAAACGCTTGCCTCAAGGTATCATATCTTTGATTATGCAACCCAATATCGTAACCAAAAGGCCACAATTACTGATGCAAAGAACTTTGCACTTAGTGATGCAGAATACAATGAATTTATAGCTTACCTATCAAAAAGGGACTATAACTATGATACTAAAGTGGAAAAACTATTGAATGAATTACGGGATGAGGCTGAAAAGGAGAATAAAATCGGAGATTTGAAGGCAGAGTTCGAAGCTCTTAAAGCAAAAGTATCTCACAGTAAAAAGAATGATTTAGTTCTTTTTAAGAGTGAGATTAAAAAGGTTCTTGAAAGTGAAATAGTTTCAAGGTATTATTTTGAAAAAGGGAGGCTTGAGCAAAATTTCAAATATGATAATGAGTTGAATGAGGCTCAGAAAGTAATATCAGATAAATCCGTTTTAGCTTCAATTCTGAATGGTGAAGGAAGTTATAAATCCATTGGAAAGCCGGGAGAGGATTACTCTGCAAATGTTGGAAAGTAATTCTGTTGCCAGTTATTAATTCCATTATGAATTTTAGTTCTATTGTCTGAATGTCAGCCCCATATTGTAAAGCATAAAAGCCCATTTATCTGCCTGCTCTTCAATAATTTTTGCTGTTGGTTTTCCGGCTCCATGACCTGCGTTGGTTTCAATCCTGATTAGTGCCGGGCTCAAACCTTTGTGATATTCCTGTAATCTTGCTGCAAATTTAAAAGAATGTGCCGGAACAACCCGATCATCATGATCGGCAGTTGTGATCAGCGTTGCAGGATAGGATACTCCTGGCTTTAAGGCATGGTATGGGGAATATTTTAAAAGATACTCAAACATTTCCTTAGAATCTTCGGCCGTACCGTAATCGTATGCCCATCCTGCTCCTGCAGTAAATTTATTGTACCGAAGCATATCGAGTACCCCAACTGCGGGCAGGGCAACTTTGAAAAGCTCGGGCCGCTGGCTCATAACGGCACCTACCAGAAGTCCGCCATTCGATCCGCCAGAAACCGCCAGAAAATCTTTTGAAGTATATTTATTACTGACCAAGTATTCTGCTGCTGCTATGAAATCATCAAATACATTCTGCTTATTCATTTTTGTGCCGGAAATATGCCATTTTTCGCCATATTCTCCTCCGCCACGAAGATTAGGTACTGCAAAGATTCCACCCTGTTCAAGCAATATGATATTTGAAGTACTGAATACAGGTGTCAGGCTAACACTGAATCCTCCATATCCATAAAGTAAAGTTGGATTTTGCCCGTTTAATTCGATTCCCTTTTTATGAGTAATAATCATTGGGATTTTAGTACCATCTTTTGAGGTGTAGAAAATCTGTTTTGATGTAAATTTTGAGGGGTCAAATTTCACACCTGATTTCTTATATTCAATAGATTGACCATTTGCGATAATGTATTTGAAAATGGTTGGTGGATAGATGTAAGAAGTGAAGGTATAATAGAGCTCTTTCTCTGTTTTCTTTGCAGAAAAACCACTTGCTGATCCAATACCCGGGAGAGTAACAGTACGTTCCAACTTACCATTCATATCGTATTGTACAACCAGAGAAGTTGCATCTTTCAAGTAATTCGCAAAGATCTTTCCGCCTGCAGTACTTACATTAAGTACATTATCGGTTTCCGGGATCAGGTCTTTCCAGTTTTCAGGAGAGGGGTTGGATGAGTCGACAGTGACTACTTTATAATTTGGCGCATTTAGGTTCGTGAAGATATAAAGCTTGCTGCCTTGATTGTCGATAATACTATGATCGCCCTTAAAGTTGTTTACAACATTAACAATGGGACTTCCAGGTTTTGAAAGATCCTGAAAATATAATTCGTTTCCTGTGGTTGATTCGGCAGCAGTTATAATAAGAAAGCGCTCATCTTCGGTAAGACCTGCGCCAATATATCTCCTTGGAGTTTGTTCTCCTCCAAAAACAAGTCTGTCCTCTTTTTGAGATCCACCGGTAGCATGGAAATACAGTTTATGAAATTGAGTTAATCCTGAAAGCTGACTTCCTTCTGCTGGTTTGTCGTAGCTGCTATAATAGAAGCCTTCATTCCCTTTCCATGCGAGTCCGGAAAATTTAACATCAATCAGGGTGTCTCCAATGATTTTATGGTCTTCTGTGTTGATGATAATTACTTTTCTCCAATCAGACCCGCCTTCAGAGATTTGATAGGCAGCAATACTTCCATCTTTGCTGAATTCTATTCCAGAAAGTGAAGTGGTAGCATCTTTTGAGAAGGTATTGGGATCCAGAAACGCTTCAGGTTTAGCTTTATCTTTTTGTCTGTAAAGGACATATTGGTTCTGAAGTCCGTCGTTTTTATAAAAATAAGTATAGTCACCTTCTTTAAAGGGTGCTGTATATTTTTCATAATTCCATAGCGTTTCGAGGCGATTTTTAATTGCGGGTCTGAATGGAATCCGGTTCAGATAATTCTGGGTTACTAAATTCTCTGCTTCTACCCAAGCTTTGGTTTCTGCTGAACGATCGTCTTCAAGCCAACGGTAAGGGTCCTTTATAGTGGTTTCAAAATATGTATCAGAAATATCAATTTTATTTGTTTTTGGGTAGGTCATTGTGCTAGTATTAGGGCTTGTATGCTGTGCTATTCCGCAAAAGGGATCAATCAGCAGTGCTGCTGCTATGATAAGATGTTGGACAGGCTTCATAATTATGGTTAGTTATGAATTCAAAAATACGATATGCTGTGAAATATAAAGTCTTTTGCAGGTCAATTGTTTTTTGATCAAAAGGAATCAAGACAAGATTAGGGGAGAGTAAAAATTATGTACTTTTGAACTCATGTCAGCCAGTAAAATATATTTCGCTTCCGACTTTCATTTTGGAGTTCCTGATCATGCTTTAAGTCGTGAACGTGAAGATCTTGTTGTTAGCTGGCTTGAAGAGATAAGAGCTGATGCAACTGAGATTTATCTGATCGGCGATATTTTTGATTTCTGGTTCGAATATGCGGCAGTGATTCCGAAAGGCTTCATTCGTTTTCAGGGAAAGCTTGCTGAACTTGCTGATTCAGGGATAAAGATTACCTTATTTAAGGGTAATCATGATATGTGGATGTTTGATTATTTTGTAAAAGAACTGGGAATTCAGATTATTTCTGATGAGCTTGTTATGGAGCGAAACGGAAAGAAATTTTATTTACACCACGGTGATGGACTAGGTCCTGGGGATGCTAAATATAAAATCCTCAAGAAAATTTTCAGAAGTGGATTTTGCCAATGGCTTTTTGCCAGAATCCATCCTAATCTGGGTGTTGGAATTGCCAGAAAATGGTCAATGCAAAGCCGGCTTCAGAATAATAAGAAAGAAGAGTTTACTGATATCGATAATGAGTGGCTCGTCTCTTATTCAAAGGAATTATTGATTACAGAACATTTTGATTATCTGATATTCGGGCACAGACATTTGCCGCTTGATGTTCAGTTGGGGGACAGTCGTTATATCAACCTTGGAGAATGGATCAATTTTAATTCTTATGCTGTGTTTGATGGCGATAACCTGGAGTTGCGCTACTTTAAAAAACACGAAGATTAATATCAATATGCCAGTTCACTCATTATCCTTCCGCTTAATTTCCAAAAAAGCCGTATTTTTGTAACCTTATTAAAAAAGCTTTCAATAGCTTATCAAAGAACAGGATGTTACAAAAACTAGAATATATAAAGGAGCGTTGGCAGGAAGTTGAGCGTGAGCTGAGCAATCCGGCTACAATGAGCGATATGAAGCGCTTTGCCCAGCTCAATAAGGAGTATAAAGATCTGACAAAGATTGTTGATGAGTATAAGATTTACAGCAATGTAATCAGCAATATTGAATCGAACAAAGAACTGCTTTCAAATGAGAAGGATGAGGAATTGCGTGAAATGGCGAAAATGGAGCTGGATGAGCTGATACCTCAGCAGGAGCAGCTTGAAGAAAAGATTCGTGTAATGCTAATTCCTAAGGATCCTGAGGACAGTAAAAATGCCATTGTTGAAATCCGCGGAGGAACAGGAGGTGATGAAGCTGCCCTTTTTGCGGGCGACCTATACCGTATGTATACTCGCTACTGTGAGCGTAAGGGCTGGCGGATGGAGGTTGTTGATGTAACCGAGGGGACAGCAGGCGGTTATAAGGAAGTTGTTTTCAATGTAACAGGTGAAGATGCTTATGGGCAACTGAAATATGAATCTGGAGTTCACCGAGTACAGCGTGTACCCGATACCGAAACGGCCGGCCGTGTGCATACTTCGGCTGCTTCAGTAGTTGTTTTACCCGAAGCGGATGAATTTGATGTACAAATCAGTATGAATGATGTGCGTAAGGATTTGTTCTGTTCTTCTGGTCCGGGTGGGCAATCAGTTAATACTACCTACTCAGCTGTTCGTTTAACTCACATTCCTACCGGGATAGTAGCACAATGTCAGGATCAAAAATCACAGTTAAAGAACTTTGATAAGGCATTTGCAGTTCTCAGGAGCAGGGTGTATGAGCTTGAGCACGCAAAGATGCTTGAAGAGACTTCAAAAAAGCGTAAAACAATGGTTGCTACAGGTGACCGTTCTGCTAAGATTCGTACCTATAATTATCCACAAGGAAGGGTTACAGAGCATCGTATTGGCTTAACAATTTATAATCTTCCGAATGTGATGAATGGGGATATTCAGGAAATAATTGATCAGTTACAGCTTGCAGAGAATGCTGAAAAGATGAAAGAAGGCTCAGTTGCATGATGATTTTCAAGTGATATCAGGCTTTAAAATACCTTATTTACATTGTTATTAATTGAATATTAGCAGTTTAGCTATAGATTAAAAATTAAGCTTTTTATTATTTGCACTATATAGGTTATTGCCGTATATTTGCCTCACTTTTAAGAAAAACGGTTTCCGGGGATCTAAAAAGGATGATTCCGTAGCTCAGCTGGTAGAGCATTACACTTTTAATGTAGTGGTCCTGGGT
>CAZGWG010000106.1:0-12479 GCA_964529165.1 uncultured Sphingobacterium sp.
TGGGATCATGGGTCTTAAAAAAGACCAGCAGAAGATCCTCAAAAGAGATTTCTTCGGGGTTGTATTCAATACGGATAATTTCTGCATGCCCTGTAGCTCCGGTGCAGATATCTTCATAACTGGGATTGGGCTTATGCCCACCCATATAGCCGGATACTACCTTTGTAACTCCTTTTAAATTCTGAAAGACGGCCTCTGTGCACCAAAAGCATCCACCGCCAAAAATTGCCTGTTCCATAATGATATAAATGTCAGAATTTATTGTGAGAGAATTATAATTGCCCTGTAAAGAAGAAAGAGGGCAAAACCCTCTTTCTTAATTTTATGCTTACTGATACTGAATATAGCTTGGCTGGGGTTTCAGTTTCATTAGCTCTGAAGGAGTCATTAAACGGTTCGGAGCTTTTTTAAGGTCGTTTTTATAGAATAACTTAAATCCGGTGAACTGTACCGGCTCAGAATAAATAAAATGACGATGGGTTCCTAGTTTCAGATCAGGTTCTCCCCATCCATCCATGTGCATTACAATTTGTGTTTCAGGTCTTAATTTGATGTTCTGATAATTGGTGACCATTTTCTTGGTAAAGCGGTGAATGACAAAAATTTTTGGAGGCAAATTATGGGTTCTCACCAGGTTTGCCAGATAATCTGATACATAATTAATTTCTGAAGCATCATACGTGCCAATCTTTTTACCCGGCAGAACACCTCCCTTCATTGAGAATTCAGGATCAATTCCGAGGTGTACATTCGGCATTTTCAGATATTTTTCAAGTCGCGGAAGTTCTTCCCTGATAGTACTTAATGCTACTTGTATATCAAGGAAAACAATCATGTCTTTCTTCATTCTCGAAATGGTGAGCACAGAGTCGATTTGCTTATCAGGCATGCGGTTTCTGTATTTGCCATCTTTTCCGGGATCTCCTGCAGCAACTACGGCGATATAATGAAGGGCTGGTTGTACCGGTGTTTTCGGATCAATCTTTTCCCATTTTGTAACCTCAGCATAGAGCATTCTCAGCATTTCTTTCGGAGCATATTCTCCCAAAGCTCCCATCTTTTTGGAGTAGAGATTTCCGTAATAGGTTACTACTCTTTTGAAAGGAAGAATTGCGCCAGGAAGCGGGTAAGGCTGTTTCTTAACCGGCCATTTTCCTGTAGTATCTCCATTAGCCAATTCTTTAATCTTCTTATTGTAAAGTGCAGTATCGATGGGCTCGTATTCAATACTTGCTGCTGCTGATTCTTCTTTTGATTCTTCTTCACCTTCCGGGATCGCTTTCGACTCAGCTTTCAGAGCAGAACGGGTATCTGTCTTACTTTTTGATTCACTGCAGTTAGTGAAAAAAACAATGAGTAATAGTATTGAAAGACTGCTTATGCTTAGTTTTCCGATTTTCATATATTATTTATAAGTAATGTTTAGAGGTTTTTTGTTTACTGTTTTATGTTGGTATTCTGATGGTTTAATCCCTTAAGATCAATAATTAGCTTTTATGAGAATAATATTGCGGCTCCATATCCTTTTATTTGGAACGTATAATTTATCTAAAATTTACAGAATTTTCCAAATACTCCCAGCGGTAATTTATAGCCTGAAGTAGCCTGAAGATAAAGTTCTCCGGTTTCAAGATTTTGAACATCAGGGAAAGAAGATAGAATCAGATTTTCTACAATTACAGATGAAAAGCCAAGTGAATAGGTGTTCAGGATTAAAAAATGTTCATCATCATCCAGTAATTTCACTACATCGTCCATCATCTCTCTGATATTATCTTCAAGTTTCCATTTTTCTCCGTTAGGGCCATGGCCGTACGCAGGCGGATCAAGAATGATTCCGTTATACTTACGTCCTCTTTTAACCTCACGTTTTACAAATTTCAGGGCATCTTCAACAGTCCAGCGGATATTCTCCAGTCCTGAAAGTGTTTGATTTTCATTGGCCCAGCTTACCACCTGCTTGATCGAATCAACATGAGTAGTTTCGGCTCCCGCTGCTCTTGCAGCCAGAGAAGCTCCACCGGTATAAGCAAAAAGGTTTAATACTTTGGGCTGTGGGCTTTTGAATTTCCTGATATTTTTAATGATATAATCCCAGTTAACGGCCTGTTCAGGGAAGATACCCAGATGCTTAAAGGAGGTAAGTGCCAATCTGAACTGCAGTTTAATATCTTCGTTCTTATAGCTGATATGCCATCTGTCGGGTGTCTTATGATCCTTTTTGATCCACTCTCCAGAAGTAGCAGAACGGCCTTTAAAGCGAATGTGATGTTGTTTTGTCCACTCACTTTCAGAATACATTTTTCCCCAGACGGCCTGTGGTTCAGGGCGGATCAGAATTACATTTCCGAAACGCTCAAGCTTTTCAAAATTACCGCAATCAATCAGCTCGTAATCTTTCCAGTTTTGCGGACTTAACAGTTGAATCATTCTTATGCTATTTTACTCATCCAATGTGGATGGGTAATGGATTTTTTATTTTTTCTGTAATGCCTGCATGAATTTGCTTGCAAAAACAAAATCGTTCAATTCCTGGTTATCGGTCGATGAGATTTCCTTATTTGTGCCTTCCCACCATTTTTTCCCTTCATGGAGAAAGATGACATTTTCTCCGATACCCATCACCGAATTCATATCATGGGTAACCACGACCGTTGTTGTATTGTATTCTGTGGTAAGCTCGTGTATCAGCTCATCAATTACAATTGCTGTTTTAGGATCAAGACCTGAATTCGGTTCATCTACAAACAGGTATTTGGGATTCATAGCTATAGCTCTCGCGATACCTACCCTTTTTTTCATCCCACCTGAAAGCTCGGCAGGGAATAGTTTATTCTTTCCCGCCAGATTTACTCTTTCCAGGCAGAAATTAGCACGATCGAGTTTTTCTTTACGACTCTGATTGGTGAACATATTAATCGGGAAAATGATATTATCTTCAACATTCATGGAATCGAATAAAGCCGATCCCTGAAATAGCATTCCGATTTCGGTCCGTATTTCGATCCGTGTTGCAAAATTCATGCGTGTAAAATCCCGTCCATCATAGATCACAGCACCTTCTTCTGGTTCATGTAAACCAACCATGCATTTCAATAAAGTGGTTTTACCCGAGCCGGATCCTCCAATTATCAAATTACATTTGCCTTCTGCAAATTCAGCCGAAATTCCCTTCAGGACATGATTTTCACCAAATGTTTTATGTATGTTTTTAATCTCTATCATAACAATAACTGGGCGATAACATAATCAGCAAATAGTATAGCAATACAACTGATTACCACGGCTTTGGTGCTGGACTGGCCTACTTCGAGGGCACCACCACTGGTGTAAAATCCCTGGTATGCCGATACTGAGGTAATTATAAATGCAAAGATTACTGCTTTTACCATACAGACAGTGAGGGTGAAAGGATTAAAGTCAGTCGTTACCCCGGTTATAAAATCCTGTTCGGTAAGTGCTCCGGATGCAGTGCCTGCAAAGAATCCTCCAATTATACTCAAGAAGATAGATATGATTACCAATAATGGGATCGTTGTAACAGCGGCAATGATTTTTGGTAAAATCAGGTAGCCTGGTGAATTTATTCCCATTATTTCAAGGGCATCAATTTGCTCGGTTACACGCATGGTTCCAATTTGAGAGGCTACGCTCGATCCAACTTTGCCGGCGAGGACTACCGCAGATATTGTCGGACTTAATTCCAGAATAGAGGAATCCCGGAGAATCATGCCGATTACCGATTTTGGAATGAAATCGCTTACAAGCTGGAATGCAGTTTGAACGGTGGTTACTGCGCCTAAAAAGACAGAAATGATCGCGATTATGCCCAGAGAGCCAACACCAATCGATACCATTTCGTGGAAAATCTCCTTTCGGTAAATGTTCCATTTTTCCGGCCGGCGGAAAACTGCTTTTAACAATAATATATATTTACCTAATGGGTGAAATATCATATGAAAATTGTTTGTTTTACTTTTTATACAATATTAATATAAAATTATCACTGCCGGAGACAGAAGAATAATTTAGTAAAGGTAATCAAATGAGATTATGCCTTAAATTAAATACTCCGCCATCATTGATTTTGTTAATTTTAATCTATGAATGCAATAATAACCGGTGCTACAAAGGGAATGGGCAGGGCCATTGTTATGGAACTCGCGGCAAATAATTATAATATCATATTTTGTGCCAGAGATGAAAAGCAGGTGCAGTCCCTTCTGAATGAACTCAGGGGAAATTATCCCCTTCTTAAGTTTTTTGGAATGCGGGCCGATATGGAAGACAGCTCTGATGTGAAGAAATTCGCTCAATTTGCTGAAAGAAGTCTGACTCATGCAGATGTTCTGATCAATAACGCAGGTTTATATATTCCATCCGAAATTATGGCTGAAGAAGAAAAATGCCTGGAGCGACAAATGCAGGTCAATGTTTTTGCTCCTCATTTTTTGAGTAAATTTTTTGCCGCCAAAATGATTGCGGGAGCTAAGGGGCATATCATTAATATCTGTTCTGTTGCAAGCTTGGAGCCTGTTATCAGAGCCGGCTCCTACAGTATCAGTAAGATGGCATTATATGGCCTGACCAAAGCTCTCAGAGAAGAATTGAGACCTGCCGGGATAAAGGTGACTGCTGTTTTGCCGGGTTCTACACTGACCGATTCCTGGGCCGGAACAAGTCTTCCTGCTGATTGGTTTATTTTATCTGAAGACATTGCTAAATCAATTATAAACTGCCTTCAGATGAGCGCTGGTGCTAATATTGACGAAATTATAATCAGGCCACTTTATGGGAAGGTTTGATTTTTTATTTTTTGCCTTTATTTACCGACAAATTAATGCGCTTTACCGAGAACTTAGGATAACCTACCTATTTGGTATTTAGATGAAGAGAATCAAGGCTTAGTTTTGATCTGTCAATCAAAGGAAAAGAACAATTGACATTAAACTAGCTGAACAAAAAAATAAAGAAATGGAAAAGAAACTTCAACGCATCGAGCAGGAAAAAATGATTGCTGGTGTATGTACTGGTCTGGCAGAATACTTCGATGTAGATGTTACCTGGGTCAGGATCGCTTTTGTAGTAGCTGTAATGGCCGGAGCTTCTGGCATACTGGCTTATATCGTGTTATGGATTGCTGTGCCTAAAAGACCTTATATACCTGATTATAGCCAGTTCAACGTAGATTATAAAGTCTCTCAACCAGTCAATCCTGAAAATCCGGCTTTCCTAAAAAAGAAAAAAGGAAGCGGAAATGGCCGGCTGATTGCCGGTTCAATCTTTATATTTTTCGGATCTTTCTTTCTGCTGAATGAGTTCGACCTTATTCCTCATTGGGTAGAGTTCCACAATTTATGGCCTTTGATACTAATTGCGATGGGTTTATATACGCTTGCAAGTTCAGGAAAAAAGGAGCCCTGGAAAGAAAACTGGACTCAAACCGGGAACGTTAATCCAAGTACAGACACCAGTGCTGAGCCTGTTGAGGGAACAAAGGAATCTGCAGAATCTGATGCAGAGCAAAATTCAAATACTGATCAAAAGTAAAACTAAGCTGTCATGAAAACCGAAAAAATAGTATGGGGCTTGATCCTCATCTTTGTAGGAAGTATTTTCCTTTTAGAAAACTTTAACCTGATTGAGTTTTACTGGAGTTCAGTATGGCGATTCTGGCCAGTAATATTTATTCTCATCGGTGCCAATATGCTTCTAAGCAGGTTTGCAAATAAGGCTGCCGCTCCCTATATGATTGGTGCAATTACCATCGGCACTTTGGGACTGATTGCTTATCAGGGTACCCGGTCTGACGGAGAAAGAGCCTGGCTGAATTTTAAATACGAAAGGGATAACGATAATGATCACGAAGCCTGGGGGGCAAATACCACTTTTTCTGAAACGTATGAAGGCTATAAAGATGCCCGTTTAAACATTCAGGGTGGTGCCACCAGTTTCAGACTGACCGATACAACTTCTAATTTGTTTGAGGCAAGCTTAAAGCAGCGATTTGGAAGATTTAATCTCAATAAGACCGTTATTGATTCAGTTGAAGTGCTGAATTTCAGGATGCGAGACGGAAAGCAAAACTGGAATCTGGATAAAATGGAGAACAACAAGACGCTTATTCAAATGAATAATAAACCTGTATGGGATATTAAAGTTGAGATGGGAGCAGGTGAGGCGATTTTTGATTTGAGCAACTATAAAGTTAAAAGGCTGGTATTTGAAGGGGGAGCAGCTTCCTTTGAAGCTAAACTTGGATCTCAATTACCACTGGCCGAAGTTGCAGTTGAAACCGGAGTCGCTAATGTTGAGATCGAGGTTCCTGAAAGATCAGGCTGTCGGATCGTTGTTGATAGCGGTCTGTCCTCCAAAGACTTTAGTGGTTTTATCAAACAGTCAGACGGAACTTATGAAACCAGCAATTATGAAAGCGCAGCGAATAAAATAAACATCAGTCTTAAAGGCGGACTATCTTCATTTGAAGTTAAAAAGTATTAAATATATTTGATGGAAACATGAACAATCATCCTGAATAGATTTCAGGATGATTGTTCTTTTCCATTTGAGAAATGAAGGATTATTTTGTTGTTGTTGAAGGAAAACCAAGCGGGCCTTATTCTCCTGAACAGTTAAAAGGACTGGATATAAAACCCGGAACCTTTGTGAAAACAGAGGATATGGACGACTATAAAGAAGCACATGATGTTCCTGAACTCTGTGAATTTCTGGGTATTAAAAGTCATATAAGGGAACCTCAGTACTTCGCTTCACTGGATGTCAGACTCCTCGCAATAATCATTGACTACTTTATTATTTTTGCCGTTTATTGTGTTATTGCTACCATCGTAGTACTTTTTATTGATGAGAAACAACTGAGAATCGTGGTTTCTCTTGCCGGACTCGCAATTATTCCGCTTTCAAAAATTATTTATAGCACTGTTATGGAAGCCTCTTTTAGGCAGGGGACCTGGGGTAAGATATTAATGGGACTTAAGGTATCCGACGAGAGAGGTGCACCTATTACTCTCAGTCGTTCGCTGATCAGGAATTTATCCAAAATTATCAGTACTGCAACCCTCGGATTGGGTTATATGATGGGGTTTTTCGACAAGAAGCAGCAATGCCTGCATGATAAAATAGCTGGGACGCTGGTGATTAAGGATAGGTTGATTTGAGAGTAGAGAAGGAAATGGGGAATAGAGAATAGGGAATAGAATGGAAATAGGGAGTGGAGAGCCAATCCTACTCCCATTCCCTACTACCCATTCCCAATTCCCCATTCCCCCATTCCCAAACATCTATCGTTCCACAACCTGTCACACATAGCTGATAATATTCAAATTCTGTTAGTTTGTCTTTTCCTCAGATGCTTTTGGAGCAAGTTGGAAGAATATTGGCATGGTGTAAGCGACTTTAACTGGCCTGCCATTTTGAATACCAGGTTTCCATTTTGGACTAGTTTTTAATATTCTGAGAGCTTCATCGTCCAGGCTTTTTTCAACCCCTCTTAATACTTTTATATCTTCCAAACTACCAGTCTTGTCTACTACAAAACTCATGATGACACGTCCGGTAATTCTATTTTTCTTTGCTTCTTCGGGATACTTTAGGTTTGTTTTTACATAGTCGCCCCATCCTTCCTGACCTCCATGAAACTGAGGAAGAACCTCTACTTTGGTGAAATCTGTTATATCCTTAGATCTTTTTGAAGGGATGGTGTCTTCGTATACTGGAGAATTCGTGTTTTTTATAGTTCTCTCGCTTTCTGTTTTCAATCCCTGAACATCACCAGATTTCTTTTTAGCAAGATCAGGGGATACAGACTCTTTGTTAGAAGATTTATCATCCTTATTTAATGGATTGCTATTTTCTCTTAGCGAAATACCAGTGGTTTCAGGGTTTGAGATAATATTCAATATTGGCAGGTTCTTTTTCGCATCAATGCTCAATATATTATTCTCGGAACTTGCTGATGCTGCCGAAAAGATTAGCATTGCTATAAATAATGGGGCGGCAAAACCAAACTTCCAAAGTCCGGTCTTTTGTGATTTATTTTTATTCAACATGATTATTCGTCTTTTTAATAGTGAATTATTGAAAAAATTATTGCTTAAGTGATCAGGCTGAACTCCAAGTGTATTACTGAACAGCAGGAGGGCATAATCGGATTTGCTGAGCATGCCTGATGAGGCTTCTTCATCGGCAATGAATTCATGAATATGCCTGATCTCTTTTTTGTAGAGATACATCACCGGATTAAACCAGTTTATTATCGCGGCAAGTTCAATGAACAGAACATCTGCTGAATGCCATTCCCTCATATGTACCTTTTCATGGTCGATGATGATACCTGATTCAGGAAGATCTTTGTCTACTATCAATAGATTAAAAAATGAGAAAGCAGACCCTTTCCCGACTTTAAGGTTTGATCTGAGCAAAACAAGCCGGACAAGGAATCTGAGGAATAAAATTGCAGCACCGCCGATGTAAATCCAGAAAAGAATATCTGAAATACTCCAAGTGGATGTTTCTTCATTTACACCGACTGTGATCGTATCATAAATTAGTCGTACCGGAACTGCTTCTCTAACCTTTTGAGTTATAAAGAACTCTCTGAACCAGCCGGAATTAATAAATGGAATCAGAAATGATAGTAAAACGCTTGTATTGAGGTAGAGACGGTTCTGTCTGAAGAAGGTTTCATTCCTTAACACTAATGTATAAAATCCCATGAACAGGATCAGATACAGGTTGGTCTGTAAAAGATAATTCAGGATGTTCATTTTACTTGTTTTTTAGTTTTTCAATTAGTTTTAATATCTCATCCGCTTCTTTAAGATCGAGCTTCCTCTCTTTAACAAAGAAGGAAAACATATTCTCGACAGAATTGTCGAAATATCCACTCAGCAGTTTTTCAGTTGCAAAGCTTTTATATTCTTCGATCCCGATGATGGGGAAGTACCTGTGACTTTTTCCGAAGGCCTCATGATCAATGAAGCCCTTGGTTTCCAGAATGCGGATGATCGTTGAAACGGTATTGTAGGCAGGCTTCGGTTCAGGTAACTGGTCTACAACATCTTTGACGAATCCTTTTTTCAGATCCCACAGAACCTGCATAATCTGCTCTTCTGCTTTTGTTAATTCCTTTATCTCCATGTTATTTCATTTAATGTTTGATATAATTAATTATACCTGATTCGAATCGGTAACATAAAGATATAACTAACTATTTAGTTATACAACTAATTAGTTAGTTATAGTGTGTAAATTATTATTAAATAACTGTAAATCAATTTAGTAATTTCATTTAAAGCTCTTTGTAGGAATACAGTAAACCCTCTCATTGGGTGCTTTCGCCAACCAACTGTCTTACTCATTGCTTTCATGAGGTAGGTTTCCTTTGCTTGATGTTTTCCCTTTGCTATTCTCTGAAATTTCCCTGAAATTGCTTTCATTGAAATCTGCATAAACATATCATCTATGAAAAGAAGAGAATTAATTAAAGGTCTTACTTTTCTGCCACTGGCAGGAGCCTTGGCCGGATCAGCTGAAACTGCAATGGGAGCGGTAAATGAGTTCATGGCTCCTGTGCTGCCGGATGGGCCGCTTACTCCCGGACCGCAAATTTTCCAGTCGATAGGTGTTGAACCGGTTATTAACTGCCGCGGGACTTTTACCATAATTGGTGGTTCAATTGAACTACCCGAAGTCAGAGCGGCGATGGATTCAGCTTCGAGACATTTTGTGCAGATGGATGAACTGGCCGATGCGGTGGGGAAGAGGCTTGCCGAGTTAACAGGAGCTCAGTGGGGCATGGTGACGGCTGGCTGTGCTGCGGCGCTCAAAATGGCTACAGCAGCTTGTGTTGCAGGAGGCAATCCTGAGAAACTGCATCGTATTCCTGATCTGAGTGGATTGGATAAAACGGAGGTAATTATACCTGCAGGTTCATTTAGTGCCTATGATTTTGCGATTCAGAATATTGGGGTAAAGATTATCAGGGTTGAAACTATTGAAGAGCTTAAAGATGCTTTGGGACCTAAAACTGCAATGATCAAACTTAGTGGTGGGAATCTGGTTCCCGGACCAATGAGCCTGGAAGTAATTGCTGCAATCGCTAAACCTTTAAATATTCCCATTCTTGCAGATGCAGCAGCCGAAATTCTGACAATTCCGAATGTGCACCTTAATAATGGGGCAACAATGGTTGCCTATAGTGGGGGAAAAGCTATTTGCGGTCCGCAATGTGCCGGACTATTGCTTGGCCCAAAGAATATTCTGATGTCTGCCTGGCAGGCCAGCTCACCACATCATGGTCCGGGCCGCGATAACAAAGTTGGCCGTGAGGAGACATTGGGTATGCTGGCAGCAGTAGAAACCTGGGTAAAGATGGATCATGCTGCCCGCGAGAAGAACTGGATGAGCTGGGTGAACGCTATTGCTAAAAGAGTTTCAGGAATTGAAAGCATAAAAACTACAATTCGTGAGCCTGAAGGAATTAATAACCGCAGCGCTTCTTTAAACATTTCATGGGATACTGAGAAACTTCATTTGAGCAGCACGGAATTGATTCAGGAGTTAATCAGTTCAAAGCCCAGAATTACTGTTGGTGCTGGAAGAAATACAGATCCGGGAATGGCCTCTATTTCAATTAACGCATCGCAAATGCAGCCGGGCCAGGATAAGGTTGTTGGGGATAAAATCTTTGAATTGCTGTCGAAGAAGCGAAGTCCGAAGGCTGAAACAGTCATGAAAGCGCCAGGTTCAAAAATAGGTGGCCGATGGGATCTGGAAATAGATTATTTCAGCAGTAAAAGTGATCATATACTTTATCTCGAACAAGATGGAAACTGGCTTAAGGGGATCCATAAAACCGATTTTTCAACGCGTGAAATTTCCGGAAGTATTGAGGGAAATGAAGTGAAATTCCTGAGTCGGGGACGCAGACCGGCAGTGAGCTATACTTTTGCAGGAACGATCAGCGGGGATACTATTTCTGGTAAGATTGATATGGGAGAGTTCCTGACTGCAAATTTTACAGGAAAGAAAAATACGAAAGATCCGGATAGAATACCGATTGTTTTTCCAGAAGGTAGGCCGATGGGGAATTGAGGATATCGGTTATCAGTTACGAGTTGTCAGTTACCAGATACGAGTTACCAGATACGAGTTGCCAGATACGAGTTGTTGTTAGCCGCAACTTGAGTATAGGGTTTAATTATTAATGGGAATTCCCTTTTTACTTTTAGCTTTCTGCTATTGGCTTTGACCTTGATGCATTATCGTTGCAAAATAGCTTGAAGCTTAGTATCCAGTTTTCCAGGATCATTCATGTATTTTGCGAGATTGAATAATTTCACGGTTCTGAATTCTACCGGGTGACTTTCACTTTGCAGGGAAATATAACCCTCTTTTAAAGCTTTGCCATCTATTTTAACTGCCGGATCGAAATTTGAAACACTTCCCCCGCCAATTTGTGGGTTGGTGTATTTGAATACCTCTTTGCCTTCCAAACGGTGACTTACCAACGAATCGCCCAGGACTACAATCTCTGCCCTTACCCATTGGTCGCCATGATAGGTCTTTGATGTTGAGTTAATACAATGCGGGGTAAACAGCTTTCCGTCAAGGAATACATTTGTCCCGGGAGTACATAAATTCAGTGTGCTTCGTTCATCTTTCCCATTTCCGCCTAAGAACTGGGTCTCCAGAGAAATCGGGAAATCCTGATTCAGTCTCATGCTTTCAGGCGATTGACTATGCAACATCACACCGCTATTCCGGAATGCCCAGCCCGGTCCGCCGGGAATCTGATCACCTGTGAAGCGGTATTCAACCACCAGAACATAGGCTGAAAAAGGTTTTTTATAAAATATATGTCCGTAGCGGTCTTTCCAATCAGAATAGCCATCGTATGAAACCTTCATTACTCCGTTTTCCACACGAAAGGTATTGGCATAATTATCATTCAATGGGTGGCCATTGATCTTCACTTTCCAGTCTTTCAGGTCTTTACCATTAAATAGACTAGTCCAGCCTTTTTGAGCAAAGCCTGAATTAGTGATAATTGTGAGGAAGAGGAATAAAACTATTTTTTTCATAAAATTATATTAGCTGTGGTTCACCCGGGCCCTGTGGTTGGCCTTGGGCTGGTGATCAACAACCAATATAACACCAATCACCTGAGAGCTAAGATAGTGAAATTAGGGTAGGTCGTGATAAGGATTTAAGTGGTCGGTGAGAACACCGACCACAGGAAAATTGGACTACCTTGTATCTATAACATTTTCAACATAAACTCCGCGACAGTCCATTTCAAACTCTAAACCCTGGACAGGTGGCCGATTGTAATGCCAGTCAATACCGCTTAATGCTGCGCCACGGTTTGCAATTTCGTTCACCATGTTGTGGTGAATGTCATGAACTCTATACAACTGGGTTGCCGTAGTGTCTGCCCGGGTAAAGCCAAGACCAGC
>CAZGWG010000107.1:0-12004 GCA_964529165.1 uncultured Sphingobacterium sp.
GGATTGTTTGATTTTCCGGGGTGCATATTCTGCAATGGGGATATTTCTGGATAGGGCAGCTGCCATTGCTACACCCTGTGCCCGACCTAATTTTAGCATAACCTGAATGTTTTTCCCATAAAAAGGAGCCTCTATTGCCAGACAGTCGGGTTTGTATTGATCAATAAGCAATACTGTTTTTTCAAAAATATGCTTAAGCTTTAACGGATGGTCGCCAAGATGATCCAGTTTTACTACACCCATACAAACAAGATCAACAGAACTTTTAAGCTCCCTGACTATTCCATAACCCATGACACTGGTTCCGGGATCAATTCCAAGGATTATCCGCTCCGTTGACTTTTCTCTTAACATGCTTGGCAATATTAAGAAATTACCCGCTTTTTAATGTTTTTAAGACAATACAATTTCAAAATTTAAATTCACAGGAGCTTTTGCTTAACATTGCATAAATAAAAATACTTTGAACAGTCGTACCAAAAAGATTCTGAGCATTTGCATTAAGGTTACCATTTTAGGTCTGGCTTTCTGGTATATTTATAAAAGGCTTAGTAATAATAGCGGTATCAATAATTTCAGGATGCTGCTTGGTGAGCTTGATCCCGCGAGTATGTGGATCGTAATGTCCAGCCTTTTTCTTTTGATGTTTCTGAACTGGTTTCTGGAAGCTCTTAAATGGAAATACCTTGTTCAAAAAATAGAGGCGATAAGTACCTGGAAGGCTATTGAGTCAGTTTTTTGTGGATTGACATGGGCAGTTTTTACGCCAAACCGTATCGGGGAATATGGTGGGAGAGTCTTCTTTCTTTCTCCAAATAAGCGGATTAAGGGTGCCGTAGCAATGACTGTCGGAGCTTTTGGCCAATTAGTATTAGTCAATGTGTTTGGCTCATTGGCTCTTAGTTGGTTTGTATTTCGTTTTATAGATCTCAATCCGCTGATGAGCTTTAGTATAGCCATATTAGCCCTGGTTTTCAGCGGATTTTTTCTGCTTTTCTTTTTCAATATCCATTGGATAAATGGCCTGCTTTCCAAAATAAAGTTCTTGAAACCTTACAAGCGCTTTTTTATTATTTTTTCCAAGTTCAAGATTTCAGAACTCTTACATATTCTAATGTATAGCCTGTCGCGTATCCTGATATTTAGTACGCAATATTTTCTGATCATTCATTTACTGATCCCCGAAATTTATCTGTTCGACATGGTTCTGATTCTGTTTATCTTTTATTTTATTCAATCTTCAATGCCCTCTCTTGATCTTCTTGATATCGGTCTGAGAGCAACAACAGCTGCTTACTTTTTTTCCTATGTAACCGATCAGGAAATTGCGGTAATGGCAGCAATTGCAAGTATATGGCTGATTAATTTAATTATTCCGGCTATTTTAGGGTCCGTTTTCGTTTTAAAACTCAATTTCTTTGGTAGTCCTCGTAATTAGTATTATTTCAATTGGCTTAGCGCTTGCCTATCTGGCTTTGATTTTGTTTCTGCGCAGGGGATGGAAGGGCCTGAAGCCTTTCAATCTAAAAGATTCTAATTTTAAAACTTCTGTCAGTATACTTATTGCTGCCCGAAATGAGGAAGATAAAATTTTAAATACAATTAAAGATATTCTGGCGCAGGATTATCCAGCTGGCTTAATGGAGTTGATTGTAGTTGATGATCACTCCACTGACAGGACATCTGAGATAGTGCTTTCTTTTGCAGATCAGGGAGTCAAATTGATTGTTTTGAATGAAAACAAACCATTGAACTCATATAAAAAGAAGGCTATAAGCGAGGCAATTAAGCTTTCTGATTCAGAACTTATTGTGACAACTGATGCCGATTGCAGAATGAACTCCGCCTGGCTTAAAACCATCGTTGGATTTTATGAATCAGGTAATTATAAAATGATCTCTTCGCCAGTAATCTATTTTGAAGAAAAGAGCAAATTTGAAGAAATGCAAACGCTGGACTTCCTGTTCCTATCGGGCTTAGGTGCTGCTGGAATAGGCAATAAAATGCCTTCAACCTGCAATGGGGCCAACCTTGCATACCAGAGGAAAGTATTTCTTGAACTGAAAGGTTTTCAGGGTATTGATGACCTTGCCTCAGGTGATGATGAGTTGCTTCTTCATAAAGTGGCATCCGTTTATCCTGATGGGGTTGGTTTCTGTAAATCTACCGATGCGATTGTTTATACCCATGCGAAATCAAGCCTGAGTGAGTTTATTCAGCAAAGAAAACGCTGGGCATCTAAGAGCACCAAATATAAAAACAAGATAATTGTCTATATAGGTGTGATGGTATGGATATTTAATTTTATAATTATTGCAAATGCAATTCTTGGTTTTTTCAACCCCACTTTCTGGTATTTGTGTTTGGGTAGTATTGTGATAAAGGCCATGGCAGAAATGAGTTTGCTGATTCCTGTAAGTAAATTTGCCAAAAGAAGCAAATTGTTGTCATATCTGCCTGTTCTCACCCTCGTTCACATTTTTTATCTTTTGTATATTGGAATTGCCGGAAACTCCGGGAAGTATATATGGAAGGGAAGATTGGTGCGTTAGGGATTAGGGCCTCCATAGCTTATAAATCGAACTTCAGTTATGTCTTAGGATCACCTAAGCTTATCCTGAAACGTGATTCATGATTGTAAGTTTAGATTAATTCCTTAATTTTAAATGCGCTGTCCTCAATAGTTATAGTCTTGCAAAGAAAACCGATACCAGCTGTTAATGATGAAAGTGAGTTAATCCAACTCTTGCTAAAACGTCAGGCTGAATTAAATTCTTTGCTTGAAATCACACAGGCTATTAATACAAATAGTCCATCTTCTATGCTCTTTGAGATGCTGGAAGTAATTTTGAATGTACATTTAAAGATTGGAGAAATACGTCTTTTAATCAAAGAAGGTGAGCATTTTTATTGTGCTACACGCTTTGGAGGAGAGTTTGAAAATGCAAAAACATTACAGCAGACCTGCCAGGCACTGAGTGGTTTCAGAAATATCACTTCGCTGGTTTCTCATCAGGATCCTTTGCTGAGTAAATACGAATATTTTGTTCCGGTTTTTCATAATCAGGAGCTTCTGGCTTTTGTATTGATTGGGGATTTTGACACCGGTCAGAATTTGCTGAGCAGTGATCTCAATTTCGTTCAAACACTTATCAATGTGATTGTAGTTGCACTTGAGAACAAAAAACTCCTCAAAGAGCGAGTTGGCAGAGAGCGTTTACAGCGGGATATGGAACTGGCTGTTGAGGTTCAGGGTATGCTTATACCGCGGCGTTTGCCCAAAACCGGTGCTGTGGAGGTTGGTGCAACCTATCTCCCGAATGAGAATATTGGAGGCGACTATTTTGATTTCATTAAATTAGGAACCCATGAGTATCTCTGGTGTATTGCAGACGCTTCAGGAAAGGGGGTTTCGGCAGCTTTACTTATGGCAAATTTACAAGCCAGTTTAAGAGCATGGGCTTCTGTAGAAAGAAATCTCATTAAGCTGACTGAACGTTTGAATGAGATTGTATTTTCCAATACCAATGGGGAGCGTTTTATTACCTTATTTCTGGGACTTTATAATGAACAAAGCAGGGAGTTACAGTATGTAAATGCCGGTCATAATCCATCTGTACTGATTATGGATGGGAATATTAAATTTTTACAGGAGGGAACTACTATTATCGGCGCATTTGATATCCTTCCTGCAATTCACTTAGGCAGAGAAGTTCTGAGCGCTGGCAGCATCGTGTTCAACTATACCGATGGTCTTGTAGAAAGCCCGAATGAGGAAGTTTATATTTCTGATGATGAACTTGTTTCACATTTGATAGAAAGCTGCCATCTTGGTGTCGATAATCTTAACGAAAATATTCTGAGGAGTATTCAAAGTCATAATAATGCTAAGATGAATTCAGATGATATTACCCTTTTAACCATCAGGGTATCTTAAAAATTTCTTAATAGCTTACAGATATGCTCTTATCTTATTTTCAGGACGAATTTATTGAAGCAGGTTGTGATGAGGCCGGACGTGGCTGTCTTGCGGGGCCGGTATTTGCGGCCGCAGTAATTCTACCTAAAAACTTTTCGCATCCGCTGCTAAATGATTCCAAGAAAATAAATGAAAGAGACCGTTTTGCACTTCGTGATATGGTTGAAAGGGAAGCACTTGCATTTGCAGTGGGATTGGTAGATCATGCAGAAATTGACAGGATAAATATTTTAAATGCTTCAATTAAAGCAATGCATCTTGCACTTGGGCAACTCAGTATCCGACCGGGTTTCATAATTATAGATGGCAACCGCTTTAAATCGTTTGAAGGCATTAGTCATCAGTGTATCATTAAAGGAGATAGTAAATTTTATTCAATCGCTGCAGCATCGATTCTTGCTAAAACCTACCGGGATGAGTACATGCTTAGCTTAGCAGCAGCGTATCCTCAATATGACTGGATAAGCAACAAAGGTT
This sequence comes from uncultured Sphingobacterium sp., assembly GCA_964529165.1. Lineage (GTDB taxonomy): Bacteria > Bacteroidota > Bacteroidia > Sphingobacteriales > Sphingobacteriaceae > Daejeonella. The sequence continues at coordinate 4,457 of CAZGWG010000107.1, forward strand.
ACCCCACTATAAAGCACAGGAACGCAGTTATAGCCCATGGGTTCTCGCCTTTTCACCGTAAAACTTTCAGGATAAGCGATCCCCAGCTTACACTTGCATTATAGTTTCTGAACAGAAGTGATTATACTTAGAGCCTGATTAAAATTCATCTAATAATTTGTTTATGCTTCTTTTTGGCTACAACGTCGTTATGTTTTCTTGAGGTAGAAGCTCTGCTATCTCTTCAAAAATAGGCCTCGTTTCGCTCAAAAATAAGCTATAAACATTTTTACGATATAAATTTTAAACAGGCTCTTAAATTATAACTTAGCTTTTAATCGTTTTTAATTACTTTTGGCGCAATCAATAATGACCTCCTAATAATGAAAAGTGTTGCTTTAAATGATACTCATATTGCACTTGGTGCAAAAATGGTGCCTTTTGCCGGATTTAATATGCCCGTTCAGTATAGTGGGATTAACATTGAACATGAAACAGTCAGAAATGGTGTAGGCGTGTTTGATGTGAGCCATATGGGCGAATTTATCTTAAAAGGAGACGGAGCATTAGATCTGATCCAAAGAGTTTGCTCGAATGATGCTTCCACACTGTTTGACGGAAAAATCCAGTATTCATGTCTCCCTAATGAACAGGGTGGAATAGTTGATGATCTGTTGGTTTACCGTATAGACGAAAAAACGTATATGCTTGTAGTGAATGCATCTAATATTGATAAAGACTGGGATTGGATTTTAAAATACAATAGTGGTGCAGTAGAGATGAAGAATATTTCAGATCAGACTTCGTTGTTGGCAGTTCAGGGTCCAAAAGCGGTTGAAGCATTACAAAGTCTGACAGAGGTGGACCTGGCTTCTATGGATTATTATACTTTTAAAAAGGGTGTATTTGCAGGTGTAGATAATGTATTAATATCTGCAACAGGGTATACAGGAGCAGGGGGATTTGAATTATATTTTGATAAGAAGGATTCTGAACATATATGGAATGAAGTTTTCAGGGCTGGAGAACCTTTAGGGATCAAACCTATAGGACTCGCTGCGAGAGATACCCTCCGCCTGGAAATGGGCTTCTGCCTTTATGGCAATGATATTGACGATACTACTTCACCAATAGAAGCTGGTCTTGGATGGATTACTAAGTTTAGCAAGAGTTTTGTTAATTCGGAAAACCTTGCGGCCCAGAAGGAAAACGGAGTTGAGCGTAAATTGGTTGGATTTGAAATGATTGAAAGGGGTATCCCGCGCCATGATTATGAGATTGTTGATGCTGAAGGGACTTTAATCGGTAAAGTAACTTCAGGTACTCAATCGCCAAGTCTGCAAAAGGGCATAGGTATGGGTTATGTTAAAACAGCCTTTTCAAAGATAGGTACAGATATATATATAAAGATCAGAGATAATAAAGTGTTAGCAAGGGTAGTAAAAATGCCTTTTAAGTAATAATCAGCCCTTTCTAAAGAATGCAAAAACGTAACCTCGAAGTTTGTCTCACACCTGCTTTGCTTCACCTTCATGATTTCACAAACAGTATTGTTGTTGTAATTGATATTTTCAGGGCAACTTCATCAATTTGCTATGGTATTGAAAATGGGGCAGAATCGATCATTCCTGTTGCTACAATTGAGGCCTGTGAATCTTACAGACATACCGATTACCTACTTGCTGCAGAGCGTAATGGTGAGGTAGTAGATGGTTTTGATTTTGGTAATTCACCTTTTTCTTATACAGAAGATAAAGTAGCTGGTAAAACTATTGTTTTGACTACAACCAATGGTACACATGCCATCAATATGTCGCGTGGAGCGAATAAAATTGTGATAGGTTCCTTTTTAAATATTGCATCTCTTTGTGATTGGTTAAAAACTCAGACTAATGATGTGCTTTTATTATGTTCAGGGTGGAAGGATAAGGTAAATCTTGAAGATACTTTATTTGCAGGAGGGGTTGTTCATTATTTAAGAGAAGAGAATTACCAGCTGGACGATGCCAGTATAGCTTCTGAGGATCTGTATATTCTGGCAAAAGATGATCTGAATACTTACCTGAAAAAAACTTCACATAGTGAGCGTCTTAAAAAGCTGGGTATTGAAGAAGATATTAAGTTTTGTTTGAATCTGAATATCACCAAAGGGATTCCGGTGCTTGATGGTGAAAGACTAGTTAAAATGATAATTTGATAAACCTTGTCAGCGTTCCAAACGCTGACAGGGTTATTTCAATTTTTCATTATTCTTATGCCTGTCAGCATCTCTGATATTTTTCTTATCCATATTTTTTCGGAGAGCTTCTGTCATGTCTACTCCCGTCTGATTTGCCAGGCATATCAGCACAAACAGCACATCGGCCAGTTCATCTCCCAGATCATGTCCTTCATCTGATTTTTTGAACGATTGTTCTCCATATTTTCTGGCCATGATGCGGGCAACTTCACCAACTTCCTCCATCAGGATGGCGGTATTGGTCAGTTCATTAAAATAGCGAACTCCGGTTGTTTTGATCCACTGATCAATGGTTTCCTGTGCTTCTTGTAATGTCATTAGAGTTATTTTTACAATATAAATTTTAAACAGGCTCTTATTCTTTAGATTTGGTATCGATAATTATAGTTACCGGACCTTCATTCACCAGACTGATTTGCATATCTGCACCAAAGACCCCGGTCGCGATCTTTTTTCCGGTAAGATGGGCTAGTTCATGAATCATTTTTTCATACATCGGAATTGCAAGATCAGGTTTTGCTGAACGGGTAAATCCTGGACGATTGCCTTTTTTTGTAGAAGCAAACAGAGTAAACTGACTGATGAGCAAAATATTTCCCTGAACATCGTCCAATGCTTTATTCATCAAACCATTTTCATCAGAGAATATTCGTATGTTACAGATCTTTTGTGCCAGCCAGTTTAAATCTTCATCAGTATCACTGTCTTCAATGCCAAGCAGGACCATAAAGCCCTTACCAATTTCTCCACTGATTTTTCCCTCAATGCTGCAGGATGCGCTGCTGACCCGCTGAATTATTGCTCTCATTTCAGGCTCTTGTATCGTTGTTATTGTAAATGCTTAGATAGCTGTCGTATCTGGAAGGTTCGAGTTCGCCATCTTTCAGTGCCTTAAGAACGGCACATCCCGGCTCATTAATATGTCTGCAATTATTAAAGCGGCAATGATCCATTAATTGCCTGATCTCAGGAAATAAACGTCCGAGTTCCTGTTTCTCAATGTCGAAAACACCCAGTTCGCGTATCCCTGGGGTATCAATTAAGTGTCCGCCAAAAGGTAGCTTGAACATTTCAGCAAAAGTTGTTGTATGTTTCCCTTTATCGCTCCAATCTGAGATTTCTCCTGTTTTAAGTTCATAGCCTGGCAGTAATGCATTAATTAGTGTTGATTTTCCGACACCAGAGTGACCACTTACAAGGGTAACCTTGTCTTTCAGAAGTTCTCTTAACTGATCGAGATTAGTTGCTTTTAATGCTGATACACTATAGCAGGGGTATCCTGCTTGCTCATAGATGGATTGGTATTGGTTTAAAATTTCCAGGCCTTCAGCACTAAATAAATCGAGTTTGTTAAAGATTAATTTCGCTGGAATATCATAAGCTTCGGCAGTGACAAGAAAACGATCAATAAAGCCTAGAGAAGTTCGTGGAGAAGCCAGAGTAACAATGAGAAAAGCCTGATCTAAATTAGCTGCAATTATCTGTGCTTGTTTTGACAGGTTAACGGACTTACGGATAATATAATTTTTTCTTGGCTCAAGTTCAGTGATTAGCCCGGTTTCCTGATCAGGTTCAGGCTCCACTGTGACGCGATCACCTACAGCAACAGGATTGGTTGTTTTAATATCAAGGGTCCGAAACTTACCCTTGATCCGGCATTTTATAGCTTTTCCTTCATCGGTTTGAACCTCATACCAACTGCCTGTTGATTTTATTATTAGTCCCTGCATTTAATCACTAAAGATACTCCTTGATTACGTTATCAATAATTATGTAGCTCATTTGTTATCGTATTGACAAAAAATAATGTTTAATTAAAATAAATTCACAAGAATTTGCGAATTCAAAAATTAAAACCGTTATTTACGCCACAATAAAAAGAAAATGATTACAAGTTTTTATACCACAACAACAACTACCACCACCACGCTGATGCTTGGGGAAGGTAAATGTATGGTGTAAATTTAACATAAAACATCAAAAACGCCTTCCTCCGACAATGGGGAAGGCGTTTTTTTTTATAAAAATTCAAAGAAAAATGAGGTAATTGAAATCTCGATAAGCTAGGACAAAAAATATAAGGACTAAGCTTATTCAGGTATCATTACCAGTAAAACACAAACTATAATACTAATGAAAATTCTAAAGTTCGGGGGTACCTCAGTTGGATCGGTTGAATCGATCACTAAATTATTGCAGATTATTGAAAAGGAACAAAGACAGTCTGGAAATCCTGTCATTGTTCTCTCAGCAATGAGCGGGGTCACGAATCTTTTATCATCAATGGCTGATAAAGCTGCACAGGGTGGTGCGTTCAGCAATGAATTAAAGGAGCTGGAAGAACGTCATTTTGAGGTAATTAAGGAATTATTGGCCGTGCCCAAACAAAATCCTGTATTCACAAAACTTCGTATTCTGTTTAATGAACTGGAAGACCTTTTACAAGGGGTAATGATCCTGCGTGAACTAACTCCACGTACACGTGACCTGGTTCTAAGTTATGGTGAGCGTTGTTCAACTTTTATGATTAGTAAGATCGCCGGACAGAAATCGGATGATGATATTTATGTAAATGCAGCAGATATTATTAAAACAGACAGTTCTTTTGGACAGGCTCGTGTTAATATGGAACTTACTGAGCTTCTGATCAGAGATTTTTACAGCAAGAATAAGGGTAAAATGCTATTTGTTACAGGATTCATTGCCAGTAATGAGGAAGGAAGAATAACTACACTTGGTAGAGGAGGAAGCGATTATACTGCAGCTATTTTTGGTTCAGCTTTGAATGCTGAAGAGATTGAGATCTGGACAGATGTTAATGGAATGATGACTGCAGATCCGCGGATGGTAAAGAAAGCATTTTCATTGCCTGAACTATCCTATACTGAGGCAATGGACTTATCTTTTTTCGGAGCGAAAGAGATCAATCCGCCAACCATGATCCCTGCTTTCATGAAGAAGATTCCGATTGTAATCAGGAATACTTTTGAACCTGAATTTCCTGGTTCAGTGATCAGACATAATTGTGAAAATTCGGATCTGGCAATTAAAGGAATTTCATCAATTAATGATATCAGTATCATCAATATAGAGGGGAGTGGTATGGTAGGAAAAGCTGGCTTCAGCGGGCGATTATTTTCCCTGTTGGCACGTGAGCAGATTAATGTTATTCTCATCACCCAGTCATCATCAGAACATAGTATCACTTTTGCAATACATCCGTCTGATGCTGCGCGGGCACAGCATTTGATCGAACAGGAATTTGAGCTGGAATTGCTTGCCAAAAAGATAGAGGCACCTGTTTTTGAGCAGGGACTTTCAGTGCTAGCTATCGTTGGAGAAAACATGAAACAAACTCCCGGAATTTCAGGAAAGCTTTTCCATGCACTGGGACGTAATGGGATTAATGTCAGAGCAATAGCACAGGGATCTTCAGAGTACAATATTTCAGTGGTGATTTCCCGGGAAGATTTGAATAAGGGCCTTAATGCAGTTCATGATGCCTTTTTCGTTGAGTTAAATAAGACCCTGCATGTATTTTGCCTTGGAACCGGAAATATCGGAACTACTTTATTCAAGCAATTAATGGAGCATAAGGATTTCCTTCAGAAACATAATGGAATTCAGATAAAAGTTGCAGGGATTGCAAATACCCGGAAAATGATCTTTGATGCCGAGGGTATTGATCTGGAAAACTGGCAGGATACTTTGCAGAAGCAGGGGGAGCAAGCTAATCTTTCCCATTTTGTTGAGCGGATGAAATCGATGAACCTTCCAAACTGCGTTTTCGCAGATAATACAGCAAGTTTAAGCCCTATTGAATATTACCAGGAGATATTCAGTTCAAATATTTCTATAGTTACCTGCAACAAAATTGGTAATTCCTCTTCATTAGAACAGTATAAACTATTCAGAGATACTGCAAGATTGCATGGGGTAGATTTTTTCTATGAGACCAATGTGGGGGCGGGTCTTCCAATTGTGAAAACACTGAAAGACCTTATGGTTAGTGGAGACCGGATTTTGAGTATTGAAGCGATACTTTCCGGAACTATCTCATACATTTTTAATAATTATAAGGGTGATGTTACTTTCCATGATGTTGTAAAACAGGCACAGGAGAAGGGTTATACAGAGCCTGATCCACGTGATGATCTTCGTGGTACTGATTTTATGAGAAAGATGTTGATTCTTGCCCGTGATGCGGGTTATGAGCTTGAAGCTGAGGATGTGCAGATTGAAAGTATGCTTCCGGAATCATGCCTCAAAGCGGCAAGCGTAGATGATTTCTATAAGGCATTGCTGGCAGAAAACAGTTTTTTTGAAGACTTAAAGAATAAGGCAGAGAATGGTAAGAAGGTTCTGCGATATATTGGTAAACTTGAGAATGGTAAGGTGAAAATCGGACTTCAGATGGTTGATGATGCACATCCATTTTATGCCTTATCTGGAAGTGATAATATAATTTCTTTCATTACCGATCGCTATAAGGAAAGACCAATGGTTGTAAAAGGTCCTGGTGCCGGTGCTGAGGTTACTGCAGCAGGGGTATTTGCAGATATTGTTCATGTTGGAGCTAATAAATTCTGATAGCACCTGATTATTTTAATATTTTTGATCGTTCGGCTTAAGCGGGATTCTCAGGAGATAGTATATAAATATGAATAGATCAGTAAAAGTTTTTGCACCTGCTACTGTAGCCAATGTGGTTTGCGGTTATGATGTATTGGGTTTCGCAGTAAATGCGCCTGGGGATGAGGTGATTATGCGTTTCAGGGATGAGCCTGGAGTTGTTATAACGAAAATTAGTGGTGATGATGGGCGTTTGCCATATGATCCGGCAAAGAATACTGTTAGTGTTAGTGTACAGCATTTTTTAAATCATATTGGAAGAAGTGATGTAGGGGTAGAGATCGAGTTGAATAAGAAAATGCCAATTGGCAGCGGACTTGGGTCCAGTTCTGCAAGTACAGTTGCCGGATTGTTTGCTATTAATACACTAATGGATAATCCCCTGACAAAAATGGAGCTGGTTCCTTTTGCGATGAAAGGAGAAGAACTGGCTTGTGGATATGGGCATGCAGATAATGTGGCACCGGCACTGCTTGGAGGTTTTGTTTTGGTCCGGAGTTACGAGCCATTGGATATTATTCAGCTTCCTTTTCCTGAGGAGCTTTATTGTTCAATTGTTTTTCCGCAGGTTGATGTCCCAACCCGTGATGCAAGGCAGATAATCAGGAGTAAGATATTGCTGAAAGATGCTGTTGTTCAGTGGGGGAATGTTGCCGGATTGGTAAGTGGTTTGTATACAAAAAATATAGACCTAATTG
>CAZGWG010000108.1:0-7668 GCA_964529165.1 uncultured Sphingobacterium sp.
TGTAAACCTCCAGGCCTGAGTTTTTAATATGGTATTGCAGAAGAAGTCTGCAGAGCATATAGGAATCAACCTGTGCTGACGAATCAGTATAGATTGCTGAATCGCGATCAATTCCAAATTGTCTTTTTAGTGTGTTTTTGTCCAGAAATTCAATGGGAAGCTTATATTTCTTCCGCATCTCATATTCAAGTTTTAACCTTTGAGTATCCTTTTTGCCAGAAGAAAGGTGCAAGCTAGGTTTCATTTCAAATGAACAATCCAGTTTGAGCCTTGAAATGATTTGCTTCAATGTGGTGATAGATTTCAGGCATAATGAATAGCTTTTTACCGCATTTTCTACCCCTATATAATCAGAGAGCTCATGTAAGAATATATCTAATTCGTATTGCAGTTGGGCAGTACTTGCGGCTGTGCTGCCTGTACTACTCATGCGCTTGTCAACTATGATGCATTTTACACCCGCCTCACATAGAAAGTGTGCAACCAGAGCTCCGGTTATCCCTGAACCTATAATCACAATTTCAGTTTCGATGTTTTTTTGAAGAATATTAAAATTCTTCATTAATCCATCTTTTATAAGCCACCAGGGAAGACCGGATTTCAGATCCATAAGTATTACAAGTTTAATCCTTAATAAAAATTTAAATTTACTTTTTAATAACTGTATTTTTTTCTATATTTGCACCTCTTAAAAAGTATTGAAGATGAAAGCTGAATTGCATCCCAAAAATTATAGATTAGTTGTGTTCAAAGACATGTCTAATGAATATTCTTTCTTAACTAAGTCATGTATTGATACCAAAGAAAGCATTAAATGGGAAGATGGTAACGAATATCCCCTTGTAAAATTAGAGATATCACACACCTCTCACCCTTTTTACACTGGTAAAATGAAATTGGTTGATACCGCTGGTCGTATCGATAAATTCCGTTCACGCTACGAGAAAAAATAATAATTTATTTCGATAATATTTAAGGTCCCGACTCTTAAGGTCGGGACTTTTTTTATTTTTGTCCAATGAGTATAATTCTTTTTGACGATCAGTTTCGAAGTAATTTACTGCCTCTGGTCTACACCAGGCCGGTTTCTGAGCTCAGGGTTGGAATTTTAACAATTGCAGATAAGTGGAGGAAACATCTTAAGACCAATATATCCTATTTAACTGAGGATTACCTTCAGGAGAAATATCCAATTAAATACTTTCCTCTTACTCTCTTTATAAATTCAGCTTTTTGTCCTGATGAAAATCTGATCGAGGTATTGGATGCTCTGAAAGAGGGTGAGGCCTTGATAACCGGAAAGGTACTGATAGCCGTCCGTTTAACGGAAAGCGATGCTCCGGATTTCAGTCCCCTTCATCTCGAAAAGTTCAAAACTATTGAGTACAACCACTCCTTTATCAGGATAGCTTTTCCGGATCATATTTTTACTTTTAATGATATTGAAATCAGGAAAGATTTTAAGTTGATTACAAAAGGCCGTCAATCGGCGGTTTTGAGCAGTACCAACACTGTTTTGGGGGAAGATATTTTTATTGAAGCGGATGTTGAAGCGGAGTGTTCAACATTTAATACCAGACCAGGACCGATTTACCTCGGTAAAAGAGCATTGGTAATGGAAGGATGCCATCTTAGGGGCTCATGCTCTCTGGGGGATGACTCGGTTGTTAAAATGGGGGCGAAGATCTATGGCATGACCTCCATCGGACCGCATGCAAAGGTTGGGGGAGAGATAAATAATTCAGTAATCTTTGCTAATTCTTCTAAAGGACATGAAGGTTATCTCGGTAATTCAGTAATTGGAGAGTGGTGTAATATTGGAGCCGATAGCAATAATTCGAACATGAAAAACAATTATGCTGAGGTAAGATTATGGGATTACCCCACAGAGAGTTTTCGGAAAACAGGATTACAGTTTTGTGGGCTGATTATGGCAGATCACGCTAAATGTGCGATTAATACAATGTTTAATACCGGGACAGTTGTGGGGGTGGGGGCCAATATTTTCGGATCAGGTTTCCCAAGGAACTTTGTTCCCGACTTTTCATGGGGAGGAAATTCAGGTTTCGAAGTATATAGTTTAAAGAAGATGTTTGAAACCGCTGCCAGGGTTTATGCACGCAGAAATGCTGAATTCAATGATACTGAAAAAAATATCTTATCTCGTGTTTTTGAGATAACTGAACAATACAGAAGATTTTAAATCCAATAAGAAAATGAGAAAAAGTATAGTAGCCGGTAACTGGAAAATGAATATGGGTCTGAAAGAAGGGATAGTGCTTTTCTCAGAACTTAGAAAACTGATCAGTGAAGAAGTTAAAGGGAATCAAGAGGTAATTGTTTGTCCCCCGTTTGTTCATATCAACAGTCTGGCTCAGTCCTTGACTTCCACAGATAAACTTGCCATTGGAGCACAGAACTGTCATCATGCAGATAGCGGTGCCTTCACAGGTGAAGTATCGGCTTCAATGCTTGCTTCGGCAGGTGCTGCCTATGTTATTATCGGACATTCTGAACGCAGGCTTTATTTCTCAGAATCGAATGAGCAATTGGCTAAGAAACTTGAAATAGTATTAAAAAACGGGCTTATTCCGATTTTTTGTATAGGAGAAACACTGGAGCAGCGAAATGATGGTACTTATTTTGAAGTGATCAAATCACAGCTCACTGAAGCTGCTTTTCAACTTACTGATACCGATTTCAATAAACTTATATTAGCCTATGAACCAGTATGGGCTATTGGAACCGGCCTGACAGCAAGCCCCGCTCAGGCGCAGGAAATTCATTCCTATATCCGGACTCTGGTTGCCGGAAAATATAATTCTAAGCTGGCAGATGATTTAAGTATCCTCTATGGAGGTAGCTGTAATCCTACCAATGCCTCTGAATTATTTGCACAGCCTGATATAGATGGAGGCCTGATCGGCGGTGCTTCTTTAAAAGCGCGTGACTTTACTGATATAATTAAAGCCCTGGATCAGAAATGACTTATGCTGAGCTGATATTTACAATGCAGACCGGTGAAGACTTTCATAGGGATTTACTGATCAATGCTTTATCTGAGATGGCTTTCGATACTTTCGAGGATACCGATCAGGGTTTTAAAGCTTATATCCCGGAGCCTGAATTGGATCATGAAAAGCTGGACAATTTAGCCAGGGATTTTGCTGATATGTTTACATTCAGTTATACGCTGAACAAAATTCCTCATCAAAACTGGAATCAGGTATGGGAAAGTAATTTTGAGCCTATTCAGGTAGGTGGTAAATGCTATATAAGGGCTACTTTTCATGAACCTCATCCTGAATTTGAACATGAGATTGTCATAGACCCTAAAATGGCTTTTGGTACAGGACACCATCAAACTACTGCTTTGATGATGGAATTTATGCTGGAAACAGATTTTTCTGACAAGAGAGTTCTTGATATGGGTTGTGGGACAGGCATTCTTGCTATTCTTGCTTCTAAATTAGGAGCAAAAGATGTGTTGGCTATCGATTATGATGAGGTCTGCTACAGCAGTACAATTGAAAACTCTGAACTGAATAATATCAGCAATATAAAAGCACTTATGGGTTCTAAAGAAGTAATCCCGGATCGGAAATTTGACGTCATTCTGGCCAATATTAACCGTAATATTTTGATTGATCAACTGGATACTTATTCGAATGTAGCCAGCCCGGGCTCTTATCTTTTTTTAAGCGGATTTTACGAAGATCCTGATTTGTCCATTTTAAAAGAGAAGTGCAGGAGTTTGGGCTTTAACTATTTGAATCATAAAGAATTAAATAATTGGGTGGCTGCGAAATTCATATTTCATACCTAATCCGTATTTAGTTTGGCTTTTAGTAATAAGGAAAATATTTTTATCTTTAAAGGGAGTAAAAGCTTGTTTATTTTCGTTTAACTGCATAAAGTTCATTTTTGTTTTGCAGTTTTCTGGTTCAGGATCCCCAATACAATTTTTTGTTAAAGCAGCAGGACTAAATCTACTCTGTTGAAATTTTGTTAACATAAAATTAAAAAAATGCCCATCATACGGAACTTAAGCCGGAAATATACGTTAACAAGCTTGATGAACTCAAAACATGATTTTTAGCGAGCTGGCCTGTACTTTAAATACTAATAATTAATTAAAGTGTAAAAAAATTGCTGTTTGGGAACAGAATTTTGGTTTTAGCGACAATAAATATTCTCAAAATTCGATTATATGTAAAAACATCATCTATTATCTATCTACCCTATAAAAACAAAAAAGAACAATGAAAGAATTAAGTAAAAAAATTCGCTTACTAAGACATCAGAAGAGTTGGAGCCAGGAAGACGTGGCCAAACGTTTAAAGATCTCAATTCCTGCTTTTTCCAAGATTGAAACCGGAATTACAGATGTAAATGTTTCCAGGCTTGAAGAAATTGCTAAGATATTCGATTTGAGTCTAATTCAGTTATTAGCATTCAATGATTCAGAAGAGCAGGAAAAGCATAATGCTGATATTGAAGAATTGACAGCAAAGCTTCATGAACGCGAGATTGAGCTCATTGAGATGCAAAAAAAGATCATCGAATTATATGAGGAACTTAGAAACGTAAAAGCATAATAATTAAAAAGTCCCGTATTTACGGGACTTTTTAATTAAAATAGTTTTCTCATTGTGACATGTTTCTTTCCGAAGCTAGCCCCCGTCGCTTCATGAATTGAAAGCATTTTGTCATTAAAATCACCTACCCATGATAATTCCAATTCGACATATTGGTTCTTTGGAATGACATATTCTTTCAGTTTAATGAATAATGCAGATTCTAATCCATGTTTCTGAAAAGCTTTTTTAGTACCCATTACCACTGCTCTCATTCGGTTTACTCCTTTCCATCGATAGTATAGGAATTTCAGCTTTTCTATCAGGCCGAGCTTACCATTGAAGCTTTTGATCATTTGATTGGCATCAGGAATTATGACAATAACTGAAGCTGGCTCATTATTGATATAAGCGAACCAGATCAGTTTCTCGTCCATCACGGTTTTCATTTTATTGAAAGTTTCAAGAATTCCTTTGGTTTGCAGGGGGACAAAGTTTTCAAAATCCTGCCAGGCATCATTGTATATTTCAACAAAATCTTTAGCAAAGTCCTCTAGTTTCTTAACTTCAAGATGCCTGAAAGTATAGCCTGGTTTATTGGCCACCCATTCGGCAATTTTGGTAAAACGTTCAGGAAATGGTTTCATTACCTGCAGATGATTGGTAATCTGCTCATAAAGAGTCTTAAAACCATAACCTTCGAACAGGTTTTTGTAATAGGGATGATGGTAATTCATGCCATAGGAAGGGGTGGTAAAACCCTCAATCAGGAGTCCCCAGAAACTGTCATTCTCACCGAAGTTTATTGGACCGTCCATCGCTTTCATACCCCGCTCCTCCAACCATTGTTGAGCTGCGCTGAAAAGTAGGTTTGCAGCTTCAGAGTTATTAATGCATTCAAAAAAACCAATTCCCCCGGTAGGCTGTTCAGGTTGATAGGCCTTTTTCTCATTAATAAACGCCGCAATTCTTCCAATCAACTCGCCTTTATCTGATTTTAACACCCATCTTATACAACTGCCATGGCTATGTAGTTGGTTCTTTTCAGGATTAAAAACATCCTTAATGTCATTATCGAGCGGACAAACCCAGTGTGGATCATTCTTGTAAATTTCACGGGCAACGTCCAAAAATTCGACAGCATCTTTTTTATTCTTAACTTCTGTTAAAACCATAGAGCAAAGGGGATAAAATAAAAAAAGCATTCAGAGAACTGAATGCCTGAATATTAGGGCTATAATTCCTTAAAAATCATCATCATCATCGTCGTCAAAATCATCGAACGCCGGAATATCATCATCGAGCTGAAGATCAAAATCTTCTTCATCGTCAATAATTGGGCGAATCGGTTCATTTGGATCAGACAAATGGGTCTTTTTCTTTTCGGGACCTGTACCTGCTTTCTTCTTTGGTCCTCCGCTTTTTGTTACTTTTTTTGACGACTTCATTGGTGCAAATTACACGTTTTTAGTTTTAATATTAAGTACTTATAAATTTAACAAGATTTTGAATTTCTAAACCTCTTTTTTTAATTTTTATTTCAAAAGTAATTCTACTCAGTCTGCTCACCAATCTCATTGCTCTCCTGAACCAGTTCACTTAACTGTGGAAGATCCTTGGTTGAATTAATTCCAAAATAATCCATAAAAATGCCACTGGTAGCATAAAGTAGTGGTTTCCCAACTGTTTCTGACTTTCCTGCGATACTGATCAGCTCCTTTTCGAGCAATTTTTGAACGGTATAATCACAATTAACTCCCCTGATTTGCTCAATTTCAAGCTTTGTAACCGGCTGTTTATAAGCGATAATTGAGAGTGTTTCTAATGCCGCCTGACTTAATTTCTTCCGGGAACGCTGAATTTGCAGTTGATTGATCACCGGATAAAACTCTTTTCGGGTCAGAAACTGATAACCTCCGTTCAAAGATACCAATTCAATAGCCAGATTCAAATCAAGGTATTTCTGCTTTATTTGCTCAAGCAATGCATTGATTTCTGCAATTGAAATCTGCTCCTCACTAATCTCTGCCAAAACCTGCTGTATCTCTTCTGCAGAAATACTCTTTTCAGAAGCAAAAACTAATGCTTCAATGAAACCTTCAGGCTCTTTCAAACTCATGGACAAACATACAGACATTGCCTTTCATTCAAAAAAAAATATTGAAGAAATATTTATTTTTCTGTACAACAGCCTACTTTTTTGATGTCTGGAAAAAAAGTTAAAAACCATTCGAATCCATGCCTCGTAGGTTTCAGCAATCAACGGAACATTTAAAATTATTCTCAGACATGGAAAACTTAACAAAAAAAGATGAGCAAATTATTCTGCAGGAGCAGGATGTCTTATCGGCACCATTGCAACGCCGATCTTTCCTTCGCTATGCCGGAGCCGGAGCAGCCGGAATCGCATTACTGGCAGCAGGCTGTAAAAAAGACGGAATGATGATTGATGATTCTGCAGGGGTAAATTTAGGAAGCGGTGATGTAGGTATTCTGAATTATGCTTATGCTTTGGAACAACTGGAAGCTGCATTTTACATCAAGGTGGCCTCCTCGTTTTATACCGGAATCACTGAAGCTGAAAGATCATTGCTTACCGATATCAGGGATCATGAGATTGCGCACCGCGAATTTTTCAAGACTGCCTTAGGCTCAAATGCAATCCCCGGATTGGAGGTTGATTTCTCAATGATCAATTTCGGTAGTAGAGAAAGTGTGCTTGCAACGGCTAAAGCTTTCGAAGACCTGGGTGTTTCTGCCTACAACGGAGCAGGTGTTTTGATTAAGGATGCAGCATACCTGACTCTTGCCGGTAAGATCGTTTCTGTAGAGGCCCGTCATGCGGCTCTGATCCGTGACCTGATCAGCAATGGAAGTTTTGCTAATTCTGAAGTGATTGATGCTAACGGACTCGATAAATCCCGTCTTCCAATAGAAGTGCTCGGTATTGCAGCACCTTTCATTAAAACAAAAATCAACGCAAACGATCTACCTAAATCTTAATCGAAACAGCTATGAATATCCTGAACATATTAGAAGAAATTGAAAAAACAGATGCCGAAGTATATGAGCGCATCAGTCCGAGAAGAAA
>CAZGWG010000108.1:7678-8838 GCA_964529165.1 uncultured Sphingobacterium sp.
CCCTTGGCTCCATGTTTAAAAAAGCCTATGGCCAAACAGCAAGTGCAGATGTAGAAGCCGTATTGCAGTTTGCCCTGACACTGGAATACCTTGAAGCTGAATTTTACACATTGGGGGTAGCCGCTGCCGGATTAGTGCCTGCCGGTCCCGCACTGGGAGCTATTACTACGATCCGTGATCATGAAAACCAGCATGTGGCCTTTCTGAAAACAGCCCTAACTTCTTTAGGTAAAAGCCCGGTTTCAAAGCCAACTTTCGACTTTTCGGCAGGGAACGGATCGAATACAGGTCCGTTTGCCAATGTATTTTCGGATTACGATACCTTTCTTGCTGTAGCCCAAACTTTTGAAGATACAGGCGTAAGAGCCTATAAAGGACAGGCTGGCGCATTAATTGGCAGTGGGGGCGTACTGACCGCCGCATTGAACATTCATTCTGTAGAAGCCAGACATGCCGCCCATATCCGTCAGATGCGTAAGGCACGTGGAGCGAATGTAAAACCCTGGATCACCGGACAGGATACAGGTATCGGTGCAATCGTACAGAAATCATATGAAGGCGAAGAGCTCGAAACCCAGGCCGGAGTTAAAATTACCGGCATCAACGGACAGGCAATTTCTGTTGCTGCGGCAACCGAAGCATTTGATGAACCATTAACCAAAGCTCAGATCCTGGCTATCGTTGATCCTTTTATCGTTTAGTGTTTGTTTTGGGTTTATTGGAAAAGAGAGTCGGAAGGCTCTCTTTTTTTGTTAAATGGGGATAGTGATTAGTACCTCAGTTCCTGACTCTCCGGTTTGGGTTTGATTAATATAAATGCTCGTTTTGTTGATTTTATTAAGCAAATGAACTCGTTCATGAATTAATTCCAGTCCGCGACTTATGTGCTGACCATGAGTTCTTGATTTGCTGGAATTTACAATGCCTATTCCATTGTCTATAATCTTGATTGACAGCATGTTGTCATGGCACGTGAAATCAATTTGAATCGAGCCTCCATCCTCTTTAGGCAATAAGCCATGCCATAAGGCATTTTCTATAAAAGGTTGGATCAGCATTGATGGTATTATTATTTCTTCAGTTTCAATTTCTTTATCAATATTGATGGAGTAACTCATCTTCTCAGAAAATCTAATTTTTTCTATTTATTTATAAAGACT
>CAZGWG010000108.1:8848-11905 GCA_964529165.1 uncultured Sphingobacterium sp.
GTATCGAATTTCTTCGAATAAAGTCAGTGTGCTTTTTAAGCATATTTCCAGGTGTTTTCTCATTAGCCGTGCAAAACCAGTAAGTATCTGATTTGCTGATCTGGGTTCATTTATCCCAATAAAATATTGAATTGTGTTAAGCACATTAAATACGAAGTGTGGATTCATCATTGCTTGTAATGCTTTTTGTTCAAGAGTGGCTATGGTATTCTGTATTTTGAGTTCTTTCTTTCGTTTTTCTTTTTGGGTAAGAAAATAGATCACGATTCCAATTAGACTAGTCAGCAAAACAATTGAAATAATGATAGTAATTATCCACCAGTATTGTGTTTCTTTAATCTTTTGCCTGGCTATCACTAGCTCATTTGCCTGGATTTTTTGTAATTGCAGATAGTGAGAAGATGTTTTGCTGATATTATCAGATAGGTTTTTTGATAGCAGAAGGCTATCCTGATGATTTACTTCCTTTAAATATTGCAGTGCTTTACTATAATTTTTTCTTTTCTTTTCAAGTTCATACGACTTATATAAGTAATAATAGATTGAATTATTGTCCCCCATTAATCTGGAATATTTGATTCCTTCATTTATAGAGGCCTCAGCTTCGGGATATTCTTCCTGCTCCAAATAAATAGCTGCTAATGTTAAATTGGAGCCGATAAGTACATTGTATAAATTGTTTTTCTTTGCCTGACTGATGGCGTCAAATAATCGTTTTTTCGCTGTTTCAAAGTCTTTTAATTTGTAAAAGATTACACCTGAGTTTTGTATGGATGTAATAAAATTAATTGTATCTCTTATCCTTGCAAATATTTTCTTGCTTGTTTCCAGATACTTGAGTGAATTTTTGAAGTCTCCCTGAAACCTTAAAATGTTCGCAATATTTAAATAGATACCTGCTGTAAACTCGTCGATTTTTAATTTTTTAGCCAGAGATAGCGCGCTATTGTAATAAAGTAATGCTTTAGCATAATTTACTTCCTTGTACAGGTTTCCGATATTGTTATAAACTCTAGCCTCATTTTTTTTATCATTTATAGCTTTAAAATGTTTAAGGGCTTCTATGTAGTTTTTTACGGCATTTTCTGTGTCATTGAGGTAATAGAATCCAACGCCCTTTGTTCTATTCGCTTCAGCTATCCCGAAGGTGTAATTAAGCTTTATTGCGAGCCTTAATGCACTATCTGCAAGAATGATTGTCTTTTTTGGATCTGTAAGTCTAATATTAAAGGCATCTTTATTCAGTTTATTTATGCTTCCCGAATCTGGCAAATCTGACTTGAGCTTTGAACTGTAAGAAAAATATTTTTGCAGCAGTAAAGGGTATCTCTTCTTTAGTGGAGTGGCTAATAAAATTATTGCCATCAGAAGGAGAATTACTAATAATGCAGATTTGAGCAGCTTTTTTTTCAATTCTGATTTCAGTAAATGAAATTAATGATACAGAGATTTTCCTGATTGAAAGAGTATTTAATTTAACATTTCTTTTTAGTTTTTACAAAAAAGCGGCGAAACGCCCCAATCGTTTCAACCGCTTTTCATAACCGAGGAATTCCTATTTCAATGATAGGATAATAAAGTCCTGAGAAATTAGAAAAAGCTTCAGGTTATTATATGTTCTAAATTATGAAATTCAATATTTTGTTTGTATTTCAATGTGTAAGCGGTATAGATTTTTGAGTAAAGGGTAAGACTAATTGGATTATAATGATAAAGCTTCCTGCTACAGCTCACTAATTAAAGTTAAAAAGTCTGGCAGTTTCGAGAAAATCTGATGATTTTCTTCTTGAAACGCTATGTTCAGAATCGTCAGACATGGTGACCATCAGACCTTTCTTGTTAGAGTACTTTTTGAGATGTTTTAGATTTATGAGAGTTGATTTATGTATTCTGCTAAAACCTGTATTCTCCAGTATATCTTCGTATTCTTTAAGGTGTTTAGAAACAACTACCCGGCTCTGATTTTCAAGATGAAAGATCGAGTAATTGCTGTCTGCCTTAATATAAATTATACTACTTACATCGATGATATTAAAGCCATTCAGATGGGGCAGATTTAGTTTGGTAATTTTTTTGATCTCGTTAAGGTTCTCTTCCAGGCTATTTAACTGTTCTGAATAGGTAGAGATATTCGAACTTTTATTATGATTCAGGCATATCCATACCACTGCTTTTTCAATCGCATCTTTGAGTTCCTCAATATCAATAGGTTTTAATAAATAATCAACTGCGCTCGCTTTCAAAGCTTTTAAGGCGTATTGATTATAGGCTGTCGTAAAAATTACTGAAGCGGAGCATTTATTTAAATCGGGTAATAAACTGAATCCATCCTCATTTGGCATCGCTATATCAAGAAAAACAAGATCTATTTTAAATGATCCCAGCATTTGACGGGCTTCCTGAACGGATTTAGCTATTCCCTTTATCTTAACTTTTGGGCAATAACCATCAATCAGAAAGAAAAGTGATTTACGGGAATACTCTTCATCATCTACAATTATGGCATCTAATTGCATAGAAAATAGCTAAAGTATACGATACTCCAATTTATTGCTATTTTGATTAATGAAATAATTAAAATGAGTAAACGGTATATATTAATGAGTATCAGTAATCGATAACCTGCTGTTCAGTCATTTCTGGTAAATCCCTGAACTCATATTGCTGTGTTCTGAGTTGAGGTTCAAAACCTGCTTCGCGAATTGAATCCTGTATTCCCTTAGAGGTAAAGCGGTGGGGAGCTCCGGCAGCCGAAACCACATTTTCTTCGATCATAATTGATCCAAAATCATTCGCTCCGGCATGAAGACAGATCTGGGCTACCTGCTTGCCTACAGTTAGCCAACTGGCCTGTATATTTTTAACATTAGGCAACATGATGCGGCTCAAAGCGATCATACGAATGTATTCATCTGCGGTAACCTGGTTTGTAATACCACGTACCTTGCGCAAAAGCGTGCCATCATCCTGGAAAGGCCATGGAATAAAGGCGATAAATCCTTTCGAATCGGCCGGCTTTTCAGATTGTACTTCACGCAGCCAAACCAGGTGCTCAAA
>CAZGWG010000109.1:0-10623 GCA_964529165.1 uncultured Sphingobacterium sp.
GGATTTTTTCCTTAGTCTGTTTGGAAACACCTGTTCTGTTATGAAGTACTCTGTCGACAGTGGCTATTGAGACATTAGCTCTTCTGGCTATTTCTTTTACACCCGTAAGCTCGGTATCGCGTTTCTTCATAACAAAATAGAAAATATTTTAAAGTGTCTATTACACAATAATAACTTTTATACCTGGCTTTTCAAATCAATTTTATGGAAACACTTCATTTTATTTTTATACTCGTTAACGTACCCGTGTAGCAGTTTTACATAATAAAACAACTGATCGAAATAAATCCCCATTATGCAGCTCCTTGCGAAAAACCAGATGAGTGTTCATGTAAATAAACAACAATATTGAAGGATAGTTTTTATAAAAAACACTAAATTGGGTTTAAACATTGGTTAATTATGAGTGTAAAAGATAGCTCAAGGCGCGAGTTCATTAGAAAGAGTTCACTGGGTGGATTAAGTACTGCATTGGGAATCAGTATGGCAATGCCCGCTATAGCCGCAGAAAGTCTGAATAAAGATGAACATTCAATCAGCGATGAAAAACTTCATATTAAACCCAGATATCACAATTGGATAGTGAAAGAAGATAAAGAATGGCTTGAGGTAAATACAGCTCAAGCAAAGCTCGATTGGAATATTCCCGTATCTCAATGTGCCCTGGTTTTACTGGATGTCTGGCAGAGACATTATCTTAAGGAACCTGAAGAAAGGGCAGAAAGGATTATTAATGAAAAATATATACCCCTTTTAGAAAAATGCAGAGCCTATGGAATGGAGGTCATCCATTGCCCATCACCTGAGGTTGCAAAAACACATCCAAATTGGATTAAACTAATGTCAGAAGCAGAACTTAAACCTATCCCTGACACATGGCCTCCGAAAGAATTTCGTAATTTAAGCGGGCCATTTAAAGGATTCAGACGCCCGTTTACTTCAAAAGAGGCAGAGCGCAATGCCCTTGCACCCCTTACCTTTCATCCTAAAGTGGTTCCAATCAATAATGAGGCAGTTGTAGCTTATGGAGAGGAATTACATCGTTATTGCAAACAAAAAGGTATATTATTTCTGTTTTTCGCAGGATTTAATACAAATGCCTGTATGATTACAAGGGATTACGGTGCATTACAGATGAATTACAGGGGATACCAGGTGAGCGTGATACGTGATTGTACCACAGGAATGGAAAACAAAGAAACCCAGGAAGGCCTGGCCCAAACCAACGGCGCCTTACTATTTTTTGAAATGTTTGGGCAATATACTGTTACTTCTGATGAAATGATTGCTGGTTTTTCCGGTAAAGCCTGATTCAGAAAACTAATCAGGTATTTTCTATTTCCAGTCCTTGGGGAGTTTCAAAGACCATACATCATTTACCAGTGGAGGTGTCATCCCGCCTGCTATCCATATTTTATCATTGAAAATAAATGCGGATTGTTCATGCCGACCGTTCCATACCCTAGCCGATTTAAACTCTTCCCAGTTAATGCCGTCTTTGCTGCTCCAAACATCTGAATGATTTTTATATGGATTATTGGACCAGCCGCCCATCACCCATATCCGATCGCGATAGACTACCGAAGAGAACCATAAACGCTCATGCCATGGAGCCTCATCTTTTATTTTAGTCCAATGAATTCCATCCTCCGAACTCCATACGTCATTTTTAGCATGATACTCCGGTACATAATTCCCACCTCCGAAAACGTAAATTTTACCATTTAAAACAGCAGCCTGATGATATGCCCTTGGTGACCAGCCTGCATTAGCAGTGGCCAGTTCCCAGTCTCTGCCATTTGAGGAGTACCATACATCATTTTTGAGGCTGCTTTCATCTCCAAAATAATAATTTTCAGTCCCTCCCAACAACCATAACTTACCTTTAAACTCTACAATAGCAGATGCAATTCTTGGCGACCATGCTGCATTCTCCGTCTCCTGCTTCCATTCAACACCATTTTTTGAACTCCATACCCTATTACTTGCCGAATGTCCTTTCAAACGACCGTTATACCAGCCACCCATCATAAACATTTTATTTTTGAAGGAGATAGACATGGACAGATCACTGTGTATCCAAGGGGCCGAGCTATTAATCAGTTTCCAGTTTTTACCATCTGAAGAACTCCAAACATCTCTTGGCGGGGCTTCCTGTGAATTAAACCATCCTCCAAAGATCCAGAGCTGATTTTTATATACCAGCTCTCCCTGAGAATCTCTGGGCTGCCATGCTGCTTTTGGTGTTTCCAGAACCCAGCTTGCAGTATTCTCCTGCGCATAAATTGCCTGGCTTACGTGAAGGATTAAGTATAAGATTATACAGTTTATTCTCATAGTAATGACTATTATAAACCAGAACAAATAATTTAAACAATCGACTGTAATTCACTGTAATACAATAGGATAAATTTAAAAAACACCTTGTATACTAAACAAGATTAAGCATAAAATACGCATAACCTAATCCCTAATGAATTAAAATTCAATGTTACAATTTAAGATTTTATCAATATTGTACATGACAAAATTAGCTTTTATCAAAATCCTCATAAGATAAATCATTGGAGAAATCTTTTAAATAACAGCAAATCGACAAGGGTGCTTTAAAGTAAAACTTTTGGGAAAGAATATATCCGCACCTGGCTTGAGGGTAATTAAATTCTATTAATAATTCAAATTTTAAACATTAGTAGTACAGAGTTTAGTCATATTTTGGTCGGATAGAATTGTCATACATCCGACTAATATGCGTCGAAGCAAGCTAAACTTTGACAATTTTAAAAACAATAAAAAGCAAGGCTATTGAAAATAAAGACAGTCATTAAGAAATTATTATTATAATAATGCTACTAACACTGCTTGAATGAAGCGGTTCTGGAGTTATCTTTAGGACAGTTTTTCATATATTTGAACTTTCAGCTTATCAGCAAGGTTAGTGGTAAAAGCCCCTCCCCCTAAGTAGCTGTAAACCTTATATCCAACTCTCCTTTTATTGGCAAACCTTATTCATTAAATTAAAAATCACAAGAGTATTAGCTGATTTATCCATAATATTGACTTAATAAAATCTGGTAAATCATCTAATTATTTATCATCCTTCTCCAATAAATCAATATGACAAGAATTACAGAACAAGCATCAAAATACAGGCATTTAGAAAAAATGTCAGTTGAAGAGCTTACATCAAATCTGAATAAAGAAGATCAATCGGTAGCGTATGCTATAGAAAAAGCTTTGCCCTCCCTTAATACCTTAATCAATACAATTGTTAATAAACTAGAGAATGATGGAAGGCTGTTTTACGTTGGTGCAGGAAGTGGCGGCCGTTTATCTGTATTGGATGTGATTGAGCTGCCTACCACCTTCGGGGTTTCTGAGAATCTGTTCAATGTAATACTCGCAGGAGGAAAAGAGCATCTTATCGAAGCTTTAGAAGAAAAAGAGGATGATGTAGATGCTGCCTGGCGAATGCTTTCAGAGAAGAACGTATCTGTAAAGGATATTGTCATTGGCATTTCTGCGAGCGGAACTACTCCCTTCGTATTATCTGCTTTAAAACAATGCAGGAAACATCAGATATTTACCGGTTGCATCGTCAGTAATCCTGACTCTCCCATTGCTGAGCAAGCAGATATTCCTGTAGAGGTAATTACAGGGCCGGAATTTGTTACCGGCAGTACCCGTATGAAATGTGGAACAGCACAGAAAATGATATTTGATATGATCAGTACAACGACGATGGTTAAACTTGGCCGTGTATTGGATAACCAGATGGTTAATGTAAAACTGATTAATGATAAGATTACTGACAGAGCGGTTAAAATGTTAATGAATAACACAGGTATTTCCGATTATATCATTGCAAAAGAACTTTTACTCAGATATGGAAGTGTTCAACGTGCCTTAAACGAATTTGAAGCTAAAGATTGATTTGACCTTTACTCATTTCAAAATTTCATTCATTTCAAGCCTAAATTACGCTAAAGCTCCTAAACCAGTTATTTCAATATCTTTTACTCACAGACAGTATGGCCATGTATAAAATTTATTTTAGTATCATTTTTTTCTTGTTTTCTATAGTTTTTGGATCCCCACAAACGAAACCAGACCCCAACTTTCACATTTACATTTTGATGGGACAATCAAATATGGCTGGCCGTGGTGTGATCACAGAAGAGTATAAGAATGAGCACAACAGTCGTCTGCTTATGCTGAACAAGAACAATGATTGGGTAAGGGCAGAGCATCCTTTACATTTCGACAAGCCTGATATTGCTGGTGTCGGACCAGGTTTAGCATTCGGGCTCAGTATGACAGAAGATGATAAGAAAAAAATCAGAATTGGACTTGTGCCATGTGCTGTTGGTGGTACACCAATCGAAGACTGGGAGCCTAAAGCATACAATAAGGCTACTGATACCCATCCTTATGATGATGCCCTTATCCGGATCAAAGAAGCTATGAAATCAGGAGTTATAAAAGGTATTGTCTGGCATCAGGGTGAAGGGAACAGCAGCCCTGAAAAATCATCAACTTATATTACTCAGTTGAATTCATTAATACTAAGAGTACGAAATGATATTGGTAATCAGTCTCTTCCATTTATAATAGGTGAGCTTGGATATTACAGGGATAATTACCACAATATAAACAAGGAATTAAAAAAGGTTCCTGCTTTAATCCCATTTACGGCAGTTGCAAGCTCAGAAGGATTAAAACATAAAGGAGACGGTACGCATTTTGATTCCGAATCAGCTAGAACGCTCGGTTTGCGCCTTGCTGAAAAGATGAAAGCAGTTCAGCGTCAGTCAAAAAGAAATCAATAAATACTACCGGTTTGAAGCTTTACTTTTCCGTATCAAAATACAAATAGAACACTTTTCCAAGTTGTTTTCCGAGAAGTTCCCAATCCTTTCCCATAGGAGTCTTATTTAAACCGGCAATCCATTCATAATTCAGTTCGTAAACAAAAGCATCAATACCATAGCGTTTTGCAAGTCCTTCTCCAAATGAGCCTGGATTTTTTACATGTGAAGGGCCTTCGGTAAACCAGGTGTTTTTATAAAGTAAATTTTCGATTTTTTTCATCTTCGAAATATAGAGGCTATTATCTGCCGAAGGAAGGTTAACATGAATATTACCACCCTGATCATTATGCAGATCAATTGCCAGATCTGGTTTTTTACCTTTGCTGACCATCATTTTCAACCAGTTCTCAAATGCATATTTCTCAGGAGTTAAAATCTGATCTGCAGGACGATCCCACTCTCTGTTAAGATCTTTGCCATTTGTATTGAAACGGGTTCTGCCACGTGCTACTCCATCTTTATTGGCCATCGGCATGATATATACGCAATATCGCTTTAAAAAAAGTCCAGCATCTTTTTCAAGAAGATTGCGAATTAATCCCTGAACAACCCAGTTACCCCCGGGTTCCCAGGAATGGGCCCTTGCTCTAATAAATACACTGTAAGGGGCATCAGGATTTCCTACCCTTATAATTTCCAGGGGACGCCCCTCAACGGTATTGCCAATATTCATAATATCAACCCATGGATTTCCCTTAATCTCAACCAAAAGTTTATCGAGATCACTAATTCTGTAAGGTTCAACACTGGCCACAAATAGTTGATTGCCAATCATTGGAACTTTGATTTTTAAGCGATTGCCCGCAATAAAATCTGCAGGAATAACAGACCAGCTTTTTCCATCCGTAGAAATCAGACAGTTCGTTTTTTCTGATACCGGAACTCCCTTCATTCCATTCCAAACATTCTCAAAATTTTTTAGGATCAGTGTTACTTCAGTACCAGAATCTGCCTCAAGTTTAAAATGCCAGTGTCCGTTGGCACGGTTTGGTGAAGCCCTTTCATGGTCATAAATAAGACTTATATTGACGATACCTGCGGAATCTACTTCCCAGTCAAGCTGTGAAGCATTTTCAAAATTGGTACTGATATACTTTAAATTGTTTTTCAGGGTATCTGAATGATGAAAAGAGAAATTTTTCCTTGTATTTAGATACTTAGAAACAGCAACAGACCTATTGGGCGTTAAGAGAGCGAATAAGACCACCAGTATTAAAAGACCATCAATTTTTCTTCTCATTTTTTAGCTTCAGTTAGCATTTTTATTTCAAGGAAGTGTTATTACCTGATTAAGTTTATTAAAAAGAGGAAGACTTTAATTTATTCAGTGTATAACATATCAGCTTATTATTCAGTGTCTCACCTTTTGAAGTTTTAATATCTCCCAGATTCAATTCATAAACATATCCTGGTTTTAATTCAGCCAGCTTCAGTGATATTTTTTTACGGTCATTTGAAATCTTGACATCGGTAACCGGAACATCTTGAATATCAAACTGATCAGACCCATATTTATTATGATACTTGTAAAAATACCGCCTAAATTTAAAGTTCTCTTTATTGCTTGCACCAGATGGCTCCAGGGCTTCAGTAAAGGTCAGATCAAAGCCACTTTCAGTAAGATTCATGCTATAAATGTCCGCAGGATTCTTACCTGTGAAAACAATTCGCTGTATACCCTGGTCACCAAGCCAACCATGAGAATTTTGCCCAATCCATAAACTACCATCCGGACCAAATACTAACCGGTTATTCCCCTTTCTCAGGCCATTTCCTTCAAAAAACGGGATACAAGCACCCTGTAATTCGCCACCGACCCGTTCAAGCATTACTCTAACAAGCCGCTCCTTATTCATCTCTCCTATTAATAATTGACCGGAAAAAGGACCAAATTTCCCTCCGGTATTATCGCAAAGAGGCTGAGTTGGTGAATTTGCCATTATACCATGCGGAAATAAAACAGCTCCTCTGGTTCTCATACTATCCAAAGCTTGCACAGGCAATAAGAATGGATTACCTCTATTCCATCCCTTTTGCCAAACCAGGCTTCCGGGATGACCATAGAACTTTCCTTCCTGTACATGATGAAGCGGACTGGTACCAATCCAGTCGCCCTGATTATCGGTTGCAAAAAGATTGCCTTCCAGATCGAATCCTATCCCATTTGGTGATCGAAAACCCGATGCAAAAGGCTGTAAATGACCTTGCTTATCTAATTTCATTACCCAGCCACGATACGGTACAGTGGAAAACATCTGTCCTTTGCTTCCACTTTCACGACCAAGCGGATTGATCTCACCACGTACTTCGTCTCTGATATTGCCTCCACCCGAAGAAGAATTTAAAGCGATGAAAAGGTTACCATCCTTATCCTTAACGGGTCCATAATTAAACTCATGGTAATTGCCTGAAAGTCCAAAAGCGTCTGTAACCTTCTCATACAGATCGGCAATCCCATCACCATCTGTATCTTTTACTCTTGTCAATTCAGGACGTTGTATTATTAATAATTCAGAATTACTGACTACCATTATTCCTAAAGGGTCATGAAGACCTTCAGCGAATAATTTCCATTTCTTTGTAAGGGAATTATAGGTCATTACCTCTCCCCTTGTAAAACAGGCAACCAAACGTCCATCAGGTAAAAATTCAACTGCCCCGGTTTCAGCAGTTAAGCCTTCAGGCATTATAATGGTCTCGACTCTGTAAGATTCATTTATGCTCTGGCCGAGAATAAGATTTTGTCCAGCGAAAAACAGAATTCCAATAAAACAAAAAAAAGCCTTAGTGTTCATGGAGTCCTCCTTCCTTTGCCTTCATGATAATGCTGAATTTTCTTGCTTCCCCGGCAGTTAATTTCAATCTGTTTCCTACCCAGGTACCAACAGAAGAAACATATTTAACCCCGTCAAAGGGGTCGGTATTGAACCATATAGCACCTTTAATATCTGGAATCCTGAAAGTCCTGCTCAAACCCTTACCATCTGCTGCAGGATGAATCAGTTCATAAATATCAAACCCGTTTAAAGTGTAATGAAACTCCGGAAAACGTTTAATAAGTTTGTATCCCTTATAATCTAATTTCGGTGCTATGTTATCTGCATTGAATGAAAGCGGGAATTGAGTCTTATCTCTGAAAAATATTTTCCCAATAACCTTTGCTGATACATCCCCTTTACCTTTCCAGAGTTCAGAATTATCGAGAAAGCCACCACTCCATGCGAAGCGTAGCTTACAGGTGCCGGCATCCCAGCAATATGATAAATTATCTGAAAGACTAACAGCAATTGCTGCAGGACTTGATCCATCGATAAAAACCCGGTAAATATATGGCGGTATAGGTGTGTATGGATGTAATGGTTTACTTTTTACAGCTTGTTGCTCTCCATACATCTGATGATTACTATGCTGATCACTTAGCAAGTTATTATTCTCAATTCTTCGGTTTGGGGGAATATTTGGATCATCCTTTAGCTCTGGTAGCAACCCATCTGAATTAACATACATCGCTCCAAACATTATAAATCCATGACCCGGAATTGTGCATACATAAGGGTACACGCCTTCTTGTTTGG
Source organism: uncultured Sphingobacterium sp. (assembly GCA_964529165.1). GTDB lineage: Bacteria > Bacteroidota > Bacteroidia > Sphingobacteriales > Sphingobacteriaceae > Daejeonella. The sequence goes on from CAZGWG010000109.1 coordinate 8,447, forward strand.
GAGCAGTAAAACTCAAAGACCTGTATTGATTAGGATTAACAAGTGGAATAGCCCACAAAACGGATGGGGAATTAGGAATGTAATCCATTTCAGGACCTTTCTGACCTAATTTAAGGGCCTCATTGACCACTTCAAGCCTTGCTCCTGGTTTTGTTATGAGCAGGTTATGACTCATGTCATCGCTGTTAGTGAAAACAAGGTTCAATTTTTCACCAGGCTTTACATTGAACCTCACCATATCAAATTGCAGACCAACAAGAACATCTATCTTTATGGTTCTGACTGTATCACTATTCTGTGCATAAAGTTGTACAAATGACAGAATGGCCAAAACAAAAGAAACAATTTTTTTATCGGGCCACATCTAACTAAACCTTAGCAAATAAAGATTTAAAACATTGATTCATAATGACCAGATGGTTGAAAAATCCCTCCACTCTGCTCATAATAATCAGAATTAAGCTCAAAAACTCCATTTTGGGGTATTCTCCATGAAGCAGATGGGGCTGGATGATAATTAACCATGTTTTTCCAATTTGTATAATTCATATCACCGTTTGTCTCCATCATACCCATATTAATAACAGGAAAAGGAGCAAGATGAGCTGCAAGATTTTTATTCCAGTCAATCAAAATCGGATTCACCGTGAGATCGGCGCACATGCAAGGAACGTTCCTTTCAGCCGCTAGTTTGGCAATTTTTATCGACAAACTGAGTGTTTTAGCGATACCTTTCAATACCATTACCTTATAACCCTGATCGAGACGTCTTAATGCAGATTCCTCGTCATGTACACTTTCATCCGCTCCAATCCGGATTTCAATATCATCGACACTTTCCTCATTATTTTCACTCATTGGTTCTTCGATCAACAAAATCTGATCATAGGCACCAATCTTACGGGCATGGTCAAGGTATTTTAATAAGGTTTCCTTTTTCTCATACCTTGCATTGGCATCCATAGTATAGATCAGTTTACCATTTTCAGTCTGTTCTGTACGGAAATCTTTAAGTGTTTCATGAATCAGGCTTAATCTCTCAATATCAGCCTTAATCATCTCTGATTGTGAACCCGGGGCTCCGGTTTTGACCTTAAATACAAAATACCCTTGTTTTACTGCATTTTTCAAATCCTCCATAGGCATGCCGTATGGAATCTGATACATGATTGCAATTTTTTTATTTCTATGGGCGAAGGTCTTCTTATATTCATCAGGAATCATCGCCTCAAAGCTCTTGAATTTATTTTCTGCTGCATAAGTTAGCCAGGCTGCATTATCCACACCAACCAAAGCATTATAAACAAAATTGATGTTCAGATCCTGCTTTCCCGTTATCTTTTGCCCATCCTTAATAACCGCAGGTAAAATTTTGTCAAGCAATTCGGGAGGTGTCCTGAATGGAGTTCTTTTGACGTGGTCGAGAGAATTTTTCACCAAATTGTACATCATTGTATTTCCCTCAGTTTCTGAATGACGTGAAAATAAATCGGCATCCCCGTAAAGTACACTTTGGGTAGCGATTCCGATCTTTGATATACCTGAAGCAGATTGCATTTTGGAGGCAACCTGCCATAGTTCTGTCAGATAGCCACCTTTAAATCCGAATGGACGAATAAGCTTTTCCCGTTCAAAACCGGACTGTGTCCTCACAATATTAATCATCTTTAAAGAAGCGGAATCAGCTCCAAGCAGATCAGAGAGATTCATAGAACTCAGGGCAGCCAATGTACCGGCACTTTTAACAAATCTTCTTCTGTCCATCTTGTAATTTATGAAATTTTAATAAATCAGGGAATATCTAATCAGGCAGATTTCTCTGAAAGAATTAGATCTTTAACAAATTGGTCATCAATAAGATGAGGATAAGCCTTACACACCCGATCTATCTCTTCCATCTGACCATCTGATAATTCTTCTTTGGGGTTCAAACACCAGCGGCCTTCCAACAAGCCTTGTCTTCGCAAAACCTCATGAATTCCGGGAATACATCCATGAAAATTATGAGCAGGATCAAAAATTGCCGCATTCATATCGGTCACTTCAATACCCTTGGCCAGTAATTCTGCCATACCCTTATTTCCGTTGGCTTTACAGGCTTTTATTTCTTCCAATAATTTTACAGCAGCCCTTGTCCATACAGCCCAGTGACCAAGCCATCCCCCAACACATTCTTT
>CAZGWG010000109.1:10633-11829 GCA_964529165.1 uncultured Sphingobacterium sp.
AGTCAAAAGATCGGGTATAATATTGTCATCATTACCTGTATAAAGATCAATCTCATTGCATCTGGAAGATGCACATACAGCTCTTACAACATCAAGTGTCTGATAACGGTTAAATGCTGCAACTTTAATAGCCTCTATGTTTTTGATTTCGGCAAATTCCTGCCAGAAATCATAAGAAAAGATACGACCTCCAACAGAAGGCTGAAGGTAAAATCCTATGACTGGCATTACGGCAGCCACATCTCGTACACGCTGAAGTATAGCCTTTTCAGTCCAGGACTGAAGTCCTCCCATACTGAGAAGCCCCAGATCAAATCCATATTTCAATGCTGTTTCAGCTTCTTTTACAGCCTGAGCGGTTGGTCCGCAGATTCCTGAAATTTTAATAAATGGCCTTCCTGGATTCGATGCATCAATCTCTTCTGATACAACTCGCAAAACGGTTTCAAATAAGTTAACTTCAGGATCTCTGATCTCAAACTGCGTTGAATGTACTGCTACAGCAAGGCCACCTGCCCCCGTAGCCACATAATATCTTGCTAGTCCCCTCTGACGAGCCTCATCAAACTGTCGGGAAGAGTTTAGAGCTAATGGAATTGCAGGTAGAACTGTTCCGTTTTGCAGTAAACTTTTAAGCGAAGGATCTAGTGTTTTGCTTGACATATTCTTTTAATCAAATTATCTTTAAAATCTATTTAAAATTGACCTTTTCTTTCCTGGAAATGGGTAGGTTTATTGATCATTTTGCCACCTCCCTGAAGCCAGGCGACAGTCATCTCGATCATATCACGTACGGTAACCCTTGGATAGCCAAATAACTTATGTGCTTTAGATGCATTATTTAACAAGGCATTGGGTTGAGGATCATTGATAAACAAAGGTTCTTTGTTCATCAATAGTCCGAACTGCTCAGCTAACCATTTAACTGATAAAGTTTCGGGACCTGTTACATTAAGAATATTTGCCGGAACTTCACAATGCAGTAAAGAACGTATGGCGATCTCGTTAGCATCACCCTGCCATATTACATTGACACTGCCTGTTGTAAGATCGATTGCCCTTCCTTCATTGACAGATTTCGCAATCTCAAGTAAGACACCATAACGGAGATCAATTGCATAATTCAAACGATAAATCAAGGTTGGAATCTGGTATTTTTCAGAGAAATGCTGAAAAATACGTTCTCTTCCTAAACA
>CAZGWG010000110.1:0-11807 GCA_964529165.1 uncultured Sphingobacterium sp.
CAGCTTACTCAGTTCTTGATGGATTAGCTTCTTCATTGAAAGCAAATTCTTCTGCAATTGTTCAGTTAGACGGTCACGCTTCTGCTGAAGGTACTGAAGAATATAACATGACTTTATCAAGAGACAGAGCTAATTCTGTTAAAACTTACTTAGTTAACGCTGGTATAGCTTCAAACAGAATTTCAACAACTGCTTATGGCGAAAGCCGTCCGGTTGCATCTAATGCTACTGAAGCAGGACGTTCCCAAAATCGTCGTGTTGAGATTAAACAACAATAAACAATACTGTATATAAGCATATTGTAAAAAAGAATCCCGTCCCGATTATTTCGGGACGGGATTCTTTTTTTATTTAATATTTTTGTTCTATGTATTTTTTTAGAAAGCACGATCCAAACAGACCTTCAAGTTTCAATTTGAAGGTAATGCACATAATTAATACCATTGCTATCGTCTTATTTCTTGCTGGTATTATTTATAAGCTGCTTGAGTGGTATGTATTCTGAGATTTAGTAAATGATTGTCAGTAAGGCTTTGTTTGATCTGTTCCAAATAAAATAATTAAAATGAAATCGATAATCTATACAGAAAAGGCACCCGAACCTATCGGCCCATATAGTCAGGCAGTGAAGTCGGGTAATATGTTGTTCATATCCGGACAGATCCCAATAGATCCTGCAACAGATCAGTTAATTAATAGCAGTATTGGTGATGAAGCCAGGCAGGTTATGAAAAATTTGGATGCCTTGCTAATCGCAGCCGGCTTTTCATTTCAAAATGTTATTAAAACCACTATTTTTTTAAGTGATATGAAGCACTTTGCCGAAGTTAATGAGATCTATGGCTCATACTTTAGTAAAGACTTCCCTGCAAGAGAGACCGTAGCTGTTTTGGGATTACCCAAAAATGTGAATGTAGAGATCTCACTGATTGCTGTTAAGGACTGATATTGAAAGCGGGTCGGTTTAAATATTTTTTAGCCGCAATTGTATCTGTGGTGACCTGGGGCTTTTTCTCTATTCCACTTCGCAAAATCCAGCATTACCCTTCCGACGAGATATTATATTACAGGATATTTACCTCACTCATATTTACCTGGGCTTTTATTGTACTATTTCGCGTTAAGCAGGTAAAATCTGACCTTAATTATTTCAATGCACTGGCGAAAATCGAGCGAAGGAGAATTATCATTCTATGTCTGCTTTCAGGGATGCTGATAAGCGGGAATTGGTTTACCTATATTTATGCTGTAAATAATGTTAACCTGAAGTCTGCAGCCTTTGCCTATATGGTATGCCCACTGATTACCGCTTTTGCTGGTTTCCTGATCTTAAAGGAACAACTTAGCCTCTTAAAGCTTATTTCATTGGGAATTGCTTCTCTTAGTATTCTAATTTTGGCTCAAGGCTCCCTTAGAGATGTTTTGTGGTCTGTATTTATTGCAGCACTTTATAGTTTTTTTCTGATTGTTCAGAAGGTAATGGACAGGATGGATAAGTTTAATATGCTTGGCTTACAGCTTCTGATCGCTACAGTTTTAATGTTTCCATTTTTTATACATAGCTTCCATAGTTTTCCGCTTGATCTCTATTTCTGGATTGACATTATAATAATTTCCATTTTATTTACCATAATACCCTTATTTTTAAGTCTTTATGCATTGATAGGGATGCCGTCTTCAACCCTTGGAATCATCATTTATCTTAATCCGATTGTTGCTTTTACTGTCGCATTTTTCTACTTTCACGAAGGAATTAGTTTGCATCAGTTATATGCATACTTGCTGCTATTCACTGCTGTTATTATTTTTAACTGGAATACGATCAAAGAAATATTTTATAAAGTTCCGGTCGATGAGTTTCCGGAAGTTATTCCCTAAACAGATTGGCAGAGCAAATCTTAAAAACCCCTGTTGAGTATTTAAAAGGTATAGGTTCCCAGCGTGCTGAGATACTTAAGAAGGATCTTGGGATATTCACTTATGAAGACCTTCTGCACCATTATCCTTTCCGATATATTGACAGGACCCGTTTTTATAAGATCCGGGAACTAAATCCCGATCTACCTTCGGTTCAAATACTTGGACGGATTATTTCAAAGGAGATATTGGGTGATAAGCATACCAGAAGGCTTGTCGCAAGATTCAAGGATGATACCGGTAGTATTGAACTTGTTTGGTTTCAGAGTATTCGCTGGATTGATAAGATCATTCAGCCGGGTTCAGTTTTTATTGTTTTTGGGAAGCCTGTAATTTTTAATGGACACTTCTCGATCTCTCATCCTGAGCTTGAGTCTTATCAGACTAATGCAGAGAACAGAGGTAATCTTACTCTGCAACCAGTTTACAGCTCTACCGAGAAGTTAAAACAGTTCAACCTTGACAGTAAAGGTCTTCAAAGGGCTCAGGCCGCTCTTATTGATCAGGTAATCAGGCAAATTAAAGAAACTCTGCCTGAATATATATTAGATAAACATAAACTCATAGGTCTGCAGAAAGCGCTTTATAATATTCATTTTCCTGAAAACACCGAAATTCTTAAAGCCGCAGAGACCCGCCTGAAATTTGACGAATTGTTCTTTATTCAGTTGAAACTTTTACGGACCAAATTGGTTCGGACTCAGAAGTTTAAAGGAGCTCTTTTTAATACTGTTGGGAATAATTTTAATACTTTTTATTCAGAGAAATTACCTTTTGAACTCACAGCTGCCCAGAAGCGCGTAATAAAAGAGATCAGGCAGGATACTCAGCGTGGAGTGCAAATGAACCGGCTGCTCCAGGGAGATGTTGGCAGTGGAAAGACAGTTGTTGCCCTGATGATTATGCTGTTAGCCATAGATAATGGTTTCCAGGCCTGTATAATGGCCCCTACTGAGATTTTGGCTCAGCAACATTATTTGTCTATTAAGGGTCTGTTGGGCGATGGCTTTGTCAGTGTAGAAATATTGACTGGCTCTACTTTGAAAAAGGCGAGAACAGGTCTTCATCAGCGCCTCGAGAATGGAGATCTCGATATTCTTGTTGGTACACATGCTCTGATAGAAGACGCTGTTAAGTTTAAAAACCTTGGACTTGTTGTAATCGATGAGCAGCATCGTTTTGGGGTTGAGCAGCGTGCTAAATTGTGGCGAAAAAATGTGATTCCTCCGCATGTTTTGGTTATGACTGCTACACCCATTCCCCGAACTTTAGCCATGACCCTTTATGGAGATCTCGATATTTCAATAATTAATGAGCTTCCAGCGGGCAGAAAACCAATTAAAACAGTTCATTTATATCATAGCCAGCGTTTAAGGATGTTTGGTTTTATGCGTGAGGAGATTGCAAAAGGAAGGCAGATTTATATTGTTTATCCTCTGATCAAGGAAAGTGAGAAGCTTGATCTTTTATATCTGGAAGCCGGGATTGAGGCCATTATTGATGAATTTCCTATGCCTGAATATCAGGTAAGTATTGTTCATGGTAAACTTGCGGCTAAGGAAAAGGCTTCTGAAATGCAGCGTTTTGTTAAAGGAGAAACTCAGATTATGGTAGCTACCACAGTGATTGAAGTTGGGGTTAACGTTCCTAATGCCAGTGTGATGATTATTGAAAATGCCGAGCGTTTTGGATTGTCTCAATTGCATCAATTGCGCGGAAGAGTTGGCAGGGGAGCAGAGCAATCTTTTTGTATATTAATGTCGGGAAATAAGCTCAGCAGTGATGCCCGAACCAGACTGGATACGATGGTGAGGACTAATGATGGTTTTGAGATTGCAGAAATTGATCTTCAACTCAGAGGACCAGGTAATATTGAAGGGACTCAGCAAAGTGGGGTGCTTGATTTGAAATTAGCAGATCTCTCTATGGATCAGAAGCTTTTAGCTGAAGCCAGACAATCGGTTATACATGTACTTGAGGTTGATCCAGAATTAAAGAGTGAATCTAACTTGCTTTTAAGGCAATATTTTGAAAAAAAACCTGGTGGTATCACTTGGGATAAAATATCGTAAAACAATTATTTATTGATAATTATCCCCTGTAAAAGCTTTGCAAGACAATAAATATTGATAAATAAATTGAATCAAAATGCCTGCTAGTAAGTCTTCAGAAGCTGTCAAGGATCCCTATATCGCAATGCGTTTTCCGGAGTTTCGTTCTTACCTGGCCATGCGCTTTCTGTTTACCTTTGCCTACCAGGTACAAGCGGTTGTAGTGGGGTGGCATATTTATCAGTTAACCAAAGATCCCCTCTCTTTGGGCCTGATAGGCCTTGCCGAAGCTATCCCTTCGATAACTGTGACTTTATATGGAGGATATATTGCTGATAAATCGGATAAGAAAAAGCTCATGATCTGGATTATTCTGGCGATGCTGCTGTCAAGTCTTGTTCTAACAGTTGTATCCAGTCCGGAGGGACTTAAGTATCTGGGGCAAAAATCAGTCATTATGATTATTTATCTGATGATATTCTTTGTAGGAATTGCCAGAGGTTTTTATTCACCTACAGCCTTTACATTAATGGCTCAGATTATTCCCAGAGATCATTATGCTAATTCGTCAACCTGGAATAGTGGAATCTGGCAGGTCGCTTCAATTATGGGACCTGCAGTTGGTGGATTGCTGTATGCTTTCAGCGGTATTACTGCCTGCTTTATAGTGATCGTAAGTTTTATGGCTATGGCATTGGGATGTATTGTTTTCTTTGTTAAAAATTATCCTCCTCAGTTTGTTCCAAGGGAAAATATATTTAAGAGCCTTTCAGAAGGTATAAAATTCGTTTTTAACAACAAAATGATTCTGGGAGCATTAAGCCTCGATATGTTTTCTGTTTTTTTTGGAGGGGCCGTTGCATTGATGCCAATCTTCGCTCATGATATTCTAAAGGTTGGTTCTGAAGGGCTTGGATTTATGCGAGCTGCACCGGCGGCAGGTGCTGTAATCACGATGTTTATTATGGCCAGATATCCACCAATGAACAAACCCTGGCGAAATCTGCTATTGGCTGTTGCCGGTTTCGGTCTTTCTATTATTTGCTTTGGTCTTTCGCGTAATTTTTACCTGTCTTTGGTATGTCTTTTCTTCGAAGGAGCATTTGATAGTATCAGCGTAATAATCCGTTCAACAATATTACAGTTACTCACACCTCAGGAAATGCGCGGAAGAGTTTCGGCCGTAAATGGGATGTTTATTAACTCATCGAATGAGATCGGTGCATTTGAGTCGGGGGCAACTGCTAAGCTTATGGGGACAATACCTTCAGTACTTTTTGGAGGGATCATGACAATAATGATAGTTTTCTTTACCTACCTTAAAACCCAAAAGCTCGTTCCTTTGGGATTGAAACAAATTAACAGAGATTAGATCTTGTTTGTTCTTCCAACTACAAAGTAGATAATAGATCCCAGTATTGGTGCTATAAGGATTACAATGAGCCATAATAATTTTGTATTAGTAGGCTTATTGCTTCTGAACAGATCAAGCAGAGTATACACGATCAGAATTGCCCAGAGAATTCCAAGAAGGAAACGGAAGATATTTCCGATAAAAAGTAGACTTGTTATTGTAATCATAATGCTTTTTGTTTTCGACCCCAGAAAAGATATACTACTGCTCCCAGGTAAGGTGCAATCAAAATAAAAATTATCCAGAGGAATTTCTGACCTGGATTTAAACCTCTTGATTTTATAGTATCAAAAATAGCAAATGGAATACTCAGAAGAAGGCATATTATGGCAAATATTACCATTACCCATTCCCAAATACCAAAGCCAGAAGTTAATTCTGTAATCATAGGAACGCCTAAGTATTAAACTATGTACAAAAAGTACACGGTTCATTGTTGAATATACAAAATTATTTAAACTTCTGTATTGTATTTTTCACCTATCTGCTGGCGCCACATAGCATAGTAAAGACCTTTTTCAGCAAGCAGATCATCGTGCTTACCGGATTCAATGATATGTCCTTTCTCCAGTACGAAGATCTTATCAGCATGCATAATGGTTGAAAGCCGATGAGCAATCAGTATCGTAATATGATCTTGAATGACAGATACATCACGAATTGTTTCGGTAATCTCTTCTTCGGTAATTGAATCGAGTGAAGAGGTAGCCTCATCAAATACAAGTATATTTGGCTCACGCAACAAGGCTCTGGCAATAGACAGTCTTTGTTTTTCGCCTCCTGAGACTTTTACACCACCCTCCCCGATTACGGTATCTAAACCCTTATCTGCACGGGCGAGCAAATTCTGACAAGCAGCTTTTTGCAAAACCCTTAAGCAATCTTCATCACTTGCATTCGGCCGGACAAAGAGCAGGTTTTCCCGTATTGTGCCTGAGAATAATTGAGTGTCCTGTGTAACAAAACCTATTTTTTCACGCAGTTCGTCCAGATCAATATCGGTTCCCGGAATATCATTATAAAGTACCTGACCAGTTTCAGGATGGTACAAGCCTACGAGCAGTTTTACAAGTGTGGTTTTACCTGAGCCTGAGGGGCCAACAAATGCGATTGTCTGTCCTTTTTTAGTTTCGAATGAGATGTTTTCAAGTGCATGACGGTTTGCCGATTGATGTTTGAAGCTCACTGAATTAAATTTCAGGTTACTGATTCGGCCAAGAGTTGCTGGCTTTATCGGTTTTTTCTCCCTTGGTGTATTTAATATGCCTCTGAAGTTATCGAGAGAAACTTCGGTCTCACGGTATATATTGATAATATTCCCAAGCTCCTGCAGTGGGCCGAAAATGAAGAATGAATAGATGAAAAGTGAGAAGAACTCTCCTACACTAATCCTGCCTGCGAATATCAGATAAAGCATCAGAAGGAGAATCATATTTCTCAATAAGTTTACCAAGGTGCCCTGAATAAAACTAAGGCTGCGTACATATTTTACTTTTTTCAGTTCAAGTTTCAGGATCTTATCTGTGGTATTATTCAGTCGTTTAATTTCCTGACTTGAAAGTCCAAGGCTTTTTACAAGTTCAATATTACGGAGCGATTCTGTGGTGGATCCTGCCAGAGCTGTAGTTTCACTGACAATAGTTTTCTGAACAATTTTAATTTTTTTACTTAGCACAGAACTGATAACCCCAAGAATAGGAATAACTGAAATATAAACCACGGCAATTGACCAATGGATATTGATGGCATAAACAAAAACAAATGTTACGCCAACGAGAGAGGTAAATACAATATTTATGAAAGCAGTTATTAGCTTTTCAGTATCTGTTCTAACTTTTTGGAGAATACCCAATGTTTCTCCGCTGCGCTGATCCTCGAATACTGAATATGGTAATTCCAGAGAATGAGCTAAGCCATCAGAATAAATTTTTGCTCCCAGTCTTTGTGTGATTACATTCACATAATAATCCTGAAAGTTCTTTGCAATTCGCGAGACCATTGCTACACCCATTGCTGCAAGAATAAGTAAGCCAGCACCTCTGAAGAACTCTTCTGTTGTGTATTCCTGATATCGGGTTACATAGGTATCAATGATCTTGCGAAAAATCCAGGGATCAAGCAAGGAAAAAATCTGGTTAATTGCTGCTAAAAGCAGAGCTAAGGCTATAAGTCCTTTGTAATTTTTTAAATATTCTGCTAATAGTTTCATATTGCTTCAAAATTAAAAAAGGGAACATTGCTTTTGCCATATTCCCTTTCTTTTTACAATCATATTAAAATCAGACAGTCATGATATCTTTTTCTTTGGCCTCCATCAGGCGGTCAATTCTTGCAATATATGAGTCTGTTAATTTTTGTACATCCCCTTCACCTGTTTTAATTTCATCATCAGATACGCCTTCAGATTTAGATCGTTTAATCTTTTCATTGGCATCTTTACGGATATTTCTAATAGCGATACGACCTTTTTCTGCCTCTTCTTTTACTTTTTTTACGAGATCTCTGCGACGTTCCTCAGTTAATGGCGGTACATTTAATCGGATTACAACACCATCATTCTGTGGGTTAAGGCCAATATTTGCCTCCATTATTGCTCTTTCTATTGGGATAAGCATCGTTTTTTCCCATGGCTGTACCACTAATGTACGCGCGTCTGGTGTATTTACAGTGCCGACCTGGTTAAGGGCAGTTGGAATACCATAATAGTCCACAAATATCCCGTCAAGCATCGTAGGCATTGCTTTACCAGCACGAATTTTTACCAGTTCATTATCACAAAACTCAATGGCTTTTTCCATATGAGCTTTGGCATCATCCAATTGTTTCTTTATTAACTCGTTCATAATATCTCTGTTCGATGTGCAAAAATAATGAATTTCATGTTATTCTGCTGTTTGCAGGTGTTGTTATATTGCTTTTGGGCACTTATACTTTTAACCTTTTACTAAGGTTCCAATTGGCTGACCTTCGGCTAGTCGCATAAAATTACCCGGTTTATTCATGTCGAAAACAATGATTGGAAGGTTATTTTCTTGACATAATGTAAATGCAGTCATATCCATTACATTCAAATTTTTTTGATAGACTTCATTAAAAGTAATCTCTTCGTATTTTTTTGCATCAGGATTCTTTAATGGGTCTGAAGTATAAATTCCGTCTACACGTGTGCCTTTCATGACAACATCGGCGTTGATTTCTACAGCCCTTAATGAGGCTGCGGTATCAGTGGTAAAGTAAGGATTTCCGGTTCCGGCACCAAAAATTACAATTCTTCCTTTTTCAAGATGACGGACCGCACGACGACGAATAAACGGTTCACAAATTTGTTCCATTTTAATAGCTGTTAGGAGACGTGTTTTTACTCCTGTTTTCTCCAGGGCGTCCTGCAAAGCCATGCTGTTAATCACAGTAGCGAGCATCCCCATATAATCAGCCTGAACACGATCCATGCCTGCTTTCTCAGCGCTTAAGCCGCGATAAATGTTGCCCCCTCCAATTACCAGTGCGATCTCTATCCCCTTAGCGTGTACAGCATGAATGTCTTTTGCATATTGAGCAACACGGTCAATGTCAATGCCATATTGTTTTTCGCCCATTAATGCTTCGCCGCTTAATTTTAACAGGATACGTTTGTACTTCATGGAGATATTTTTTCTAAAGTTATTAAAATATTTTAGTTGAGCTTGCCGGAAAGGTAGGTGCTATGATGTTTGTTATTATGGTCTATTACGATGATATCTGCTTTGCAGCCCGGTTTAAGGAGGCCCCGTTTCTGATCACCTATTAAACGGGCAGGATAGGTTGAAGCCATACGAAGAGCTTCTTCCAAAGTAATGTTTGCTTTTAATACACAGTTTTCAGCCGCTTTTAGCATGCTCAGGCATGAACCTGAAAGGGTTCCATCGGGCATTGTATACCGATCACCTTGAAATACATGCTGATACATTCCTTCATTTGTTTCAGTAACCGCATCCGTAATCAGGAATAATCGTTCAGCTAATTCACGTTTAGCCAGTTCAATCATCGGGAAACTCACATGAACACCGTCAGCTACTATGCTGGTATAAGGTTTTCGTTTGAAAATGGCAGGCACCAGTCCTGGATTGCGATGGTGAAGTGGTGGCATCGCATTATATAGATGGGTAGCAGCTTGCACAGGATTGTTTAAAAAAGACGAAGCTTGTTCATAGCTCGCATCACTATGGCCGGCAGAAATAATGATATTGTTATCGAATAGAAGATCAATAAGCTCCTGATCCTGTAGTTCAGGAGCTATAGTCATCATTCTTAGTTCGCCTTCTGCGCGATCTATCCAGCTTTTTAATTCAGCTATAGTTCCCTTTTTAATATATTTTTGAGGATGAGCACCTTTTCGGGCAGCATTAAGATAGGGTCCTTCGAGATGAATTCCCATAAAATTACCAATAGCTCTTTTTCTGTATTTTCTTGCAGAGTCAATGGCTTTAATTACGATGTCATCACTGTTTGTTGCTACCGTAGCAAAAAATCCTGTTGTTCCTTGTGCAAGCAGGTCTTTTTCCATTTGCTCCAGCCCTTCTTCATCGGGAATCGCACCGAATAGTTTACCTCCACTGCCATAAATTTGAAGATCAATGAGTCCGGGAGCAATGGTCAGACCTTTAAGGTCTGTTATTTGGAAATCTGAAGGAATCTGATCAGAGTCTATGATCGAATGGATATCTCCATTACTTATTAGTAGTGCTTTATTTTCTAGTTTCTCTTCTCCGGTAAAAATGCTGGCATTAACAAGTGCTTGATCCATAGCGTAAAAAATAAAGACAAAAAAAATCCTCTCCAATTTGGAGAGGATTAAAATATTAAGCTCCTAACTGAACCCGCTTAAATGCGGTAACTGTAAGGCCTTTTTCTACATCATTTAAAAACTGGGCGACAGTTTTAGAAGAGTCTTTCACGAACTCCTGATTAAGTAAAGTTGAATCTTTATAGAATTTATTGAGCTTACCTGCAGCAATTTTTTCTACCATTTCTTCTGGCTTACCTTCGGCACGGATAACATCCTTAGCAATTTCAAGCTCTCTTTCAATAGTTTTTGAATCTACATCACCTTTATCGATTGCAACAGGGTTCATTGCAGCAATTTGCATAGCCACATCTTTTCCAACTTCATCAGCACTTGTAGGATTAGAGTTTAATGCTACTAATACTCCTAGGCGATAATTTCCGTGGATATAGGCGATAACTTTTTCTCCGGTTACGGATTCAAATTTAGAGACACCTACTTTCTCACCGATCTTTCCGATTTGTGAAATGATGGTATCGGCTAATTTTTCACCATTAAGGTCAAGTTCTAACAATTCTTCTAATGAAGAAGGGTTCTTCGCGATTGCCAGATCAGCAATGCTATTTGCAAAGGCAACGAAATCAGCGTTTTTTGCAACGAAGTCAGTTTCACAATTGAATTCAACGATCACACCGCGTTTTCCGTCGGCGGTTGTTTTCGCAATAACTACTCCTTCATTAGATTCACGGTCCTGACGGCTGGCTGCAACTTTTGCGCCTTTCTTACGAAGGTAATCAATTGCTGCTTCGAAATCTCCATTAGCTTCAGTTAATGCTTTTTTGCAATCCATCATACCGGCTCCGGTTTGTTGGCGTAATTTATTTACATCTGCGGCAGTAATTTGTACTGTAGACATGTTATTTTCTTTATTTAATACAGGACCACATTTGCATGTGATCCTGTAGTTTTTGTAAACTATAAATTTATTATTGTCCTTGCGAAATCGGAATCCCTGAATGAAGCAGGGATTAAATTGGAGATTACTCTTCGCCTTTCACTTCTGGTTCGGCTTCTACTGCAACACCTTCTGGGCCTGTAGCCTTACGGGTACGTTTGCCGGGAGTTGCTGCTTCGTCTTTAGTCTCACCTTCTGTGTCAACTTTAGCCTTTGCTGCTGCCGCTTCTTTATCTGCTTCTTCCTCTTTTTCACGCTTGCGCTCATCTAATCCTTCATGGATAGCTTTCATGATAACATCAGTAATCAATGTAATTGATTTAGTTGCGTCATCATTTGCAGGTATTGGGAAGTCGATATTTGACGGATCAGAGTTAGTATCAACCATTGCAAAAGTTGGGATGTTTAGTTTCATCGCTTCAGCAACAGATATATGCTCTTTCTTTACGTCAATAATAAATAATGCGGCTGGTAAACGGTTCAAATCAGCGATACCTCCAAGAAGTGCCTCTAACTTGATACGCTCACGCTGAATCATTAATTTCTCTTTTTTCGATAATACATCAAAAGTACCGTCTTTAGTCATCTTGTCGATGTTAGACATTTTTTTGATTGATTTACGAACGGTAGCAAAATTAGTTAACATACCACCCAACCAACGCTCGGTTACATAAGGCATGTTTACAGAACGGGCTTGTTCAGCGACAA
>CAZGWG010000111.1:0-11797 GCA_964529165.1 uncultured Sphingobacterium sp.
TCACCAGGTTCTTCGTTTATGCAGGCTTTGAGCTAAATAAAAGCTATATCGCTAAGGTTTTATGTGAGAATAAGGATAAGCCTGAACTTAATTGTAATGGTAAATGTTTTCTTTCCAAAAAGATAAAGCAGGTTGAAGAGAAAGAGAGAAAGCAGGAACAGCAAACTCAACGGAAGATGTTCCAGGAGTCTTTTATTGTTACTGCCAGCCTATTATTTAATAACAATCTGCTTCCGATAAGAAAAATTTCTTTCAGGGAAAATCCCGAGGCACTGCCTGATGGAAATTCCGACATTCTTCACCCCCCTCCGGCTCAACATTCTTAAGAATCTTTATTTAACCCTTATGGGGTTTATCTGATAAGAGCTTTATAAACAGGCTTTTATTGTGCTGTGTATTGGTCTGTCAATACCGGTCTGATTCGTCATAATTAGTTACATCTGATTATCCGGTATATAGCTGTTGGTCATATCTACCCTGGTGTATACTGAAAAAATCAAATAAGACCTGATTGATTCAGGCAGTTAATCCTCTGTGCGGGGTTTAACAGACAATTATATTATGAGACCATCATGATTTTTAAATCAATTTATGGAATCGATAAAATCATGATAAGCCTGCCTGAAAGCAGCGGCTCAATTTTAAAAACAAATTATATAGAGATGAAAAAATTATTCACCATCATAGGTCTATTTGCATTACTGTTTAGTTCATGTTCTAAAGATGAAAATCTGGCAGTAGAAACTGAGGGTAGAGCGACTTTAAGTTTTGATGCTACTTATGGAACCCAGGATTTTGCGCTGAACAAAGATTATACAGCAGGAACTAAAACCTTCAAGTTTACAAAACTTCGTTATTGGGTAAGTAATGTTGTTCTTGTAAATGCAAACGGTCAGGAATACAGTGTGCCGGGATCATATTACCTGGTAGAAGAAACCGGAGCCATTAACCTCACCGGCTTAAACAACGATAGCCCAACAACAGTTTATCCGGCCACTAAGAGAGAAGATGTAGTACTTAAGGAAATTCCTGCAGGTGACTACAAGGCGGTTAAATTCTCAATAGGTGTTGATCAGAAATATAATGACAACCTGAGCTTGCAATCTGGCGAACTTTCTCAACTTAACGGAATGACTAATGTGTCCTGGATGTGGCTTACCAGCTATATTTTCTCTTCGATTGAAGGAACTGTAGTTGACGGGGCTACAAACAAGAAACTTAAGATTGAAACCGGTCTTAATGCCAATTTTAAGGCAGTTACTATTGATTTACAAAAGTCGGTTCGTATCAGTTCAGGTAAGGAAACGAAGATTGTATTGAATGCAGATATTGCAAAAGTAATTGATGGCATTGATGTAATCGCAACACCAGGTGTTGGTGCAGGTCAGGCTACTGTGATGTCGGCTGTGGCAACAAATTATGCTACAAAAGTATTTAGTCTAAAATCTGCCAACTAAATTGATGGCTTGCAAAAGTACAGGTTTACGTGCTACTGCATTCGTTCTTCTATTAGGCGCGGCAATTTCCTGTAAAAAGGAAACGCCGCTGGAAATATTTCCGGTACCTGTAAAACTTCAGGTTCCGGGAAACTTTCCTGCAGTGAGCGACGATCCGGATAATCCGCTCACCGCTGAAGGGATCGAATTAGGGAGGATGCTATTCTATGATACCCGTTTATCGGGTAACAACAGGATTTCCTGCGCCTCATGCCACCGTCAGGATCTGGCATTTTCGGATGGCCTGGCACTGAGCAATATAGGTGTTTCTGCAAAGAAACTGGATCGCCATGCTCCGACACTTTTTAATCTTGTCTGGTCCAAAAATGGACTTTTCTGGGACGGTGGATCAAAAAATCTGGAGTCGCAGGCATTTGGACCCTTAAGCAGTGCCGATGAAATGCATCAGGATTTATACGAACTGGAGGCAGAATTAAAGGCTGTACCGGATTACGTGAAGCGTTTTAGCATAGCATTTAAGGACGGAATAAAATCAGCCAATGTTATAAAGGCCCTTGCACAGTTTCAGCGAACATTAGTATCAGGAAATTCAAAGTATGATCAATATATCCGCAAAGAATCCGGGGCTGTTCTTTCTGAACTGGAATTAAGTGGATTAAGCCTTGTTCAGACGAAATGCAAGGGATGCCATAGCGGAGAACTTTTCACAGATAATCGTTTCCACAATAATGGCCTCGATGCCTTTTTCAGTGATGAAAAGGAAGGTATTTTTCAGGGTCATTTCCGGGTATCATTTAATGCCGGGGATTTGGGGAAATTTAAAACCCCTTCCTTAAGAAATATAATGCTTAGCGCCCCATATATGCACGACGGGCGCTTTAAAACAATAGATGATGTTCTGGATCATTATCAAAATGGTGTGAAGGAATCAGCAACAACTGATCCTTTATTATATCAGAATAATAATTTAACCGGAATTCCGATAAGCCTCTCGGAGCGTAAGGCGATCATCGCTTTTTTGGAGGCATTGACTGATGAAGCTTTCATCAGCAATAAAAAGTTCAGTAACCCAAATTAAACAATTATGAAAAAGAAATCACAGTACCTTGTTTGGATATTATGCAGCATTCTGTTTGCAATTTCGGCATGCTCAAAAAGCAATGATGCAGAACCTGAATTTGTAGAAGAAAACCTGGCTCCATTTTCAATAGAGTTTGACAATATTGTTGGTGAGCGAACGCTTACACTAAATAATACTACTTCATTGTACAGCAATGCATCAGGTGAGAAGTTTTCAATATCACTGTTGCAATATTTTATCAGCAATATTAAACTTTCAACTGCTTCGGGTAAACAATATACAGTTCAGCAAGACAGCAGTTATTTTCTAATCAAGGGAGCAGATAAAGCGAGCAGGTTTGCCAAAGTCCGTGTTCCTGAAGGAGACTACACGAAGCTGACATTCACTCTGGGAGTTGACTCACTTCGAAGTACAATGCCAATTGATAAGCGTACCGGAGTTCTTGATCCTGCAGCAGGGGGAGATCATGATACAGGTGGAATGTATTGGGGTTGGAATTCAGGGTATATATTTTTCAAGTTAGAAGGAAACTCGGCTGTGATTTCTGACGATGTGAAGGGGGATCCTACCGGGAAAAAGCAGTTCAAATATCATATTGGCGGCTTTGGAGGATATTCAGCGCCAACAATTAATAATATTAAAACCATTACGGTCGATCTGACTGCTGCAGGTATTGCGAAGGTCCGGAAGGACCGTCAGAGTAATGTTCATCTTTTTGTGGACATCATGAAGGTATTTAATGGTACCAATAAGTTTGCTATAGCCGAACATCCCAATGTGATGTTTAGTGATTATAGTGTCAATATTGCGAAGAATTTAGCCGAAATGTTCCGGCATGATCACACTGAAAATTAAGAGTAATGAGTAAAAAACACTGGACAGTAATTCTTTGCCTTGCGATGTTCATTGCCGCATGTAAAAAGGACAGCCTGATAAAAGATGAAATCAATCAGTTTTTGGGATTTCAAAAGCCTGCTAACTTCCCGGAGCCGGAGTATAATTTTGTGAATAATAAGATTACCAAATCAGGATTTGAATTGGGAAGATCCTTGTTTTATGAACCCCGGCTTTCCAGAAATAATACGATTTCATGTGGTTCCTGTCATATTCAATCCTCTGCATTCACACAGCATGGACATGATGTAAGTCATGGGATTGATGATCGTCTGGGAATCAGAAATTCACCACCGATAATGAATCTGGCATGGAATAAGGCTTTTATGTGGGGAGGAGGTATTTACGATCTGGATCTTCAACCCATTGCGCCAATCACCTCTCAAGAGGAAATGGATGAAAATCTGGAGAATGTTTTGGCTAAGCTTAGAGCACTTCCGAAGTATACGGCACTGTTTAAGAGTGCTTTCGGAACGGAGGAAATTTCTACTGCCCGCTTTATGAAGGCAATGTCGCAATTCATGCTGATGTGTATCAGCAGTAATTCTAAATACGACAAG
Source organism: uncultured Sphingobacterium sp. (assembly GCA_964529165.1). GTDB lineage: Bacteria > Bacteroidota > Bacteroidia > Sphingobacteriales > Sphingobacteriaceae > Daejeonella. The sequence goes on from CAZGWG010000111.1 coordinate 3,993, forward strand.
GTTATGCGGAAGGAGGGTGGAGTTTCTTTTACTCAGGATGAAGGAGATGGTTATGCAATATTTAAGCAGAAATGTGGTAGTTGCCATGCCGAGCCCCTCTTCACTGATGGCTCATTCCGCAATAATGGTTTAGGGGTAAGTCCGGTAAACGATCAGGGCCTCTATAACGCCACATTAGCTGCTACCGATAGGTACAAGTTCAAAGTTCCTTCACTCAGAAACCTCTGCTACACTGCACCTTATAGGCATGACGGGAGATTTTTATCGCTTGCAGGAGTATTTGAGCACTATAACTCTGAAGTTCAGCAGACACCCAACCTTGATCCTTTATTAGCAGGAAACAGACCTGGAATTTCTTTGTCAGAATCAGAGAAAAATAAGTTAAGTGCATTTCTTGGCACTTTGAATGACGAGGAATTTATCAATAACAGCAGTTTATCAGAACAATAAGATGCAAAAGACAATTTTAGTGAGTTTTTTAATAGTGATAACAACGGTCTCCTCGTATGCATGCGATATATGTGGTTGTGGAGTAGGCAGCTATTATCTTGGGATTTTGCCTGAATATAATAAGCGCTTTATCGGACTAAGATATCAGCATAAAATGCTGGAGACCCATCTTGGTCCTCAGGGTGAACGTACGCCATTAAGTGCTGATGAAACTTATCAAAGCACTGAATTATGGGGAGGATGGAATATAGGTTCTAAATTCAGAGTTCTTGCTTTCCTTCCTTATAATTTTAATAAACGTGTAAGTCAGACAAACACGGGCAGTAAAAACGGGCCTGGCGATATTGCCTTGATGGGTTATTTTAAGCTGCTCGATAACATGGGGATGCTCGGTGAACGAATGCTGGTCCAATCTTTATGGATTGGTGGTGGAATTAAGATCCCGACAGGCAAATACGAACCTTCTGAGCGCTTATTGGTACAGGAATCACCCAATAACTTCCAACTGGGGACCGCAAGTACCGACTTTACACTGAATGCGGCATACGATGTTCGTTATAATGATCTCGGACTGAATGCGAATGTGAATTATAAAATTAATACGGAAAACAAATACGAATATCGTTATGGAAACAAATTCACATCGAATCTTCTGCTTTACTATAAAGTGAGGGTAGCGAAGAAAGTAACGGTGGCACCCAATGCCGGTATATTATATGAGACTGCAGATATTGATATTGAAGGTGGTAAATATGGTGTGGAAACTTCCGGAGGACATTCCTTATCGGCTGTTGGTGGATTCGAAGTAGGGATGGATGGGCTTTCTTTGGGGGCTAATTACCAGAATGTGCGTTCTCAGGATCTGGCCGGTGGAAGAGCTAAAGCAGGCAATCGGGTGATGGTGCATGTGTCTTTGCCGTTTTAGTGGAGTGGGGGAGTAGTTATTGGGTAGGGAATAGGGAATGGGGAATGGGTGTCTTGGTGGGGTAACAGTTATTTGCCAATTGCTAAATTTTAATCATAAAAGGTGTCAACTGATAAAAGAAAACATTAAACATAAGCTAATGGAAAAGAGTATTTTATACTATTGTATTGTGATTCTGCTATTTGCGGGAGCATGTAATCAGGCAGGGACTAAACGGCTTGATAAGCCAAATGAAAGTAAAAACTTAACAAGTAAATATACCTGTCCGATGGATAAAGAAATTTCCAGTGATAAACCCGGAAAATGTTCAGCATGCGGTATGGATCTGGTTCAGGCAAGTAATAAGCCTAAGAAACATTAAGTTTAATCTTCAAAGGTTCCATCTGACAAAAGAGAACATTAGAAATAAACAGATGAAACCATTATAGTTTTTTCAATCATACAAAGGAATTAATAAAATCATAAGAACCCTGCCTGCCGGCAGGTTCATCACAAATAAAAAACAAACAATACAGAGATGAAAACTTTAACAATTTTAAGCTTCGCCATTATTATTTTTTCGTCATGTCAGCCTGCTGCTGATTATAAGGCCGCTCGCAATGAGGTGATGGATGTTCACGATAAGGTTATGGTATATACAGAAGAGGGTATCAGTAAGAAAATGAAACTGGATACTCTGATTACAAAACTGGATAGCCTGTATCGCCTTAAACTGGTGAGCGATACGCTGGCTGAGAAGGAAATCATTGAGGATTTAAGAAAAAAATTAAGTCATGCAGATGAAGAAATGGACGCATGGATGCATGGCTTCCAACCTGAAATTGATGGTAAGTCTAACGCAGAAGCTGCCAGTTACTTTAAGGCTGAGAAATTAAAAATCGAAGCGCTGGATACTTTGTATCAGGAGGTTCTGGCGGAGTCGGATAAGTATCTGCTAAAATTTAAGAAGTAATGTTAAGGAATATAACTTTTGCAGTAATTCTACTGATTGCCGCCTGCTCAGAACCACAGCATACTTTACCCATTTATGGGCACCGTGAGGCTGTTGAGCGGCTGGTAGATGGTAAAACAGTAGTTGATACCATTTATCAGACTATACCTGATTTTACTTTCATTAATCAGGATAGTTTACCGGTGAACGGGAATACCCTGAAAAACAAGATTTACGTTGCTGATTTCTTTTTCACTTCATGTCCGACGATTTGCCCGGTAATGCATCGGAATTTGTTAAAAGTGTATAAGAAATATAAAGGACACCCGGATGTTAAGCTTGTTTCTCATACCATTGATGTTAAATATGATACTCCTTCGCGCTTAAAAAAATATGCGGATAAGCTTGGTATTGAGGGCACACAATGGGAATTTTTATGGGGTACAAAGGAGGCGATCTATACCATCGCTCAAAACAATTACCTGGTTTCTGTTAATGAGGATAGTAATGAGCAGGGCGGCTTTGTCCATCAGGGTTACCTTATTCTGGTAGATAAAGAAAAGAGGATCCGCGGGGCTTATGACGGAACCAAAGAAGAAGATGCTGAACAACTTATGAAAGACATGGATATTTTGCTTAGGGAGTATCAAAATAATTAGAGGAGGATAAATGCTCCCGGATTTTGTCCATTAAATAGTTAGGCCAGAGATTGATGAAAAGACTATTATGTATATTATTACTGTTTGTAGTTTTATTTCAAACTACAAACCGCTTATGGATAATAGTTTCATTCTATGCACAGCGTGAATATATTGCAAAGAATATTTGTGTAAACAGATACAAGGAAGTTGCAACCTGCGGAGGCAGTTGTTTTTTGTCAAAGCAAATAAAAGAAAATGAAAGTCGTGAAGAAAGGTTCCCTGATCTCAGGCAAAAGGAGGTTCATGTATTCTTTATTGAGAATCTGTATATAATCGAATTTTCTTCAGTAATTATCATTCCCCAAAAAGCCATTCCGGCTTATAAAACCCGTTTTTTATCACTTTTTAAAATACCTGTGTTCCATCCTCCCCAGTTCGCCTGATACATTATTGCTATTATTCACATTTAATAAACATAGAAAATGCAGACCACAGATTTATCAGTTTGCAGTATCGGTTTATTCGATGATGACATCAGGCATTTTTGGATGGGAGAACTATCTGGTTTAGTCGACAAGTATCCGATTTTGGGGTATCCGCATCGTCAGGACTTTTACAGTCTGCTGATAGCTGATGACGCATTGGGAGATATTATAGTTGATCACCAAAGAATAGGCCTGCATTCTAATGCAAAAGCCATCATTATTAAACCGGGCTGTATATCAAGTATTGACATTAACAGACAGGCAACAGGCCATATTATCTGTTTTACGGAACAATTTTTCTCACTGAGGTACAACAATAATACATTGTATCAGTTTTCCTTTTTGCAAAGAGAATCCCAGCCTTTTATCCGTTTAAAGGATCAGGAAATTGCACGATGGTATCAGGTAGTAAAGTTATCGTATGAAGAGTTTATTTCAGGAGAGCGGGAGTCCCGAAAAGTTTTGAGATCCTATCTAAATATTATTCTTTTCGAACTGGAAAGACTTTATAATCCAGTGGGCTTTGTCAAAATCAAGAATATAAAACAGGAAAAAATACATCAGTTTGAAGAATTGATCGACGTTTATTTTCAATCGAAAAAATTACCATCTACATACGCCGACTTGCTAAATATAAGCACGAATTACCTTAATAAGATATGTAAGGAGGAGACCGGTCAGACAGCGGGTGATCTTATCAGGAAACGAATAGCAATTGAAGCACAGCGACTATTACATTACACCAATTTATCAGTGAATGAGATCGCTAATGAACTTGGATTTGACAGTCTTTCCTACTTCGTTACATTTTTTAAAAAGCAATGTGGTTTGACACCTGAACAATTCAGGCGAAAACAGAATTAGAATCAATTATAAATTTTGAATTAAAATATTTAAAGAAAATGGGATATAGTCTTATTATTCTTTCGGGAGTTACACCGGTAATTCTTTTTGCTTACATGAGTTATGTTATTTCCAATCCTTCAAATACATTATCCGGGGCTAAAGTTATCCTTGCAGAGCAAGGCTTTAGTGGGATATTCGAGAAGCATTTTGAAAGGAGAATTCCTGTCCGCATTCAGGAGAATCCATTTGTTACAATGCATGTTGAAAGCAGTCCGAATGGTTTGTTCAGATTATGTACGATGAAGGGAGATGAGGTTCTTGTCGTAAGAAAAGATCATTTAGGCTGGGCAATTATAAGAACCGGATCAACTACAGAAAATCCCCGGCAATACCTCATTCCCTTAATTCTAATGCTTGAGCGGAGGCTGTATAACTAAGGGCATGAAATGTTTCGGCAATGATGCATAAATCTGGTCCGCAGAGGGATAGGTTCCGGGTAATTTTATTTTTCTGAGTAATTGAATAGCTGAAGTATTCTTGTTTTTATCTAAACTAACCGTTCGTTTTTTTATATATAAATCCACTTTTACATACAATGTACAATTGTTTTTATAAACAATCCGCGTTGTTATTTCTGGCTATTAAAGACCATTTCCCGGAGTTTTGTATCATAAAATTCTGATATGGATATTCCACTGTTTCACCTTGATTGGCTTAATAACCGAATGTTGATTGCCTTGATTGCGACATTGCATGCACTGATTAATCATTCTCTGGCAGTTGGCTTTCTGCCTTTGATGGCCTGGCTTGAAAACAAGGGTGTATTAAATAGTGGGCCTGATGAAATCACTAATGCCGAATGGGATACAATGGTCTACAAAATGATGTGGACTGCATTTATCATTACTACTACTATCGGAGCAATGACGGGGGTAGGGATTTGGTTCTCAGTTTCTCTTGTCAGTCCTGATTCTATAGCAAGTCTCATCCGTGTTTTTTACTATGCCTGGTTTCTTGAGTGGATGATATTTGTTACAGAGGTTGTTTTGATCCTTATTTACTTTCTAACCTGGAAAAGTGCGAACAAGAGTCTTAAGGCTAAAATGAGACATATAAAATTTGGATGGTACCTGAGTGTTTTTTCCTGGGTTACGATGGCATTAATTGTGTCCATTCTGGGCTTTATGATGGACCCGGGAAATTGGGGTAATGAAAGAACGTTGATTTCTGCTTTTACTAATCCGCTTTATATTCCGCAGTTACTGTATCGTACCCCTTTGGCGATGGTTTTAGGTGGAACATTCGGATTGTTTCTTGTTTCAGTGTTTACCAAATCAGGGGACGAAATGCGGGAAAAGGCATTTAAGGCAATCGGCAAATGGATATTATGCTGGCTTCCTTTTGCGGTTGTGGGTTCTATTTATTACTTCAATGTTATTCCAAAAACTCAACTTGCAAATATGTCCGTTGCGATAGGTACTCAGGCTTTTCAACAATGGTATGATATCATGTGGAAAGTCATTCTGGGAGCAACTTCAATTATATTATTTGCTGCTATAATCAGTGTTTGGCGACCAAGAGTCTTACGCACTCCGGTATTGGCGGTAACTCTGGTTTTTGCATTAGCGTTTATGGGGCTTTTTGAGCGGGTCAGAGAATTTATCCGGAAGCCTTACATCATCAGTAATTATATGTATTCTAATCTGCTGCGTGAAGAGGATTATCCGCTTTATAAAAAGGATGGTGTGCTCAAATGGGCAACTTATAACAGTACTCCAGAAATTACACCTGAAAATAAGATTGAAGCAGGAAGAAACGTATTTATTCTTACTTGTAGCCGCTGCCATACTACAAATGGAATCAATTCAATAACCGATGTTTTTAATAAAATGTACGGTAATACAGGAAAACCCTACGATGTGGTAAGTATGAAAAACTATATCAGTAATCTTCACACAGCCAGGGAATATATGCCTCCCTTCCCGGGGAACAAAAAAGAGATTGATGCTCTTGTTGATTATATCAAACAACTCCAGGTGACGGGAGAAGTTTTGGAAGGAGCACAGCAAACGGGTGTTACGGTCAATCCCGGACAATCAGTTGAGGTCTATAGAAAAGTTGTTGCAGATAATCTTTTGAAACAGAATAACTAATATACAGACAAGCATGTTTTTACTACAGACACAGATTCCCGTTCCGAAAGATATTCCATTGCCTTTACCAGTTCCAGAACCCGTTCTGGTAGTATTACTGGTTGTCTCATTCCTTGTCCATCTCGTTTTTGTGAATTTTATGGTGGGAGGTGCACTGCTTACTCTTTGGTGCCAGATAAAGGGACTGAAAGATAAAGAGTATGATTTATTGGGATACGAAATAGCCAAAACGATAACAGTAAACAAGAGTCTGGCCGTGGTTATGGGTGTAGCACCTCTGCTGACTATAAATACACTTTATACCATGTATTTTTATACAGCCAATTCGTTGACTGGTTTAATGTGGATAGCGATAATACCTTTGGTTACTATTGCATTTCTACTGACTTACCTGCATAAGTATACCTGGCATGTGTTTGAAAATAATAAGCCGGTTCATATATTTATCATAGCTCTGGCATGTGTCGTTTTTCTGCTGATTCCACTCGTATTTCTGACTAATGTTAATTTGATGCTTTTTCCAGAGAAGTGGGGCAGTATAAAAGGATTTGTTTCAGCATTGGTGTTGCCAAATGTTTTTCCAAGATACCTGCATTTTATATTTGCCTCATTATCAGCAACAGGCTTGTTCCTGTTCTGGTATATGGGCAGGGAGAATTACCCGTTTGAAAGCAAATTTTCTAAGCTGACAAGGTATGAAATCAAGAAGAAAGTTTATTCTCTTGTCTTGGTTTCGAGTGTGTCCCAATTTTTAATAGGTCCGATTGTACTGATAACTCTGCCTTCAAAAGGAATGGGCTGGAATCTGATTCTGGTTATAGTAATCGGTGCGTCAATGGCAATACCAGCAATGTATTGGATATACAAGGCGATTACAGGCCTTCCTGAAAATATTAACAGGAATTTTGGGAGGGTTGTTCTATTTCTTTCAATTACAGTGATATTTATGGGTTCTGGGCGACATATTTATCGTTCCAATTCGCTTGCACCACATCAGAAGTTAATGGCGAAAAAGACTCAAGAGTTTCTGAAAGCTTCAGAGGAAGCGAGAAATAATCCTGTGGCAGATGAGCTGGAGCTTGACGAGTCATTAGGTAATCTGGCAAAGGGAGCTGCTCTGTTTGCTCATAACTGTTCAGCATGTCATGCAAGAGATACTAAAGTAGTAGGACCTCCTATTATCGAAATGGCTTCTATTTATGGGAACAATGTTGCGGGTTTGAAACAATGGATAAAGTCACCGGGGAAAAAACGGGCAGATGCACCGCAAATGCCAGCCTTTGGCGATAAGATCTCAGAAGACGATTTAACAGAAATCAGTAATTATATCTTAAGTAAAAAAAAGTAAAATGGAACTTTATTTGACAGCACTAC
>CAZGWG010000112.1:0-11741 GCA_964529165.1 uncultured Sphingobacterium sp.
TAAAACAAGATAAAAAACAGTACCTCGGCAAGATTTTATGTCGAACTCACGTTAATTTAACGTGAGTTCGACATAAAATAATGGGGATTTAACAAGAGAGTAGCGGATAATTTAGTATATTTAAGTTGTTGATATTTAAATAGTTAACTAAAAAATTCGCTATGCTTTCTACAGATAAAATTACCGAAATTTTTGTTTCAGTTGATGACTTTTGTAAACATTTTGAAACTTTTCTTTCCGGGAAGCTCATCGGCAAAGCCAAATTAAGGAATAAATCTGCTAAGCTTTGTATGTCTGAAGTCATGACCATCCAGATCGCTTTTCACCATTCAGGCTTCCGTACGTTTAAAGACTTTTATCTGGGCTACGTATGTAAGCATCTCAGGAGCTTGTTCCCTAATATCGTTAGTTATAACCGGATGGTCGAGCTTGTTTCGGGTAGTATGCTGCACTTATTTGCTTACCTGAAAAGCTTTGGATTGGGCGATTGTGCCTGAATTAGTTTTGTAGATTCAACTCCCCTTAGGGTATGTCACAATAAGCGGATCTATCAGCACAAAACCTTTAGAAATATTGCTCAGAGAGGACAATGTTCTATCGGCTGGTTCTATGGGTTTAAATTGCACTTGCTTTGCAATGACATAGGTCAACTAATTGATATACAGGTAACACCTGGAAATACAGACGGTAGAAAGCCGCTCAGAAACAAATCCTTTATCGCTAAATTATAGGGCAAGTTGTTTGGCGATAAGGGCTATATCTCTAAGGAACTTTTTTCTGAACTTTTCGGTAAAGGGGTGCACCTGATCCCAAGCTTAAAAGAAACATGAAATCTACAGCACTTACACCCGTTATGGATGCCATTATGCTACGCAAAAGAGCGATTGCAGAAACCATTATCGATCAACTTAAAAACATCTGTCAGGTCGAACATTCCAGACATAGAAGCCCAAAAAACTTCTTCAATAACCTATTCGCTGCTTTGATTGCCTACAACTTTAACGATAAAAAACCGTCTCTAAAAATGCAGTTCGTCGATACAAAACAGCTCTCCTTAAACTTGTAGTTATGTCGAACTCACGTTAAGATATATTGAAGGCAATCCTGCTCCGTTTTAAACTTTTCTCTAAATTCGTTGATACTTATTCCGCTAAACATTCTGGTTTAATTTAGCTTAAATATACTATATAAATCATTGATTGTCAATTTATTAAATGAAAATCAATGATTTGCGAACTAAATACTTAATCCTATAGACTTAATTTATAATGTGATGCGGTTATCGCTTCAATTCCTGAAGGATAGTTCAATCTATTCGAAAGTACTATTGGAAAATTATTTGTCATCAATAGGATCTCCACTCTCCATCTACCGTTACCAATTTTCAATTGAAATAGTTTGAATTAGTAATTATACTATATTTGTTAATAAACTAAGACTACGACCTTGTTTAATCATATTAATATAGTACCCCGCTGGATCATTTTTTGCTTGGATCTTTTTGTCTGCGGATTTTCTCTTTGTTTTGCCTATTTTCTGAAACATAATTTCAATGCCGAAGGAATCAACTACAATGAACTAAGCCGGAATATTCTGATATTCATGATGTTGAACAGTTTAGTTTTTCTGAGCATCAAGACTTATGCAGGGATCATCCGATATACGAGTGCACAGGATTCCTTCCGTATATTATTTTCAGTCCTCATTAGCAATGGCTTATTTTTCATCGTTAATTTAGTTCTGGTCAGTTTTAACAAGGATCCCTATATCTCCAATGTGATTCTGGTAATCAATGGCCTGACCGGTTTTTTACTACTGATCACTTACCGGGTGGTGGTGAAATACTTCTTTATGTATGTGAAGAATTTCAGGATGGATAAACGTCGGGTTATTATTTACGGAGCAGGTGAAGCAGGTATCGCTGCCAAGCGTACTTTGGATCATGATAATAAGGTCAATATGTTACTGACGGCCTTTATTGATGATGATGAGCGTAAAACAGGTAAGGCCATCGATGGCATCAAGATCTATCATACCCGGGAGATCCTGAACCTGATTAAGCAGGATAAAATTGATGATCTGATTATAGCAGCACAGAATATACCACCGGATCGTAAGAATAGCATTGTGGATCTTTGCCTGGAAAATGATATCAAGGTTCTGACTTTGCCACCTGTACGTTCATGGATTAATGGCCAGCTATCGAGCAAGCAATTACAGAATATTAAGATTGAGGATCTTCTTGAACGGGAGCCAATTGTGATTCATAATGAGATTATTTTTGATCAATTGAGAGGTAAAAGGGTTCTGGTTACAGGAGCAGCCGGCTCGATCGGTTCTGAAATAGTAAGACAAGTGGCTCAGTTTTCACCCCAGATGATTATTCTGAATGATCAGAGCGAAACCCCACTTCATGAGCTTCATCTGGAGCTTCAGGAGAATAACCTGAAGAATAATTTTCACTCTTTTATAGGAGATGTACGTGATAACCATCGTATGGAATTACTTTTCCAGACATTCAAACCCCATTACGTGTATCATGCAGCAGCTTATAAACATGTCCCACTAATGGAGCATAATCCGGGAGAAGCTGTCCGAACCAATGTAATGGGTACTAAAATTATTGCAGATCTCTCTGTGAAATATGGGGTTCATAAATTTGTGATGATCTCAACGGATAAGGCAGTTAACCCGACTAACGTGATGGGCGCTTCCAAACGTGTTGCCGAGATTTATGTACAATCCTTATTCAATTCTTTTAAGTATAAAGAACCGACTATATATACCAACGGCTTAAGTCATCTGAATAAAGACCCTTCGAAGGTTAAAACCCTCTTTATCACTACCCGTTTTGGGAATGTTCTTGGATCAAACGGCTCAGTCATACCGCGTTTTAAAGCCCAGATCCAGAAAGGGGGGCCGGTGACTGTGACTCATCCTGACATTACCCGCTATTTTATGACTATACCTGAAGCCTGTCGTCTTGTTCTGGAAGCAGGGTCGATGGGAGAGGGTGGAGAGATCTTTATCTTTGATATGGGTAAATCGGTAAAGATCGTTGAACTTGCTAAAAAAATGATCCGACTTTCAGGTTTGGTGCCTCATCAGGATGTTGCGATTGAATTTTCAGGCCTTCGTCCGGGTGAAAAGCTTTATGAAGAATTATTAAATGATCTGGAAAATACAATGCCTACACATCACGAGAAGATTATGGTGGCACAGGTAAGGGAATATCATTTTCAGACAATCAGTAGACATATTTCTGAATTAATAATGTTAAGTTGCGATTATAAGGATCGCCAGGTGGTGGTGAAGATGAAAGAGATCGTTCCGGAGTTCAGGAGCAATAATTCTATTTATGAGGAACTGGATGAACCTGCTGCTGAAACTGATAATAAAGCCCTGACTGATCTCTAATTCCGTTTTGGGAAAGGAAATAATCAATTGCTGATTGGAAATATGACAGAATCTGCACGTCTGAATTTAAACTTTTCCCGGTTTTTTTTTACAGTTTTCTTAAACCTTATTTTAGGTTTTAATGCTTCAATTGTATTCTCACAAAGCCTCCCTGTAGGTTCTCTTGTTATGGAAGAGTATTACCGCAGGAAACAGCTAATTGGAGACCTAGACTCCGCCATCTCCTTTACGATACGCCCAAATTCTCCTTTTTTATCTAAGTTGAATAATGGGAGGACTCCTGATACCTTATTAAATCCCGGGAAGCGTATTTATGCTTCTGCTTCCGGCAAAAGTGCTGTTACTATTCTTCCTTTTTCCTGGCTGCAAGGATATAATGGGCATCCTTCTTACAGCCGTAACGATGGGGCAATGATCCCAGCTAAAGGATATCAGAGTCTAATCAGTGCAGGCTTCTTTGCAAAATTAGGTCCATTGAGTATTCAACTGAAACCCGAATATGTTTTTGCTGGGAATGAGGAATTCAGAGAATACAGATCGCATTATGGCTCTGCAGATCTTCCGGTACGTTTTGGTAATGATCCTTATTCCAAACAATTCTGGGGTCAAAGCAGTGTACGTTTGAATTTCGATCCGGTTTCAATTGGCATTTCCAATGAAAATCTCTGGTGGGGGCCTGGTATTCAGAATTCAATCCTGATGAGTAATACAGCTCCTGGATTTAAACATCTTACTTTGAATACTATGCGCCCGGTAAGAACTCCGATAGGATCCTTAGAGATGCAGATTGTCGCAGGACGCCTGGAAGGCTCCGGCTATTTAAAAACAAGAACTTTGCCAGATGACTGGAGATATTTATCAGGCCTAGTATTTAGTTATCAGCCCCGCTGGGTTCCGGGCTTATTCCTGGGCCTGACCCGAAGCTTTCAAACCTATCATGAGGATATGGATGATAGTTTCGGTGATTATTTTCCATTTTTTCAAGCCTTTCAGAAAGTAAAGACCAATGAGGATGAAAAAAGAAGGGATCAGCTTACTTCTGTATTTGCCCGTTGGCTTTTGATCGGGTCTAAAGCAGAGGTTTATTTTGAGTATGGCTTGAATGATCATTCCTATAATACCCGTGATTTCCTGATGAGTCCGGAGCATTCAAGGGCATATATACTCGGAATGAGTAAACTTATTCCTTATAATGGCAAAAATGATGAATACATCCATTTGGGTATAGAAATGACTCATATGGAACAATCTATCGACCGTACTTTAAGAGATGCCGGTCAATGGTATACCCATAGTCAGGTCTTGCATGGTTATACCAACAAGGGGGAGGTTTTAGGGGCTGGCATTGGTCCGGGTGGAAATTTTCAGTCTTTGAATGTCAGTTGGGTAAAAGGTTTGAAGCAAGTTGGCTTGCAGCTGGAACGTTATGAGCATAATGGAGATTTTGCGAATGTTTATGGCTATGATCCATGGCTTGATTTTAGCGCAGCGGCAGTGGGTAACTGGACTTATAATAAGTTCATCGTCAATACGAAGTTGCAGGGAATTCAATCGCTGAATTATCAGTGGCAGGATGGCTTAAAGGGGCGCGAGAAGAAAGATGTGTTTAATGTGAATATTCAGGTTGGGTTGATGTATAGGTTTTGATCAGTTGACAGTTGACACCCGATAGCTATCGGGTTGATAGTGGACAATGGAGGAAAGACTTACGAAATCAAATGGGGAGCGGAAAGGAGATTTCGTCAGTCGCACGTTAGAATTGAAAAGTGACTTACGAATTTAACCGACATGTCGCCTAGGTAAATTCGTAAGTCTGAACTGTCCAGCTTACGAAATCACATGGGGAAGTGGAAAGGAGGTTTCGTAAGTTACATGTTTCGGGTTAAATGATGGGTAGGAAATTAGCAACCCGATAGCTATGGGGTGGTGAATTGATAGAAAGTATTAATTGAAGCAGAATTCCTGTCCCCCTTAGGAGGGGGGCGCGTAAGGCAAGAGCGATTGGTGGGGGGAGGTTTCGAATAGAAGTCCTCCCCCTACCCCCTCCAGAGGGGGACAAGCAAGGCGCTCAGGGATTGTGCTCAATGGTATTTTAGCTCCTGCGTCGGTTTGCCTGCCGGGATGACGTTACTAAAAAGGATAATTTTTAAATGAAGAACAATTTAATTTCAATATCACTACTCATATCTAATGCAAAATAGATTTCAACATATACTTGTAAGTTTCGTAATCCTAATTTCTATTGTATCCTGCAAGGGTTTGCAGAATGACACGATCGTTTACAGAAATGATTTTGAAGGTGGTGATTTGTCAAGAATTACAAACGGCAAAATTGAGGATTATAATGGGTCTAAAGTTATCGGCAGGTATTCTGAAAGTGGCTTTCTTTTGAAATTAGATAGTTTACCCCTTCATAACATGGTTCAGATCAGTTTCGATTTGTATATACACGATACCTGGGATGGAAGTAAGGCAAAGCCGGAAGGGCCGGATATCTGGATTATGAATATTGATGGCTGGAGTGCTATTTATTCCACTTTTGCGAATGGTTTATGTGCAAATTGTTCCCAGGCATTTCCTGTTTTACAGCCATCCATTGTAAATGGTGGATTTGTTTTTTTTAATAATAAACCGAACAGCAATGCAATTAAAACGGATCTTCCCGGTGCCTGTCAATTAAAAGATTCTAAAGGTGGCACATCCATGTACCGGATAATGCGCACGATTGAACATACTCAAAGTACTCTGGAAATCGGATGCTATGCACAGCTTGAGGATCCGGATCTGGTTAATAAAAATTGCAATGAAAGCTGGTCTGTAGATAATATCCTGGTTAAGACAATTGAATTTAAATGATATGATACTCAAAAGGACTTTGTTTATTTCCTTATTCCAGGTGCTACTTTTTTTCGGATCAGGCTTTGCACAAACTCTGCCTGTGGGTGTACCTGTTTTTGAGGAATCTTATCGGAGGGAGCAATTGTTGGGTATTGAAGATTCACTCATTTCTTTTACAATCCGACCAATTCTGACAGGAGGGCAGTTTAAATTTGGGAATGACACTCTTGACGCAAAAAAGAGCCTGCTCAAATTCAAAAGTCGTTTAAGTTTACCCGGAAACCGGGGCTATCTTCAGTTATTACCTCTGAGTTTGCAGCATCAGTACAATTCTATCCTTCCTTATGACTGGAATGATGGAACCATGATTCCTGCGAAAGGTAATCAGACGCAACTGAGTTTTGGAGCTTTTTTTAAATACGGACCTTTGAGTATTCAGTTAAGACCGGAATATGTTTATGCACAGAATCCGGAATTTGAAGGCTTCCCATCTGAGCAGTATGATATAGTCTGGGCAGGGTACTACGATAAATATTTTAATGTATCTGATATTACAGAACGTTATGGCGAGGACCCTTATTCAAAATTGTTCTGGGGACAAAGCAGTGTCCGTTTAACTTTCAAGCCGGTATCTATTGGTATTTCAAATGAGAATCTTTGGTGGGGTCCAGGAAGAAGAAGTTCCCTGCTCATGAGTAATAATGCACCTGGTTTTAAGCATATCACATTGAATACCAGTCGCCCGGTCCAAAGCCCGATAGGTTCATTTGAAGCCCAGTTAATCGCAGGAAGATTGGAGAATTCCGGAATTTTACCTCCACAGGAGAACCGGGTTTATGAAGGACAATCGCTTTATATTCCCAAAAGGGATGATTGGCGATTTCTTTCAGGGTTTGTTTTAACCTATAATCCGAAAGGAGTTCCGGGCTTATTTATCGGAGCAAGTCAGGTTTCCCAGATGTATAACCAGGATGCGGGGAAAAGGCCTTCAGATTTTCTTCCACTACTGTTGCCCTTTGAAAGTAAGGAAGCTGCATCAATCAGAGACCGCTATTCCAGTTTGTTTTTCCGTTGGGTCTTGCGGGAAGCAAATGCAGAGGTTTACGGGGAATACGGGCATCAGGGGAAGCATAGTATAAATGCATTTTTAAAGGAACCCGATAAGTCGGCAGCCTATTTGATTGGTCTGAGAAAAATCATACCATTAAATAAGCGCCCGGGGGAATATATACAGGCTTCCTTGGAGTTGACTGAACTTCAGCAAACCCAGCTTCCTGAAAAAGGTGGCTGGTATACAAGTTCTGTCCTGAGACAAGGCTATACCCATATGGGCCAGGTGTTGGGAGCAGGTATGGGGCCGGGAAGTAATCTCCAGTCGCTTGATATCACCTGGTTTAAGGGATTGAAAAGAATAGGTCTTCAGTTTGAGCGATATCTTCATAATAATGATTTTTATTATCAGATGTACAATTTTCCCATTGATTATAGGAAAAAGTATGTGGATATGAGTGCTGCGCTTTCAGCCGATTGGGATTATAAAAATCTGATATTTAGTGCTAAAGGGGCTATGATACGTTCGCTTAATTATCAATATGTACTCTATAACCGTCCGCCAGAGTATTTTGTCACAGGCTGGGACAGGCTTAATTATCAGGTTAAGCTGGGGGTGATGTATAGGTTTTAGCGAATTTGAAACCTATACTTATCGGTTTAATCAAATGGTAAGAGTACTTCATTTGAAGTTACCGTTCAAGTCTTTATTCCTTACTCATTGTTCTTTGATTTGTCGATGAGTCAATTTGTCTATTTGTCGATGGATGAGAATTAGAAAGTGGTTTCCGTAATTTCGATGAGCGAATATGATTCTTGAATGGATAGATTAGTATTAACGCGAAGAGAAATCTCTTGATGAGTAATTTATCAAGCAGATAGCATCGGATTAAGCCAATAGGATGAACCTTAACCTAGTATTAAAAATTTTACTTTAGCTTGTTCTGGCTCAGCAGGAGTTGGATTTCTTTCAGGCTATAAAATTCCTTTCGCCGAATATATATTGGGCGTATAAGGCGATCTTTTTTAAGCCGGTAAATAGTCGAGTCGCTGATATGATACTTTTGCATTATATCACATCGGTCAAGCAACTGATCTTTTTGTTCTTCAACCCGTGCATACCATTCAAGCTGGTCATTCCGCATTTGCTTCAGTATACTGCAGCTTTCTTTAAGCTGTTCGAGGATTGCTGTTTCAAACGAAGTGAGTTCTGATCTTGCCATGATAATAAAGAATCTTAGCTAAGATCCTTTATTCATTTCAAATTAATGGTGACATTGTATTTTTCCTTCAACAATTTAAGGCAAGCTTTAAAAAAAGCTCTTGAATTTGGTTTGAGAATTTAAAGGCTCACCCGGGAATTGAATTATTGAAGGAGTTTTGGGGCCCATTACCAATCAATTGTTAAAACAAGACAGAGTTTACCAGATCCCAGCTTCCATCACAGCCTCGACATTCATTTGTTTTCTCGTTTATGAAATGTTCCTGACTTAAGATATTGACCTTCATAGAATCGTTAAATAATACCATGAGCATTGTCAATAAGCCAAGTTCTTTAAACAGAAAATTGACTGACACATAAAAATTTCTGATTGACTCGATACTTAAATCAATTTTTAATGATTTCATTTTTCTGAACTTTAAGATGAATACGAATTAGTGGCCCGGGATATCGCACTATTTTCCTGCCTCTTTTTGATAAAAATAAAGCAGATATTTGTTTCTAAGGAGGGCTGATGGGGATAGATTGTATTTGACGGGAGCTTGAAGGAAATTGACGGGTAAAGATCCGTTTTCGGAGGAGGAGTAAGTGGCATGAGCACTTCATTTGAATCTATCGCTTCTGTCTTTATTCCTTGTTCTTTGATCCGTTTGATTTGCCAATGCGCTGATTTGTCAATTTGTCGATAGGGGAGTGAGCACATTTGCGCTATTAGTCATTCAGAGGAGCTGATGTAATTTTGAATTTACCTGAAAAATGAGGCGATGAAGAATCTCATTCCGAAGTAATTTATTGTAATTTATCAAGGAGTTGGTTTGTTAAAGGGACACAACAAGAGTTTAGCAGGCTTTTCTAACTAACTATTCAGTAGAATTTATCCGGGTAACTGATAGCAGAACACTTCAATTCTTTCTTCTTTCTTCTCTCTTCTCAATTCTCTTCCAATATATTACGGCTGAAATCAAAATCAGTATTTCACAAATAATAGTAGCACTCGCTGCCCCCTCAGCTTCATAAACCGGTATGAGAAAGTAATTCATTGCAACATTCAGAACAATCATGACCAGGTTCAGATAAACAAGAAATGCAACTTTATTTTTGGCTACCAGGCTATTACTGATTGATCCGTAAATGAAAACAATGGCCAGGTACCAGACCAGTACTTTAAACACCGGAATCGAATTATTGTATTTGTTTTCAAAAAAAAGTTGAAATATTAAATCTGAACTTAGGTAAAGCGAAGAACTGAGTACTATTCCGATTCCTCCAAGATAATAGAGCGCAATGTTTTGGACACTTCTGAATTTATCTCGTTCTTCAGAATGTTTCGCAAGTTTTGGGAAAACCGCTGTCATAAATGCCCCGGAAATGAACATGAAGGGATAGATGAACCGGGTTGCGCCAGAGTAGTAGCCTACTTCTGTACTCCCTATCATTTTCTCAAGCATAATGATATCTATTTTGTTATAGATTATATTTGCGGCCATTAGTACAGTAAACAGGAAGCCATACCTGATAAAGGCAAGACTAGCGGGTATGTTTAATTCATAGTTTGAAATGTATTTATAGTTCTCCTGATATCGTGTATAAAGGAAAAGCAGGAACAGAACAATACAGTTTATAAAACCAAGGTAAATAAAGTAAGCAAAGGGGGCTTTCAGGTAGATTCCGAGCAGAATAAACAGAAGCCTTGAAACACTCAGAACAACATCTTTAAAAAATATCAGATCTTTTCTTCCTGATGCGATTAAAATGGCCAGTATAGGTGCGAAATATGCACTAATCACAACACTTAGCCCGAATATAAATAGATAATAGAAGTCCTGTTTCGAATTTGTGGGGTAGCTGATACCTGCAATAAGAGCAAACATCAATCCGCTGATCAGCAACTGAGCGGATTGGGCTTTAGCGTATATTTTTTCTACTGATCCTGGATTTTGGCTGCTTTCCTTAATAATATGTTGCGTAAATCCCCCATCTGAGAAGAAGGCAAAAATGGAGATGAACTCAATGATATAGGTATATTTCCCATACTCTTCTACCGGAAGAAAACGCATTAAGCAGATTAATCCGATAAAACCCAGGATCTGAACAATAATGCTTCCACCTAAATAGATGGCTGAATCTTTCAGTAATTGTTTACGCATTTTCCTTCAATTTATCTGCCAGTCTCTCCAGGATCCCTGGCCAGGTAAAATAGGTCTCAGCGAATTGACGTATACCATCAAAACGGCCAACGGTTAAAAAATCATCTGCGATGCATTCTTGTACAGATGCAGCGAGGTCAGGAACTTCCGCTTTTACTATCTTGCCGAACTGACCATGATTGGTAATATGTTCTGAGCTTGAAACACGAGTACTGATGATATAATTTCCAAAATAAAGTGCCTCCGGAAAAACAATCGGGAATCCTTCAAAGCGGGATGTTAAACAGAATATTTTAGCCCTGTTATACCATTCAAACAGCTCTTTCCTGTCGGTGATATTACCTGTAAATATGATCTTGTCGCTTAAATGGGGATTAAGTTTAAAATAATTAGCTATATAAATTTGAAAGGAATCTTCAACCGGACCAAGGATATATACTTTCCAATCGTTCAATTCTACTTCTTTTAACGCTTCCAGGAATAATTCTGTATTTTTTTGAAAGGTTCCTATTCGTCCGACAGTGATAATAATATTCTCTTTTTCTTCCCAGGATCTGAGCTTAATTTCCTCATCCAGATAGAGATTATCCACTCCATTAGGTAAACAAATTAATTTGGGGTTCAGTTCCGGATAAACTTTCAAAAGATAAGATCTGGCTTCCTCAGTTTCGACAGAAAATACATCAGTCAATTTGAAAATCCATTTTGTTAAACCTTTTAAAAGGTAGTTTTTAAGTACATATTTAGAGTAAAGAAAGGCATTATAATCCTTAAAGAATAAGATATCCATGTCCAGTTTTATATATGCTTTCCCTCTGGGATTCAGTATTTTGTAAAGAAGAAGATAGAGTAAATGATCCTTTTTGAAATGAAATAAGTTTAAAATATCAATCGATTTTGAAGAGGACCATAGATAAGATAATATCCCAGCTTCAAAATAGAAGAATCTACCCTTATTGGGGATGAAATTAAGTTTTAAGCCTTTAACTTCTTTGTTGAGATAAGAATATTCTTTATTATTCCTGTAGCTGATTAATTGGGCATCATAAGCTTCTGTTTTGTACATG
>CAZGWG010000113.1:0-11726 GCA_964529165.1 uncultured Sphingobacterium sp.
TCACTTCACAAATTCTTAAGCGCTCCTATTGGTAGTGGTATGATGTGGATCAGGCAGGATAAGATTTCGAAAATATGGCCACTGCTTGCAAATGGTGATCCCCGTGGTACAAATATCAGAAAATTTGAAACCCTTGGGACCAGAAGTTTCCCGATAGAGCAGGGAATAGGCGAAGCAATTAATTTCCAGCTTGCTATAGGTAATAAACGAAAAGAGGAACGTGTAAGATATCTTAAAAATTATTGGGCTGAACAAGTTATTAATGTTCCCAAAGTGAAGATTAAAACATCCCTTAAATCAGCTTATTCATGTGCAATTTGCGGTGTAAGTATTGATGGAATCGGTCCAAGAGAACTTGAGAGAATTTTATTTAATAAATACAAAATTCACACTGTGCCAATTGATTATGAGAATGTTAGCTGTGTACGTGTAACTCCACATGTTTATACCCGCTTGCCTGAACTTGATAAGTTTGTCAGAGCGATCAAAGAAATTGCAGCATCAGGTAAGTAATTGCATTTATTATCAATAGAACCTTTTATTTGATTCATATTGGATTTCTTTAGATTTCTGAACAAATATCTTACCGGATTTTTGCCTGGACAGTTATGCTTTCGGTAAAGCAGCAGAGTATCTCAATAATTCATATATCATGTGCTCATTTCTATGCAGGTAATTTTCTTCCTGTTTTAAACTAAATAAATACCAATCCCGAAAATGGAAAATAAAACAAAGCTGTTGAATGCTGCAGTACTAGTAGCATCATTAGGTTATTTTGTAGATATATATGACCTCTTACTATTTAGTATTGTTAGAGTTCCAAGCTTACAATCTCTTGGATTAAGTGGGCAGGATATTACGGATAGCGGAATTTTTTTGCTTAATGTTCAAATGATAGGCTTACTTGTTGGTGGGATTTTCTGGGGTATATTAGGCGATAAAAGAGGCAGACTATCAGTATTGTTCGGTTCGATTTTTATGTATTCTGTTGCCAATATTGCCAATGGTTTTGTTGATACGGTTGAAGCTTATGCATTCTGGCGATTTATTGCCGGATTTGGCCTTGCGGGTGAACTTGGTGCCGGAATTACCCTTGTGGCAGAGATCATGCCCAAGGAAAAAAGAGGCTACGCTACTACTATTGTCGCAGCGGTTGGTGTAAGTGGAGCAGTGGTTGCTTACTTTATAGCACAATATTTTGACTGGAGAACTTCATTTTTCATAGGTGGCGGACTTGGTTTGTCATTATTGCTACTAAGGTTTGGAGTGGCTGAATCCGGCATGTTCGGGAAAGCCAATACTCAGCATACCAGCAGAGGTAATTTCTTTTCACTTTTTACAAATCAGAAAAGGTTTATTAAATATCTGCGATGTATTGTTATTGGAGTTCCTTTATGGTTTGTTGTTGGAATATTGATTACCCTTTCGCCTGAATTCGGAAAGGTATTGGGTGTACAGGGCGATGTAAATGCGGGTGCAGCGGTAGCTTGTTGTTATGCTGGTCTGGTTCTCGGAGATATTGCCAGTGGTCTGTTAAGTCAACTTTTAAGAAGCCGGATCAAGGTTATTTATACCTATTTATTCCTGTCAATTATTTCAATTTCAGCATATTTTATGCTTCATAATCTAAGTCTTTTTGCATTTTATTCCATCTGTCTTTTTCTTGGATTTTCAGTCGGGTACTGGGTTATATTTATGACTATCGCCACAGAGCAATTTGGCACTAATATCAGGGCGACCGTAACTACAACTGTTCCAAATTTTGTACGTGGAGCAGTAGTTCCTCTTTCTATACTTTTTCAATATCTCAGGGGCGTTTTTAATGGTTCAATGATACAGGCAGGAATAGTTGTTGCTACCCTGAGTCTGGTACTTGCGTTCTGGGCATTGCATAAAATGGAAGAAACATTTACAAAAGATCTTGATTACCTTGAATAAGTATAAAGCCAGAACAAGATAAAGCTGTTAAGGCCTGCTTAAAAATTTAACATTCATCCAGTGTTTTCGGTGGATGTTAAATTTTATTCATTATTATTATACATAAATAATTGAAAAGCATGTCTATATCTGAAAATACAAACCGTAGGGATTTTATAAAATCTACAGGTACTGTACTGGTAGGAAGTACTATCGGCCTAAATTTGGCATTCCCATTACAAGGATTCCCAAAGAGTAATGATGTTTTAAAAGTCGGTCTGATTGGATGTGGGGGAAGAGGAACAGGTGCTGCCAGTCAGGCATTAAAGGCAGATCCTAATGTTATACTTACTGCGATGGCGGATGTATTTCAGGATCGTCTGGATCAATCCTATGATATTCTTCTAAAGGCAGTTCCCGATAAAGTAAAGGTTCCAAAAGAGAACAGGTTTGTAGGCTTTGATGCGTATCAACGACTGATTGATTCGGGAGTTGATGTTGTATTGCTGACCACCCCGCCAGCCTTCAGGCCCGAGCAGCTAACCGCCGCGGTAAATGCAGGTAAGCATATATTCTGTGAAAAACCGGTAGCTGTAGATGCTCCGGGGGTAAGAAAAGTGCTTGCAGCAGCCAGGAAGGCCAAAGAGAAGGGTTTATCGCTGGTCTCTGGGTTTACATTTCGTTATGATCTTCCCAAAAGAGAGTTATTTGGGAGGGTGCAGAATGGGGAGATTGGAGAAGTTAAGATGGTCAGTTCCACGCGCAATGGGGGTGGGCTCTGGAACTTTCCTCGTAAACCGGAATGGACCGATATGGAGTATCAGATGCGTAACTGGTATTATTATGACTGGCTTTCGGGGGATTTTATTGTTGAAATGGTTGTTCACAACCTGGATATGATGACCTGGGCAATTGGTAGTCAGATGCCATTGAGAGCTTTTGGTACAGGAGGAAGACAATCAAGAGTGGAAGAAAAGTTTGGTAATATTTATGATCATTTCGCCATAGAATTTGATTTTGCAAACGGTATTAAGGGGTATAATTTTTGCAGGCAACAAGACGGATGTGCATCTAAAAATTCAGTTGAAATTATAGGTTCTGAGGGTACGGCCTTCTATCAGGGGAATGTACATAAGATCAGCGGGAAAAATAACTGGGAATATCAGGGAGAAAAGAAAGATATGTACCAGACCCAGCATAATGAACTCTTCGCGTCCATCAGGGAGGGTAAGCCTATGAACGATGGAGAAATGATGGCTAATAGTACGATGCTTGGAATTCTGGGCAGAATGGTGGCATATAGTGGTCAGTCAATTACCTGGGAGCAGGCAATAAATTCTAATCAGGTTCTCGGACCGGATTTTCACAAGTATGACTGGGATTTGAGATGGCCGGTTACTCCGCCTGCAATACCGGGAGTGACAAAGGTGTTATAAGGCTTGTTTTGCAAGGCGCAAAGCGGAAAATGATTTTCTTCCTATCGATGAAAAAACCGACCAAAGTAGTAAAAGTGCCAAGGGGCTTTTTTGTTGAGGGGCTCGCAAAGACGCAAAGTGAGAAGACGATCTTAATAATACATAATCCTTTGCCTGTTTGCAGGGGTTGAAATCAAATACAACAAGAATTATAAAATGCTTTTAGAACTGAAAAAACAAAACATGAATAGCTCGTTAAAAAAAGGACTGATGTTCCTTAGTATTCTGCTAATTAGCACTCACTTATCTTATTCACAAGAAACTTTGTTTGAGTTTGGTACATCTATCGGCATGGATGCTGTGCTGTCCAAATCCAAAGAGAAGGAAAGTAAATTAAAATGGGTTAATGTTAATACGACAAAAGAAACCTGGAAAGTAATGAAAGACGGAACACTTTCAAATACAGGTCTTCCTATCGGTGTTATACGTTCTGAAAAGCAATACGAAAATTTCATTTTACATGTGGAGTGGAAGCATATGGAAGCGGGAGGGAATTCCGGAATATTTGCATGGAGTGGAGCTAAGCCTGTGGGTACAAATCCACTTCCTGATGGTGTGGAAATTCAAATGCTTGATCTTGAGTGGGTAGACCTAAACTTAAGAGATGGTGTAAGACCTCCTATTGCTTATGTTCATGGTGAACTTTTTGGAGTTCAGGGTGTAAAAACAGTAGCAGATAATCCCAGAGGCGACAGAAGCAAGTCGATTGAAAACCGTGTAAAAGGAAAGGGTGAATGGAATACTTATGATGTTGTTTGTGTTGATGGTGTGATCAAACTCGCTGTTAATGGAAAGTTTGTAAATGGTATAAGTAAATCAAGCCAAAAGAAAGGATATCTTTGCCTTGAAGCTGAAGGAGCTCAGATTTTCTATCGTAATCTTAAAGTTATTGAACTCGCACCAGGTGTAACCTCTGCGGAGCAAACTGCGGCTTTGCTTCCTTAAGGTAGCGAATCAATTACTTTGCTTTCAGTACTGATTAGGATTTATTTTTCTTAAATGCTTCCCTTTATTTCATTGGATTTTCATTTCTGATTATAGTTTTGCGTTTTGATATCTGCTGCCATTAATTAATTTATTTTGATAAAAAAATATAGCCTTCTGCTCTTAAGCCTTCTGATAATAGTTTCCTGCGTTATGGGTATGAGACTGGGAAGATTTCGATATTTTTCGCATGGTAATACCAGCTTGATTAAAGAAAATATTGCGGGAACATTCAAGGATAATAAATCTGATGGCAGTCACCGCTCAGAAGCTTTTGAGGCTCCCGATAGCAGTCGTTTTACCCGAATCGTTCTGGCACAGGGTTTTGATGAACCACTTGGAATGGCAATCCTGCCTAATAATGACGTTTTGTTAGCTGAGCGTAAGGGGAGTGTGAAAATATATAACAGGAAAACGAAGCAGGTAAAAACTATTAGTAATTTTAATGTATTCAGTGGTATAGAGGATGGTCTTTTGGGTATTGCTACAGATCCTGATTTCAGGAAGAACCATTGGATATACTTTTATTATGCTGTCGCAGGTGATCGGGCAGTAAACCGATTGTCGAGATTTGAGTTGATTGGAGATGCTCTGATTCAAAACTCGGAAAAAGTTCTGTTAGAAATCCCAACTCAACGAAAATACTGCTGTCATTCTGCAGGCTATATTTCATTTGATTCAAAGGGCTTACTTTATTTATCAACCGGTGATAATACTAATGCTGAGGAGACAGAGGGCTATACCCCGGTGGATGAGCGGCCTGGCCGGGCTTTAGCAGACGACCAGGCGACTGCTGCGAATACCAATGATCTGAGAGGGAAAATTTTAAGAATCAAGCCATTGGATGATGGCACTTATACTATTCCTGATGGAAATTTATTCCCTCCGGGGAATCCGAAAGGGCGCCCTGAGATTTATATAATGGGTTCCCGCAATCCTTACAGGTTTAGTGTGGACAGGAAAAATAGTTTTCTGTACTGGGGAGATGTTGGTCCTGATACAAAAGTAATGGGAGAGGAAGGTGAGCTGATGAGTTATGATGAGATAAATCAGGCAAGAAAGCCTGGCTTTTATGGCTGGCCTTATTTTTTAGGAAACAATCAGGCCTTCCCTAAATATGACTTTGAAACAAAAACTTTAGGCCCTAAAAAAGATCCCGAAAATCCTATAAATGATTCGCCGAATAATACAGGAGAACGGATATTACCACCTGCACAGGCTGCAATGATATGGTACGGAAAAAAGAGCTCTAAAAATTTCCCATTACTGAAAAATGGGGGCGCTTCGGCAATGGCTGGCCCGGTATATTATTCCGATCTTTTTCCTGATGCACCTTATAAATTGCCGAAATATTATGATGGTAAATTATTTATATACGAGTGGATCCGCGGCTGGATAATGGCTGTTAGTTTTGATAAAAATGGAAATTATCTTAGCATGGAGCCTTTTCTGGAACACATGAGTTTTAAGGCTCCGGTAGATATGCAGTTTGGTAATGACGGAGCACTTTATGTATTGGAATACGGTACAAATTGGTTCTCTAAAAATATGGATGCTAAGCTTGTTCGTATTGAATATCAGGAAGGTAACCGGAACCCTATTGCGGAGATACAGTCAGATAAACAATATGGAGCAAGTCCTTTTTCTGTGCAGTTTTCTGGTAAAAAATCGATTGACCACGACCGGGATGATAAATTATTTTATAATTGGAAAATTGACAATAAGGAATTTAATGGAGAAATAATTAATTATACATTTACCAAATCAGGGGTTCATACAGTAACATTAACTGTTACTGATAACAAAGGTGGTCGGGGAATTACCAATACACAGGTCTTTGTTGGTAATACACCTCCCGAGGTTCAGATACAAACATCAGCTAACCGTAGCTTTTATTGGGATAATTCCCTGCTCGATTATAATATTCTGGTGAAAGATAAAGAAGAGGCAACCATTGATTCAGAAAGAATCAAGCTCAATTTTGGTTATCTGCCTCGTGGGAAAGATGTTGCTGTTATTTTAGCCCAAAATCAGGATGCAGGAAATTTCAACTATTTGAAAGGACAGCAATTGACCACTACGCTGGATTGTAAATCTTGTCATTCTATAGATAAATCTTCAGTTGGACCGACTTATCTGGCCATTTCTGAACGTTATTCCGGGAAACAAGGTGCTATTGAGTATCTTGCCGGTAAAATTATACAGGGAGGAAGTGGGGTATGGGGTGAGCGCGCAATGATTCCTCATCCTGAGCTTTCTAAAGCTGATGCAGAGGAGATTGTCAATTATATATTTTCATTAGCTAATAAGTCGGTGGGAAAGCGTCCGCTAAAAGATGAGATTATTTTAAATCAACATATCGGGAAGGGAATAGATGGGATTTACCTTTTGAATGCAAGTTATACAGATCGTGGAGCGAATGGAATTGAGTCCATACAAAGCCGTGACTACATTACTTTGAGAAACCCCTTTGTTCAGGCCGAAGATTTTGATGAAGGGAATGTTCGTCTGGGAACAATTACTACAGAATTCCTTACCTATGCAAGCAGTATTAATCATAATAGTTTTATACGTTTCAATTCCATTGATCTAAGTAATGTTAAGCAATTGAAATATAGGGTTCGGGCCCAATCTGGTGGATTAATTGAAGTTCGTTTTGGAAATAAAAATGGCCCATTGTTAAGTTCTATAAAAATTCCTGGCAGGGTCGAGGGAGCGCAGGCGCGATGGGTAGAAATTAAAGCCGATCTGAAAGAAACAAAGGGATTGCAGAATATTTACTTTGTATTTATTGATGAGGAAGGGAAGAAGAATTTATTTGATATAGACTGGATCTATTTTTCAAATGTTAAACGATAGGTAAAATCTATAGCCCCTGTATGCTTCCCGATTTTAAAAATAGACTTATTTCAGGCAAAGTTTTTTATAGGTAAACGTTATTAATCAATCTGTTAATCTGTTCTGAATACTGAATAGCAATTGAAAAATTACATAATCAGCCTCGCAATTTGACTATTTTTCATAATATTTACCTTTTTGTTCAGAGAATACCAATCTTATAACCATTAGACCGTTCATAATGCAAAAACTATTTCTAATTTTTTTTTCAATTTTAAGTATCCAGGTTATGGCTCAAAAGGCAGATCCCTTATATGCAATAGTAATTAAGGGTGGACATGTTATCGATCCAAAGAACAGTATTAATGAGGTAATGGATGTCGCAATTGATAAAGCGGGTAAGATTGCTGCTGTTACAAAGAATATTGATCCTTCATCTGCTGCCAGAGTAGTCAATGCCAGGGGTTTATATGTTACTCCGGGGATCATTGATATGCATACACATAATTTTGCGGGGACTGAGCCTGATAAATATTTAAGGAATAGTTATTATGCCAACCAGCCGGATGGCTTCACTTTTCGTGTTGGTGTAACAACAGTAGTGGATGCTGGAAGTGCAGGCTGGCGGAACTTCGAAAAGTTTAAAGATCAAACAATCGACAGAGCAAGAACACGAGTTCTTGCATTCCTCAATATTGTAGGAGAAGGCATGGCTGGCGGAGCAATAGAACAAGACAATAATGATATGGATGCCCGTAAAACCGCTGATATGGCATTAAAATACAAAGATTTTATCGTTGGATTTAAGGTGGCACATTATAATAAACCGGATTGGGTTCCTATAGATCGTGCGATTGAAGCCGGAAAAATAGCAGGTAATATTCCGGTCATTGTTGATTTTGGTGGCGGCGGACTTTCATTGGAGGAGTTGACTTTGAAGAAATTCCGTCCCGGTGATATTTATACTCATACTTATGGTGGCGGTGGTAAAGAGCGTGAAGCTATTACTGACCCGGTTAGTGGCAAACTTCGTCCCTTTGTTTTTGAGGCGAGAAATAGAGGGGTCATTTGGGATGTGGGACATGGAGCAGCGAGTTTTTCTTTCAAGCATGCCATCCCTGCAACTAAAGCAGGTTTCTTTCCGGATGTAATCAGTACTGATCATCATGGAGGAAGTATGAATTCGGCAATGAAGGATATCCTCAATGTGATGAATAAATTTCTAGCTCTTGGAATGGATGTCCCTGCAATTATAAATTCGGTGACATGGAAGCCTGCCCAGGTTATTCATAAGGAAGAGATTGGAAATCTTTCAGTGGGTTCTGAGGGAGATGTAACAATTCTGCGAATCCGCAAAGGAAAGTTCGGAGTTTTTGATCAAATGGGTCAAAAACTGGAAGGAAAGCAGCGTTTTGAATGTGAAGTTACCGTGAAGGGCGGGCGCGTATTTTATGACCTTAATGGATTGACAAATCCGCTGCCAAGAGTGGTTGGCGGACTTCCGGCCCTTTAATTTAATTAATAGTTTATGAAAAGGAGAGAATTAATAAAAGGCCTGAGCCTTTTGCCCGTTGTGGGCGCAGTTTCGGGTTCTAATATAAAATCTGTATTTGCAGCCGCTCCATTTGCAGCCGCGCAGACGGGTAAAAGTATTTATGAAGCAATTGGCGTTCGTCCGCTGATTAATGCCAGGGGAACAGTTACAGTTGTTGGTGCGAGTCAAATCCTTCCAGAGGTACAAAAAGCAATGGATGAAGCAGTTAAAGAGTATGTTCAGATCGATGAACTTATGGATGCTGTTGGTGCCCGTTTGGGTGAACTAACCGGTACAGAGTTTGGCTATGTGAGCTCTGGTGCTTCTGCTGCAATAACTGCTGCTACTGCTGGTTGTGTAACCGGTGGTGATCCGGATAAGCTCTGGATGATCCCGGATCTTAGAGGAATGAAGGATGAAGTGATTATTCCTGCTTATTCAAGAACAGCGTACGATGCTGCTGCAAAAGCTGTCGGAGTTCGTATGGTGGAAGTGTCCACTCTTGATGATTTAAAATTGGCTATCGGTCCGCGTACGGCTATGATTCTTGTTCTTGCCGGAGCACGTTCTGAGAATGGGCCGCTATCCCTCGGGGAAATATCATCAGTGGCAAAGCCGCTTGGTGTACCAATTCTGGTGGATGCGGCAGCCGAAGTACTGGAGGTGCCTAATCCCCATATTTTGCAGGGTGCCGACCTCGTAGCATATAGCGGCGGTAAATATATTCGTGGGCCTCAATGTGCGGGCTTATTATTGGGGCGTAAAGACCTGATCATTGCATCCAGGATAAATGCCGGACCTCATCATGGTTTTGGCCGGGGATTTAAAGTTGGCCGTGAAGAGATTATGGGTATGCTTGCTGCTGTAGAAACCTGGTTCAAACGTGATCATGCTGCCGAGTGGAGGACCTGGGTATCTTATGGCAATCACATCATTCAACGTCTGGCGAAAGTGCCTGGAGTTACAGCGCAACTTAATGAACCTAAAGGCAGAAGCAACCGTGCCCCTTCAGTGACTATTAACTGGGATAAATCAATAATTCCATTAACAGGCGAAGATATGGAAGGACTTTTATGGAATGGTACTCCGCGCATTGCCGTAAGTGGAGCAGGTAGTTTTCTTCCTTTTCCGCCTAATTTGCAGCCTAATATCAGTATCCATACTCCTGCACTTCAGGCAGGTGAAGATAAGGTAATTGCTGACCGTGTGTATGCAATATTAACCAAGCCTCCTCTGATCAAGAGAGCAGCAGGTGAGGCTGCTTTCGACCTTAGCGGGCAGTGGGATCTTACAATGAAATTCTCTGCCAGTACTGTAGATCAAACTTTGATCATTGAGCAAAAAGGTAATGAATTTATCGGAACACATATTTCCAGTATAGGCGCCCGAGACCTTGATGGAACCCTTCATGGTAAACAGATTACCATGCGGAGTTCGTATACCAAAGAGGGTGTACGTATTAATTATACATTTACCGGAACTGTTGATGCAAATACAATGCAGGGGAAGGTAAGTCTGAGCGAGTACGGAGACGCAGAATGGACAGCTAAACGCCATGATTATCGCCCGGCAGGTGTCAGACGTACAGGAAGATAGTTGTCAAATGGGCAATATGGCTTTTTATATCTGAAATAATAATGAACTGATATGCGTGCTATAAGATCTGTTCTATTGCTTACTTGTTTGGGTACTTTGGTGCTGTCATTTACCGGAACCAATAATGTGCAGCCACAGGACTGGAAAGCTCCGGAATGGGCAGATACTTTATATAACCCCTATCATATTGAGCCTTTGACACTTCCTCAGGCTCAGGAGGTTTATAATTTGTATTGTACTTCCTGTCATGGCAATCAGGGACAAGGTTATCCATTGGAGCATACCAATCAGCAAGTGCCTGATTTTAAAGATGAGGATGCCATGGGGCAAAGTGATGGCGCTTTATATTGGAAGATCAGGGAGGGAAGAGGAATTATGCCCGGCTTCAAATCCAAATTGTCGGATGAGCAGCAATGGCAACTGGTAGAGTACATCAGAGATCTTTCAAAGCCGTTTAATCTTCAGAAAAATCCATTTAAAACGCGTAATAATTGATAAGAAACATTAAATTGAATTATTTACAAATTATCATACTATGAAGAAGTTAATTTCAATTGGTTTTGTCTTAGCCTTACTTGTTGCAGAATCTCCTGAGCTTGTTGCTCAACCGGGTACAAAAGGTATCATTTATGCAGGTTCATCTTCAGCAAGAGGAAGTAAAGGAATCTATGTACTGGAGTTCGATCAGCAGAACGGTACGCTGAAGGAATTGCAAACAGTAACTGAAGGAAACAGCCCCGGCTTTTTAGCTTTCAGCCCGAATAAAGATTTTTTGTATTCAATTTATGGTAAGGGTACTCTTGATGATGGCAATGGTGCAGTAATGGCATTTAAAATAGATCCTTTTACCGGGTTCTTAAAAAAAGTCAATGAGCAATCAGTAGGAGGCAAAGGTGCAGCTCATATCAGTATTGATCCAAAGGGCAGGTTTGCTTATACTGCCAATTATGGAGATGCCAGTGTTACAGTCTTCCCAATTAATTCAGATGGTTCACTGGCTAAAGCCTCTGATTTCGTCAAACACACCGGGAGCAGTGTTAATCCGCAGCGTCAGACAAGGCCTTATCCTCACTCAAGTATTCCTTCTGCTGATGGCAAGTTTCTGTATGTTTCTGATTTGGGTACAGACAGGATAGTGATCTATGAAGTTTTGAACGGTGGTAAGTTGAAGCCTGCTGCTGTTCCGTTTGTACAAGTGCCTGCAGGTTCAGGTCCGCGTCATTTTAAAATTCATCAGAACGGTAATTTTGCTTATTCAGTTGATGAATTATCGAATACCATTGTTGGTTTTAAAGTGAATAAGAAAACAGGAGCCTTAACGATTATCGAGCGTTTAAGTATGCTTCCTGAAGGTTATTCTGAGGTGACTTATGCTTCTGACG
>CAZGWG010000114.1:0-11713 GCA_964529165.1 uncultured Sphingobacterium sp.
GAATGCCGCCCTGTCACGGCGGAGGTCGCGGGTTCGAGTCCCGTCCGGTCCGCAAATAAACCCCCAAACGTAAAGTTATGGGGGTTTTTTGTTTTACTGCGATCGGTTTTGCGATCGCTTTTTAAGGGATCAATTAAAACGCTTCTCCTTTGTTCCGAAAGCTTTTATCTAAGGTTTGATATCTAAGGATTGCATGTTAATATTCCAATATTCACTTAAGAGCACTTTTTTCAAACTAATTATCAAAATTTTCCACATCATACTTAGCCTCAATCTTATGGCCGATTGCTGGCGGAATATTTCCTGCACCTATTTGATCATCAACACTTGCGCTTGTATCAAACTTGGCAGTTGATGAAATATCATTAAATATCTGGATAAATAAATTGATGTTGTTCAGCAGTTTTACTACTTGATTTACCTCAATTGACTGGCTTAAATACGGGTAAAAGACCTGAATCTTGTTATTGAACTCCATTGTTTGGTTTTTGTGTAGCTTTCGATAACTCATTGAATTTATACGGTCAATACGTCCAGTGCGCTGCTCCATGTCGCTTGGATTCCAGGCTATCCCGTAGTGATAAACATTCTGGCAATAAGTATGCAAGTCTTCGCCTTCTCTTAGGATATCTGTCGAAATAAGAACATAAGGATAACCAGACATTCGAAACTGGGCAGCAATCATGCTTCGATCCCGTTTTACAATTCCGCTGACTCCAATCACCGGACTCAAGCCTTTATGCATGTTAGCAATCTCTTTCAACGACTTATTTTTGAAATTCTGGGTATAGATGAGATCAAAGTCCAAAATGATCGTTCGAATTTCTTCTAATACAAATTTAAAAGGTGCTTTTGGATCGGTTGACCTCCCCTCAAAAAAAATCGGCACAAATTAAATTAGAGAGAACGGGCAATTATGAATAACTTAAAGCAGGATAATTGTCATGAAAAAATCGAAGTTTACAGAGGCACAGATTGCCTTTGCTTTAAAGCAATCGGAAACGGGTACCCGGGTCTAGGAAGTATGTCGTAAGATGGGGATTTCTCAGGCGACGTTTTTCAACTGGAAGAAGAAGTATGGAGGATTAGGAGTCAGTGAACTGCAGAGACTCCGTCAGTTGGAAGAGGAAAACCATCAGTTAAAGAAGCTGGTAGCTGATCTGAGCCTGGATAAGCAGATGTGTCCATTTATTTATAAATAATGAACATATGGTTATAATGTGCTCAGATTTATTTGCTAATTTTTAGTTATGTTCATTTTAACTTAAAAAATGAACATAACCTATCTTTTATACCATTGATTTTTCGTTATTTTGCATCATGTCCAATAATTCATTAAAAGTGAACAAATGATATGACTTACGACAGAACAGAACCATTCAATGATCTACCA
Source organism: uncultured Sphingobacterium sp. (assembly GCA_964529165.1). GTDB lineage: Bacteria > Bacteroidota > Bacteroidia > Sphingobacteriales > Sphingobacteriaceae > Daejeonella. The sequence continues at coordinate 1,394 of CAZGWG010000114.1, forward strand.
CTGCTGCCTCCGAATCCGGATATTGAAAATGATACCGATATTTTAAAAAAATTAGTATCAGCATCCCGAGCGTTAGCAACAGTAAACAGTAGTATGATGCGACTACCAAATCCGCTAATGCTAGTAAATACAATTGCTTTGCAGGAAGCTAAGGCATCCACGGCCATTGAAAATATATTTACGACAGAAGATGCTTTATACAAAGCAGTTTCAGATGCCTTACAGGAAGATAAAGCAAATGTTGCAACAAAGGAGGTGTTACGCTATCGCGAAGCTTTATGGGCTGGCTACCATCAAATAAAAGAAGATGGTCATATTGATTTAGAAAGTATAATTGGGATCTTCAGGCAAATCAAAAATACAGCATCCGGCCTAAGATCCCCTGCATCTCTTACAGTAATCCAAAGAGGGCAAAGTGAATTTCGCTCCGGAGAAGTAATATATACTCCACCAAGAGGAGCGGGCAAATTGGAACAGTTAATGGATAACCTACTATCTTATTTAAACGATGATAAAAAATATCCGACCGATCCTTTACTTAAAATGTGCTTCGCTCATTATCAGTTTGAAGCGATACATCCTTTCCCGGATGGAAATGGCAGAACCGGACGTATTCTAAATCTGCTATATCTGGTGCATACAGGATTGCTAAATCAACCCGTACTATATCTATCTAAATATATTATCGTTAATAAGGATGATTATTATTACAATCTGGGCATTGTTACTCAAAGAGAGTCGTGGAAATCCTGGATACTATATATGTTGGAAGCCGTAGAGAAAACAGCTCAATTAACCAGCCAGCTGATTGATAGCATACTAGCCCAAATGGAAGCAACTTTAGCCCATGCCAAAGGGCAAATTAAATGGTATAATAAAGAAGTAAATGAACTAATCTTTAGTCAGCCCTATATCAAACCTAAATTAATAGGTGATCAACTAAATGTGACATCAAGAACGACCCTTACCAAATATTTTAATGAATTAGTGGATAAAAAAATTTTAAGTCCTGTTAAAGACGGGAAAGAATTATTTTATATAAATGACGATTTAATTCGAATCCTGGAAGGATAAATAAATCACGATCGACAATCTCAAAGACGAAGCTAATGTGAAGCTTTGTGCTTTTTATCTTAACTCGTAAATGCCTCTCTTTATTTTGGACGGGTTCCGGCCGAAATAAGACCTTTGTGAAGAGGGAAAATGAAAATAGCTATTGATATAGATCATATATTGATAAATCTATAATAGTCCTTCGTCAGCAAATGAGAGATAACCTTTGCTGGTTATAATAATATACTCAATGACTTGAATATCTAACTAGTTGCCGGCGGCAATTAGTTAATCCCAACTCGTTTTTCAGCTATTGATATAGCTGCTTCTCCCGCATATTAAAGGCAAATTACTGGTGTGAATGTCCACGAATGCTGACTTAATTTTCAGAAAGATATTAAGCAGTCTTAAGCGATCAGGATGAAATCTAAGGCAACCTGCTCATTCTCGTTAATTTTTCGCTTATCCCTCATTGGTCTTTAAAATTATAAACTGAGCGAGCAGATAAGTAACACCCAATTAATATTTGGTTAATAAGAAACAGGTTTATTTAGAAAATCAATTTCTGGATGTGATTGTCTGATAAGTTCAGTCTGTTTTGAATCTTTTTTCACAAAATGAAAATTAAATCATCAAAGGTTCCTCTGGAGAAAGAAAACAATTAAAATAAATTGATGAAAATAAAATACGCTGAATTTAAGTCGCCTGGAGAGCAGCTTCAGCTTAAAGAAAGAGAACTCCCTGATTTGAAGGAAGGTGAAATTTTAGTAAAGATCACATATACTACCTTATGCAGAAGTGACCTTTATACTTACAAAGGTCTCAGGAAAGAAAAATCTCCAACAATCCTTGGGCATGAAATTGTTGGTCAGATTCTTGATTTCGGGCCGGATGCTCCACGTATAGACCTCAGAGGCAGAGAGCTAACAATTGGGGATCGGATCACGTGGGCAATTTTTGCGAGCAATCCGGAAGATGCTGTTTCGAAGAAAGGGATCCCGCAGAAAGCAAAGAATATATTTAAATATGGTCATGAACAAATTACCACAGACAGTAATTTTCATGGAGGGCTAGCTGAGTTCATTATTCTTAGAAAGTTTACACCTGTTATTCGTTTAAAGCAATCAGTTCCTGATTCTGTAGCGGCATTGATTAATTGTTCTGCTGCTACCATTGCGGGAGCTATAAGGCTGGCAGGCGATTTAAAGAATAAAAGTGTTCTCATAAGCGGAACAGGAATGCTGGGAATAATAGCTTGTGCGATGGCATCAAAGGCCGGAGCGGCTTCTGTTACAGCCCTGGATGTTGATTCTAACAGACTTGAAATTTCTAAAATGTTTGGTGCTGATGAGATTGGCCATTCAGTGCGTGACTATTCAAGAAAGTTTGATGTTATAATCGAGAGCAGTGGACATCCAGCCGTTATGATGGATACACTGAGCCAGATAGAGATTGGGGGTACGGCTATATGGCTAGGAGCTGTTTTCTCACAGCAGGATCTGCATATAAATGCTGAGTTCATTGTAAGAAATCTGGTGACCATCAAAGGTTTACATAATTACAATGATGTCGATTTGGTTTATGCAGTAGATTTTATCGAGCGCTATCAGCAATCATTTGATTTTGAGCTACTTATTTGTGGCGGATTCAATCTCGAGCATGTTAATGAAGCATTTGAATATGCTGTAAAACAGAATCCATTCAGAGTCGGAATTCAAATTAATTAAGAAATGCGTTTGATTAAGTCCTTGTTTTCCGGGAAAAATCTATGGTTTTGACTAAAGAAAAAATAAGCCGACAGGATTTTTCCTTTCTCTTAACAGCTTCTTTTGCTGCATTTATTACCTATCTAAGTATGTATGCATTCAGGAAACCCTTTACTGCTGCAACATTTGATCAGCTATCACTCTGGGGTGTTGATTATAAAATTCTGCTTATTATTTCTCAACTGATAGGATATACTATTTCTAAATATATAGGAATAAAGCTTATCTCAGAATTAAAACCGGAATCGAGGACCAGAACCCTGTTGCTTTTAATGGCATTTGCATGGATTTCATTATTCTTTTTTGCAATTGTACCATATCCCTACAATTTCCCTTTTATGTTTTTGAATGGCTTACCATTAGGGATGATTTGGGGAGTTGTTTTTAGTTATCTGGAAGGAAGAAGATTTACTGAATTGCTTGGAGCAGCTATGGCCTCAAGTTTTATCGTTTCTTCTGGCCTGGTAAAAGGTGTTGGTAGGTTTTTAATAGAAGAATGGGCAGTTTCAGAGACCTGGATGCCATTCTGTACAGGTTTGATTTTTCTACCCCTATTGCTCTTTGGTATTTTATTGCTTCATAAATTACCGGTACCCAGTACCCTGGATATTAGTCTAAGAACTGAACGGGTTCCGATGAACGCTAAAGAAAGAAAAGCTTTTTATAAGCTTTTTGCTCCTGGAATCATATTCTCAGTTCTTTTATATGTTGGCTTAACCATTTTCAGAGATTTAAGAGATAATTTTGCTGTTGAGTTTTGGACAGGTTACGGCTTCAATAATACCCCTTTCTTACTTATCTTTTCAGAGGTACCAGTTGCCCTGATTGTTTTGATTATCATCGCCAGCATGATCTTCATAAGAAATAACAAGCTTGCCTTTTACATTAATTTACTTGTAACACTGTTCAGTGGCATTTTGTTATTAATAATCACTGTTCTGTTAATTATGGGCCATTTTGATCCTGTTTATTGGATGATTTTAGCAGGGTTTGCGATGTATTTACCTTATATAATTTTCCATACAGTATATTTTGAAAGATGGATAGCCTATTTTAAAATAAAGAGCAACATTGGGTTTTTAATGTACATTTCTGATGCCGCCGGTTATTTGGGAAGTACTTGCATTTTATTATTCAGAAATTTTAATAATGCGAACATCAGTTGGATAGACTTTTTTAAGATAAGTGGATTGGTCACAGCAATTATGATAATCATTTTGTCATTGCTAACCTATTTTTATTTTAACAAGCATCAGTTTAAAAATTGACAGCAAATTAGATTATACAAGCCAATAAAAATTATGGGTAAAAAATCAGCTATAGTTGTAGGAGCCGGAGTCCTTGGGCTTGCAACAGCAAGGGCACTTGCCAATCAGAATTATCAGGTTACAGTTATTGAACGTTCGCAGTTTTCCATTGGAGCCTCAATAAGGAATTTTGGAATGCTTTGGCCTATTGGTCAGCCTGATGGTTTATTATATGACCGGGCTATAAGATCCAGAGAAATTTGGAAGGACTTTCTAAATTCAGCAAAAATTCCATATAATCCATGTGGCAGCTTACATTTAGCTTATTGTCCGGAAGAAATGGAGGTGCTTGATGAGTTAACAGCTTTTTTTGCTGAGCGTGGCAGACCGGTTAATATACTTTCGGCTGATCAGATTATGAATAGGTTCTGTGGAATTAATCAGAATAATTTGATGGGAGGCCTATACAGTAATGATGAAGTTATTATTGATCCAAGAGAAGGTATCCGGAATTTACCGGGTTATTTAAATTCGAAATATGGCATTGACTTTATTTGGGGGACTGCCATAACCAGGGTTCAGCCCGGAACAGTATTTTCTTCTTCAAGAAGGCTCGATGCAGATTTGATTTTTTTATGTTCAGGAGCAGACTTTGAAGTGCTTTATCCCGAAATCTTCAGAGAACAGGAAATAACCAAGTGCAAATTGCAAATGATGCGTTTCGTGTCGGAAGAATCGGGATTTAATATTGGAACCTCAATTTGTGGAGGCTTGTCTTTACTTCATTATAAAAGTTTTACGGCATCTAAGTCCTTGGAAAATTTAAGGTCAAAAATTGCAAGGGAACTTCCTGAATATTTAAAATGGGGAATTCATGTTATGGTTTCTCAAAACATGAATGGCGAGCTAACGGTTGGCGATTCACATGAATATGGTTTAGACTTTGATCCTTTTGATAAGAACTTTGTAAACCAAATGATTCTGGACTATTTAAGGGGTTTGATGAATATTGATGACTGGAAGTTAATTGAATCATGGAATGGAATCTATCCCAAAATGATTAACGGTAAAACGGATTTGCATATAGAAGCTGAATCAGGAGTTCATATTCTTAATGGCATAGGAGGGAATGGAATGACTTTATCGTTTGGTCTTGCAGAAGAAATTGTAAACAAAATTTAATATAACTATTATGTTGAATCCTGTGACCAAGCAAATAATAAGTTTATTTGAATCTAAAGGAAGTTCCATGTATGGAGGAGAGGCCGTAACGCAGTTAGAACATGCATTGCAGGCTGCGGATCTTGCAAAGAAAAACCAGGCTTCTGATAGTCTGATTGTTGCTTCATTATTACATGATATCGGACATTTATTGCACGATCTCCCCGAAATGGCAAGTGAAGGTGGAATCGATGATATTCATGAAGAGTTGGCTGCCAGATTTTTGAAGGATTATTTCATTGAAGCAGTTACAGAACCGGTAAAGCTGCATGTTCAGGCAAAACGTTATCTCTGCGCGGTAGAACCTGACTATTATGATTCATTATCCCAACCCTCAAAAACAAGTTTAGCCTTGCAGGGTGGAATAATGATGGAAACGGAGATTGATAATTTTAGAAATAATCCATATCACAAGGATGCAATTTCTTTAAGAAAGTGGGATGATTTGGCTAAAGATCCGGGAATGGTTTGTCCTGATTTATATGAATTTATTTTATCAATCGAGTTGTCATTAAAAGAAAAAATATGAAAATTAAAATGGTTGTGTTTGATATGGCGGGTACTACTGTTGATGAAGATAATGTAGTTTATAAAACCTTACATGAAGCAATAGTCAAACATTCTATCCCAGTTACTTTAGATCAGGTTTTAAATTATGGTGCCGGTAAAGAAAAATTGCAGGCAATTATTGAAATTCTTGATCAAACAAATCATCCTTCAAATCATGATCAAATAAACCAGATCTATGATTGTTTTATTGAAAATTTGACCCTTAATTATAAAAATCTTGCTATTAGGCCCTTGCCTAATGTTGAAAAGCTGTTTAAGAAATTAAAAGAAAGAAACATTAAGGTAGTCTTAAATACCGGGTATAATCGCGAAACAGCAGAATCTCTGATTAAAAAACTCAGATGGGAAATTGCTACAGATTATGATTTATTAGTGAGCGCGAGTGATGTTAAGCAAAATCGACCTTATCCGGATATGATTTTATCAGCTATGGCAGATTTAGGCATTAATGATCCGTTGGAAGTTATTAAAGTAGGTGACTCTGCCATAGATATTCTGGAGGGTAAAAATGCAAATTGCCGTTTAAATATTGGTATTACAACCGGGGCACAAACAAGAGAGCAACTTTTAGAAGCCAATCCTGATCTTATCATTGATGATATCTATAGTATTATTGAACTAATCGACAATATTAATAACGTTTAGTTTGAGTTTTATCCAGGAATTTAAGGAGATTAAAAGAAATTCAGGCTTATTATAAAGGCTTGAGAATTGTTCATTCTTCCTTTTATATGATAATTTATTGCTGAACATTATGTTAGCTAACAATTTGCTATTACTAAGTTAATATTCAGTCAATATGTGTTTTCTACATTTGTTTAGAAAATTTGAAAGACTTGAATCAAATCAACTCACTCTTATCTGAACTTATTTTCAAGCTTATTTTTATTCGTTTCTCTAAAATCAGTTCCATTTTTAGACATTAGAATGAAGAAAGGAAAAAGGCAGGTAGATATCATTGTGATTTCAGATGTACATCTGGGTACATATGGCTGCAGAGCTAAAGAGCTTTTGCACTATCTGAAATCAGTTAAACCAAAAGTTGTTGTTCTGAATGGCGACATTATTGACATATGGCAATTCAGTAAAAGCTATTGGCCCAAATCACACATGAAGGTGATTAAGCATCTGATGAATTGGCTAAGTAAGGGTGTAAAAGTTTATTACGTAACTGGGAATCATGATGAGATGTTAAGAAAGTTTGAAGGCTTTAAAATGGGCTCTTTTCAAATCGTTAACAAACTTGTTCTGGAATTGGATAACAACGAAAAAGCATGGATATTTCATGGAGATGTTTTTGATGTAACCATGCAGCATTCAAAGTGGCTGGCAAAACTGGGTGCAATTGGTTATGACTCATTGATTATGATTAATAGTTTTGCGAACTGGATTTCAGAGAAGGTATTTAACAGGGGAAAACTTTCATTTTCAAAAAAGTTGAAGAACAGTGTAAAAAGTGCTGTGAAGTTCATCAACAGTTTTGAAGAAACAGCAGCGGATATTGGAATAAGTAATAATTACCAATATGTTGTATGCGGTCATATTCACCATCCTGAAATGCGCATGATCAAACAGGAGAATGGAAGCATAATGTATTTGAATTCGGGCGACTGGATAGAAAATCTTTCTGCTCTTGAGTACCATAATGGAAGCTGGACATTATTCCGTTTTGATGATTCTGAACGAGTTGCCATGCTTAATTTACCCGAAGAGGAATCAGATGAAATGAATATCAGGCAATTGTTCAATCAAATGCTTATGGAATTCAACTTAAAAACCTCATGAAAATCCTATACGCAATTCAGGGAACCGGAAACGGGCATGTAACGCGTGCAAGAGAGATTGTACCCTTACTAAAGAAAGATCATGATGTTGATATTCTGATTAGTGGTATTCAGGCAGATGTAGAGTTGCCATTTGAGGTCCAATACCGTTTCCATGGCTTGAGTTTCATATTTGGAAAAAAGGGTAATGTTGATATCGCTGAAACTTACAGGAAATCGCGCTTAAGACAGTTAATGAAGGATATCAAATCACTTCCGGTAGATGATTACGATCTTGTTATCAGTGATTTTGAGCCTGTTTCATCCTGGGCTTGTTACTTTATGGGTAAACCATGTGTTTCGCTCAGCCATCAGGTTGCTGTTTTAAATAAGAAATCTCCCAAGTCCCTGAACTTTGATCCGATAGGTAAAGCCATCCTGCGTTCCTATGCCCCTTCAACAAGTCAGTATGGCTTTCACTTCAAATCTTATGATAATAATATATTTACCCCTGTAATCCGATCTGAGGTCAGGTTAAAAAAGGCGGTAAGACTAGGACATTATACAGTTTATCTTCCTGCGTACGATGACGCAAGGATCATAAAAATCCTGAGCATGGTTGATAATGTAGAATGGCAGGTCTTTTCAAAACACAATAAACAGTCTGTTAGAAATGGAAATGTCTGGATAAGACCAATAAACAATGACGAGTTTATTGACAGCATGTCGAAAGCAACTGGTGTTTTTTGCGGGGCAGGATTTGAAACTCCTGCGGAAGCTATGTTTCTTAAAAAGAAACTGATGGTCATCCCGATGAAGGGACAGTATGAACAGCAGTGCAATGCAGCTGCTTTGAAAGAAATGGGTGTCCAGGTTATAAAGAGTCTCAAAAAGAAGCATTTGCAGAAAATAATAGATTGGGTTTCAACAGGAGAAATAATAACTGTAAATTATCCCGATATGACAGAAACTATTTTGAGGGATATGATTGCAATTGAAGCAAAGGCGAGAATCGACAAGGTGACGTTAATGACAAAGCAATCTGACTTTCAATTATCAGAGAATACTAATTTCCTGAAAAAACTCAATAAGATAGCTTCTGGAAAGTTCTGATGGTTAAAAGGGCAGATTTTGAGAAAGATTTTGTTTGGGGTGTTGCTGCTTCTGCCTTTCAAACAGAAGGTGCTGTTCAAGCTGATGGGAAAGGTTTGTCAATTTGGGATGAATTTTCGAGAAAGAAGGGTAAGATCTTTAAAGGTCATGTTGCCGATATAAGCAGCGATTTTTACAATCAATATACCCGGGATATTGCGTTGATGAAATCAATGCATATTACTAATTTCCGGTTTTCATTTTCATGGTCCCGAATATTTCCAAAAGGAGCAGGTGAAGTAAACGCCAAAGGTGTAGACTTTTATGATCGGGTAATAGATCTTTGTTTAGAATTAGGAATAAGACCCTGGGTAACCTTGTATCACTGGGATCTTCCACTGGCATTACAACAGAAACAGGGTTGGGTAAATAGAGATATCGTCGACTATTTTTCTGATTACGTTACATTTTGTATTAATCATTTTGGAGATCGGGTTAAACACTGGATGATTTTAAATGAACCTATGGTTTATACGGGTGCCGGTTATTTTTTAGGTATTCATGCACCGGGAAAGAAGGGAGTCGATAATTTTATTCCGGCAATTCATCATTCAGCTCTTTCGCAGGCACAGGGTATTCGGATAGCTCAGCAATTGCGAACTGATCTTGAAGTTGGAACAACTTTTTCCTGTTCTGCAATACATCCGCATACAAATAAAGAAAAAGACATAAATGCCGCAAAAAGGGTTGATGCTTTAGTTAATAGACTATTTGTAGAGCCTTTAAAAGGATTAGGTTATCCGATGGAAGATCTTCCATTCTTAAAAAGGATTGAAAAATATATACTTCAGGGCGATGATAACGCTTTACATGCTGAACCCGATTTTATTGGAATTCAAAACTACACCAGAGAGGTTGTGAAACATTCTTATTTCACGCCTTATATAAATTCATCTCTGGTTCATGCAAAAAACAGAGTTGATGAAGTAACTGAAATGGACTGGGAGATTTATCCGCAGGCTATGCATGAAATGCTTCATCATTTTTCAAAATATAAGTTCAAAAAGATTTATGTCACAGAAAATGGTGCCGCTTTTCCTGATATTGTTGAAAATGGGAATGTGACTGACACTAAGCGAATAAATTATCTTCAATCTAACATCGCGGAATTACTGAAAGCAAAAAAGGAGGGGGTAAATGTGGGGGGATATTTTGTATGGAGTTTCACTGATAATTTTGAATGGGCTGAAGGATATCGCCCTCGTTTCGGTTTAATACATATAGATTATGAAACCCAAAAACGAATAATTAAAGCATCAGGACATTGGTATAGCAATTTCTTGTCATAAATATAATTTCTTTCTGTTTTCTTAATCACTTTAGTTGGCGCACATATTTCTTAGTTGCTGTCAACTGTTTCCTGAGAGTCATTCTTAAGAATCTCTGCTACATATTCCCTGATTTTGGACTAATCTTATTTTACGTTGCATAAAGGACTTTCTTTTGGGAAACTGCCAGGAAGTACTTAATAAAAAACTACAGGTATAGTTTATTAAATAACGTGAGTTCGGGATAAGGAATAAAGATTTCAGGAAGTATTTATAATAC
>CAZGWG010000115.1:0-11670 GCA_964529165.1 uncultured Sphingobacterium sp.
TTTCCGCCCTTGCCCTAAGCATCGGGACATTGGATCCGGTATTTGATGCGGCAACCCTGGAATACACCGCAGTGGTCAGTCATGCTACAGCATCGGTGACAATTACTCCGGCCCTTGCCGATACAAGTGCCTCGGTCACTGTCAATGGAACAGCCTTAGCCAGCGGCTCTGCCTCAGAAAGCATTGATCTGGAAATAGGTCCCAATACCATCACGACGGTAGTAACCGCCCAGGATGGGACAACCACTAAAACCTATAGCCTAATTGTCAACCGTGACCCTTCCGCCAATGCCGATCTTTCCGCCCTTGCCCTAAGCATCGGGACATTGGATCCGGTATTTGATGCGGCAACATTAAACTATACAGCCTATGTGAGCAATGCAACAAATTTGGTAAACGTTATCCCGGTTGCTGGTGATACATACGCTACGGTGAAGGTGAACGGTACGCAAGTAGCCAGCGGATCAGCGTCAGGAAATATTCCACTTATTACAGGCAGCAATACGATCACCACAGTAGTGAGATCAGCAGACGGAACAGTTACGAACTCTTATAACATAAGAGTAGTTCGGGTGAGACCCGATCAGGTAATCCCAGATCAATCTGGCGATGCATCAGTCAATAATACCGCAACACAGGTGGTAGTTATTTCACCAAATCAACCTGTTGCGATAACAGTCCCTGCGGGCACAACATCTCCGTCGATTTCTTATGAGAATCTCATAGACCAGGGGGTCGGAACTGTTCCACAAACTAAAGTCACTTCTACTTTTGCCCAAATGGAAATTCCGGATGGAACCATGGTAACCGCTTCAAATCCGGGATGGGACGGAGTGCTTCTTACGCCGACTATTACAAGCTATGACCTTCCTGCAGTACCCGGACAAATCATTACAAAGGGGCTGATTATCGAAGTTGGTAGCCGCGACTTTTCATTGTCGTTTGATAAAGCCGTCAGGCTACAATTAAACGGACAGGCCGGAATGCGCATCGCAAGAGTACATAACAACGTCTTTGAGGAGATCCTTTTAACCGGATCCGAGGATAGCCAAATTGCAGGAGATGCACTACCTGCGGATGGCAGTTTTAAGATTGATGTGAACAATAATGCTGTAATATGGACCAAGGTCTTTTCAAAGTTTATTGCGTTCAGCCAAAAAACAGACCTGGATATGGCCCTTGTAGAAGCAGATAAAGCCGCCCTCACGCCCGATCTGATCAGAGCATCGAATAAAGATCTGTCGACCATTACCGGGCCATTGCTACTGCCCAAAACCGGTTCTTTTAGTTCGGCAATTACATGGGCATCATCAAACCCGGCGGTTGTCTCTGCCGATGGACAAACCATATCCAGACCAGTATTCGGATCAGGCCCGATAACTGTGACCCTTACAGCTACGATCAGTAAAGGTTTAATTTCTGAAACCAAGACATTTACAGTGATTGTTGCCGAACTTGCAAACCAAGCCCCTACGTTATCACCTATCGCTAGTCAGGTAATCTGTAGTACTACGTCTAGACAGACAATCACGCTTAATGGCATAACAGGCGGTCCGGAAAACGGGCAAACAACCAGCCTGGTCGCTACGGCTGACAATCAGGGAATGTTTACTGAACTGGGCATCGAAAATGGTGTATTATACTACATACTTAATCCGGGAGTTTCAGGTGTCGCAAATATCACGGTTACGGTAAAAGATAATGGCGGAACATCTAATGGCGGAGCTGATACATTCAGCCAGACTTTTGCGTTAACCGTTAACGCGCTCCCTGTGCACGAAATCAGCAGTAGTCTGGGCAGTCGTTTTAGTAAAGGTCTTACAGCCACATTGACTGTTCCATCGGAAAACGGATCAAGCTATTCCTGGGCAGATGCAGCTGGCATTATAGGCGTACAAAATACTTCTGCATTGACTGTACGTCCTGACCTCAGTACAACGTATACGTTAACCATAACCAACAGTAGCGGATGCGTGGCTGTACAAAATCTTAGGATTGAAGTAATTGAAGATTTTAAAACGCTCAATATTAATAACATCCTGACACCTAACGGCGATGGGGTTAACGACTTCCTGATCATTGATAACCTGGATATGTATCCGGCAAACACACTTAAAATATTTGACCGTGCGGGACGGGAGATCTTTAAAAGAATGAACTATCAGAACGACTGGAACGGAAGCTTTGAAGGTTCTCCTCTGGCAGAAGATACCTATTACTATATCGTTGATTTCGGCCCCGGTAAAACCAGGTTAAAAGGGTTCGTGAGTATTGTAAGATAAATATTAAATAAAAATCAAAAAATGAGATACCTCATACCAGTGTGCGTCTTCTGTCTATTACAGATTGTTATTCAGGAAGCTAAAGCTCAACTGAATCCTATGGGTGCTTTATATTTTCAGAATCAGTATTTGGCCAATCCGGCCCTGGCGGGTATGAAGGGACTTGATCTGAATCTCGGGTATCGTGCGCAATGGAATAGTATACCCGGTTCACCCACTACTCAAACATTAACAGCAGATTATGCATTAACGGGCAAGGCGGGTATCGGGCTGAATGTGTATAGCGAAAAGGCGGGTTTATTTAAGCGCTTACGATCGGTAGCCAGCTATGCGTACCACCTTCCGCTCGATGCAAGCAATTCAAAACTTTCCTTTGGGCTCTCTCTTGGATTTCTTAATGAACGGATCAGCAATGAGGATATCAATGGCACAGTTAATGATCTAAGCATTGCGAATTATAATCAGCGTGACGCTTATATGGATGGAGACTTTGGAATGGCTTATACCAACGACCGGCTTACTATTCAGGCCGCCCTTCCCAATATGAAGAGCGTGTTCAAGAAAGACCTGATCAATGGATCTGTTAATCAGCCTACCTTTTTTTCAGCGATAAGCTATAAGATCCGGGCCAGTGGCATTAATAGAATCGGAATAGAACCTAAAATAGTGTACAGAGGGGTAAAAGGGCTTGATAATATCCTGGATATCGGAGCAAACCTGACCTATATGGACCGGATCAATTTTTACGGAATGTATCAAACTTCCGAAAGTGCCAGCTTTGGAATAGGATTGGCTTATGAGTCCTTCAGGATTACTGGTATATATACTACAACCACTTCCGCTCTGAGTGCTTATACCAACGGTACCTTTGAACTTGGGTTGAAAGCTAATATATTTTAATTTATAAATGCGCCCGGCTGATACACAAACCAATTAGTCGTATACAGTTGCCTAAGTGGAGATCGAACCAAAAATGGAATCCAAGGCGGTAAGATGTGTGACTTTATTCGTTTACAACAGCACTAAGAGTAATCTTCAACCAATTATTCCCTTGTAGAAGCGCTAATGTATATGTATCTTACGATCCTAAAAAAATGCAAGCTATTTTTCAGTACGATCTGAACCGGCTGAACGCCTACTCTGAAATTCCATCAAACCGCATCGCTGTCAGGCAGGACAAAAGTTTTATCAATTTTTGTTTCCCAAAAGTAGATTATTTTAATTATACAATTCAGTTAAACGGGGAGCCACTATCAAATGAAAAAATAGCCGAAATAAATGAATTTTATCTGAGTAAGCATGTGCGTAGGCATAAGCTTATTATTTCGGCTTCCGGAACAGAAAGCATCGAACTATTAAAAGGTCTTGCTGATTATACTTTAACAGCCATCATAGCTAAAACAGCTTTTACATCGGCAAGCACAGGCCTGGTGCAATCTAATCCGGATATTGAATTTATTCCGGTTGATAATAACCTAATAGAACAGTTTACTGCCCTTTACCTGAGGGGATTCAATGCAGAGAATCGCGATGTAAACGAAGTAAGTCAAAACTTCTGCCGGTTGTTGAGAATTGATAACCTTGATCTTTTCCTGCTCAATCATAGAAATATTTTTATTGGGGTAAACGTGCTTTATTACGCTGAACATGAGACCGTACTGGCGGGTGGCGCCATACTTCCCGAATATAGAAACAGGGGGTTTCACCAATACGGTCTGCAATTCAGGATAAGACAAGCATCAAGTCGTGTTCCCGGCAAAAAAATAGTCGGATGGGCATATAAACCTGGCATCAGCTTGCGCAATATGCTTAAACAGGGGATGAACATAGAAGAAGAGTTTTTTGTTTATGAATATTGCCGATAAGTTAAAACGTTCATTCAATCGGTTTTCGTCGAACCCGGCTTTAAGCGCTGGGCATTGTACATTTACTTACAGTGAGCTCGGGGAATATAGCGTGAAGCTGGCGGCTGAAATAGCGCAGCGAGGTATCCGTAATCAGGGAATTGCCATAGAGCTTACGGACCCGACAGACCATATCATAGCCATTCTGGGAGTAGTTCTATCGGGGAACTGGTATCTGTCTGTTACTTCAGAAAACAAATCTTTTTTTAACGGCGGCAGTTTTCCGGTGAGGATGATCATTTCTGATTTAGACGGAAAAATTGGCTTACAGGAGTTGCAGACAGAATCTATGTCCGGCAGCTTCAGCAAAAGCGCGTTATGTGCTTTTTTCACTTCAGGAAGTACGGGCACTCCCCGTCTGGTTATTCATTCACATCAACATATATTCGCAGATACCAGTCGCCAGATCATTGAAAATCAGATTTCATCTGCTGATAAAATTGACCTTGTATTTTCATTCGGTTTCAGCGCCTCGCTCGCCTGTATTTTTCCGGCATTGCTTGCCGGCGCAGAATTATGTGTTTTTAATTTAAAAGAGGAGGGGTTTAAGAACCTTGCTGAGTTTTGGAAGCAAAAGGCGGTAACCTTTAGTACTTTATCTGTAACCGCCTTCCATGGTGTTAGCCAGGTAAACACTAGTCTCAGGCACCTAACGAACCTACGCTTTATATCTATTAGTGCAGAGCCGGTCAAAGATCTGACCTTAGCTCTCTTTAAGGAGAAATTTCCGGGAAACTCCGTATTACAAATAGCTTACGCCACTACAGAGACACGCACTATTTCCCAGCTAAAGATCCCTAACAGCGAGGAAGTTGTGCTCTACTCAGATTCAATTGGGCAAGTTGTGGCTGGCAAAACCGTGAAGATCACCGATGAGGATGGCAATAAATTAAGTCCGGGTCAAATCGGCGAAATTATTGTTGAATCGCCTAACACCGCCTGTTTTTATTCTGCCATGTTTCAGCGAGAAAGCGGTACCTGTATAGACGATAAACAATTCCCTACCGGTGATCTTGGTTATGTTAACCAGGAAGGTTATTTATTTTATTGCGGCAGGAAAGAAAGGGAAATCAAGCTAAATGGCATCAAAATCAATCCTGAAATGATTGAAGCTTCGGTAGAAAAAATGCCCGGTATAGATCAGGCGGTAGTTGTGGTGAATGCTACCCAGGGAAAACTGGTTTGCTATTATATAGCTACTCTCGCTTTAGATGCTAAGATCCTGCGTCGGAGCTTGCCAGATCAGTTACCCTCTACACATATTCCCCAATTTTTTATCGGGGTTAACAGCTTTCCGTACACCCATACCGGAAAAATCGACCGCAAGAAATTGGAACAGGCAGAAATCCCCCGGGAGGATGAACTAAACGGTCAAAATAGGTCAAAGATAGAAAGCCCTTATGAAAAATTGGCCACTTCGGTCTTT
Source organism: uncultured Sphingobacterium sp. (assembly GCA_964529165.1). Lineage (GTDB taxonomy): Bacteria > Bacteroidota > Bacteroidia > Sphingobacteriales > Sphingobacteriaceae > Daejeonella. The sequence goes on from CAZGWG010000115.1 coordinate 5,613, forward strand.
TGCGAAGTTCTTGAAATAAATCATGCAGGCTCTGACGACGACTTTTTTGATCTTGGCGGCGATTCGTTTACTGCTTTACTTTGCATATCCGAAATTGAAAGCCAGACCAATATTAAAATATCGCAGCTGGATTTTGTATCACATTCTACCCCGCATAAAATAGGTGAATTTTTATCCGGACGCAGGCCTGACAGCATGCCGAAATTAGTAAGTGTTGATTACTTGAATAAAAGCTCTGCGAACAGAAGGAATTTATATTTCATAAAAGGCCCTGCCAGCAAGAAATACGATCAGCTCTTAAACGGTTCTTTAAAACATACCTTTAACCTGATTGCAATTAATTATGATCTGATCAAAAGCTATACAATCCCAGGAAGTAATCGGTTAATTATTCAGCAGATGACCGATATTATTTCTAATGATAAAAACGCTGTAGTAATAGGTCATAGCTTTGATGGTTTTATGGCTCACCAGGTAGCCTGCCGGGCTCAGGGCATCGGCTACTGCATCATGGTTGATACGCATAATTACTTTGAATATGATCGATATGCTATCCGGGGAGATAAGATGAAATTATTAAAGGTGGTGATGATACAACTTTTTGTAAATGGGCAATACGGCATTCTGACGACCCTGATGAAGATTCTGCGCAACAAATTAATTAACCTTTTAAGACCCTCCCCAAAAACGTCTGTTAAATCAAACTCTCATAAGGCAATAAACTTCATGTTGGAAGAGAACAACTGTATAAAAGGTGCACGAAATTGCATTTATTTCCAGGCGAGCAATACGCTAAAGGTTGGTGAAGGCCAAAGCTGGAAACACTATATGTCCGGCGATTTTCACCTGTTTACCTTGAAAGGGGGACACAACGATATACACATTAGACATGCTGATAAGATAGCAGCTATTATTAACCGGCTGATCATAAAAGATCAAACTGATTAGCTGGCAAATTTTCAACCCCAATGTACGTGTCTATCCCGCGATAGTTATCAGGAAGAACCCGCACTCGCTTTTACTTTTGTATAAAATGCGAAAACATATAAACAAAAAAAGCTCCTTGTTTCCCAAGAGCTTTATGTACCCAAAACAGGATTATTGTCGAACCATTTCATCGAGGATTTGAAGAAAACAGCTTCGATAAGCGAAAAGCTTAGGAAAAAGTAGTTCCTTGCATGCCATTCTCTAGTATTCTTAATTAACTCATGTCTATATATCTTACCAAGATCATTGGCTAAAATTGCTCTCTTTGCTGTTCTCTCTGACTTAATTGGAACCTCAGTAAAAGGATAAAATGATCTGTCGATAATCTTTGCCTTTATAGCTCGATTATAAATAGCTCTGATGGTTCTGAGGTAGTTACCAATTGAATTCTGTTTAATACCTTTTTTTATGAGATGCCTTTGAAATGCCTCCAGAAACGTATAGTCAATCTCTTTGAACTTCAAATTTCTATTATTTCCGAATCCAATCAGTCTGTTTGAAGCTGTCTGATATACCAATGCGTTACCTACTTTATTGATTGCGAATAACTCATTTATAATCTGAGTTGAAAATTCATTGAATGTGATGTTGGTATGCTTTTTATAAGGTTTAGCCTTTTCATCTAGGCTCTCTTTTAGAGTTGTAAATGAGAATTCACCTAATTCATCTAATTGATGGATAGCCTTTTGAATCTTTAAATAGAATTCAGAAATCGTTTTATTTAGCAGCTGGAAGTTTGGATTTGACTTGTTGACTAACTGCGATTCTGAATCCCAGTGCTCTTTTTTGACCCGGATACCAGTTGTTAATGTAGTGTTGTTCTTGTTAAAAGTAACCCGGACAACAATCGGGTAAGTTTTCTCTTTCGTTTCTCTCTTATCGTTGAGAGTAAGTTTGTAATAGACCATAATTTAGGTGGTTATGGTCACCTGTAGACATAGAAAATTTACTATCTATTTACTATCGCTATACTCTTTTCAGCTTTTTACTCACCAAAATTTACTATCTATTTACTATCGGTAAGTAGGTTATGTTCTAAGTTAAGCGCTCGTAATCAGTTGTTAAAAATGAGAATAAAGACGTCTATAGAGTCATAAATGCCTTATTTAAAGGCGATTAATCACTATTTGCAAATTAATTTTGCAGAATACCTTCATACCCCTATATTTGCAGTCCCAAAGCGGGAGATTAGCTCAGCTGGTTCAGAGCACCTGCCTTACAAGCAGGGGGTCACTGGTTCGAACCCAGTATCTCCCACGAACAAGGTCCTAGATACTTCTAGGGCCTTTTTTTATGGAACTGTGACAGAAAGTGTGACAGAAAATCATGTTTCAGCTCCATATCCTCCCTATACAAAACCAATCTTAACAACTGGTAAAGAACCAATAAGAGTTCCTCGAGGTTCGAGTAAGCTTGATTTGATTGCTAAAAATAAGTGGTATATCGAGTTTAACTACTATGATGATCGGATTAATGAAATGGTTCGAATTAGGCTTTCAAAGCAGCTTAACCGTATAAAAGACTATCATGAAAAGCTATCATCGTTTCTTAACTTACAGGGATCGGTTTTAAGTTCGTTAGAATCGGGTTGGAATCCATTAGACACGAGAGCGACAGAGGCGGCAATCAAGAAGACAAATTCTATTTTGATTAGTGATGCTAAAGAACTTTTTGTTGCATATCATAATGGGAAAGGCACAAGAGCTACCACTCTACGTAGTTACATCAGTAAGATTAACATGTTCATTCACCACATTGGTGACATCAGAGTAGATAAAATCTCTGATTTTGATATTACAGACTTCCTCGATACTTACGAGCGAAGGAAGCAATGGACAGGTATTACTTATAATTATGCAAAAATATCTCTCAATAATCTTTTCAAGTTTCTTATAAGGAACAAATACCTTTCCGAGAATCCGGTAGCCGCGTTAGAAAGGCGGAAGGTGGTGCGCACAGAGAAGCATCAGGTATTTACCGATGACGACTTCAAGAGAATAATGCAATGGCTTAGGCTCAATGATCCTTACTGCCTTCTGTTCGTGCAGACGATATACTATACCTGCATCAGACCAAGAGAGTTACGATATACAAAATTGAGATTCCTAGATATGAGTAATGACAAGATCACAATACCTGCGTCGATCGCTAAGAATAAGCGAGCAGTTCCTGTAAGAATTGATCCCACATTGAAGGTAGAGCTATTTAAATTGAATTTGGAACAGTTTTCTGAAGATTATTATCTGTTTGGCAGTACACAACACATTGTTGGGCCCTATAGGATTGGAGAAAATACACCTTACAACCGCTTCCAAAAATGCTTAAAAGAACTTGAATTGACAGGTAAGAACTATACCTTATACTCCTTTAAACATCTCTCAAACGTACGTAAATACCTTGCAGGTTGGACCATAGCTGAAATCTGTGCTGCCAACAGGCATTCCAGTTTAGTTGAAACTGAGACATATCTTAAAGATCTTATTAAATTTATCCCCGTGACAAAATCGGTCCCAATCATATAATTGTATGCTAACGGATCAATTTGCACATGATGTGATTTTTAACTGCCAGACATAACAATGATACATTCTTTTACAGAGCAAGAAATACTAGAGATCTCCGGGGATCTAAAGAAAGTTATAGAGAGAAATAAAATAAAATACTCTGAGGAGTTGGTTTTTGACATCATTTCTTTAGCTGACCACCATTTTTCCACACTGAAATTCATCAGACTGCCCAATCTAGCAAGTACCGCTCGTGTAGAGCAGTTTATCGATAACTTTAATACAGTATTCGCAAGTGAGGGAGAGGATTATATTATAACATTCCAGAAGCAGTTCAAAATAAAAGGGCCGAAAGGAAAGACTGTCAGGAAGTTAGAGAAAGACTGGGAAGTTGTTTTTGATGATAAGCTGATAACCGATTGGATAGTTAAGACTCTTCGTTCTGCAATGACAAGAAATGAAATACCCATTGATATAGGAGCACAGATCTTTAATTCCTATTTAACCGGACGAATTGCAGACAGAAAATACACAATTTATCAACCCAATCTAAATGGAGTTATCTACGAACACAAAGATGTAGATCAGATTACAAATGAGACAATCACATTATTTGCTATCCCTCTTCTTAAATATTTAAATGACAATACGAAAATCAAGAAACCAGACAATCAATTCTGGACACTTTCGCAATTAGGATTTGTTATCGAGGCTTTAATAGCCTTAGATCTTTATCAGAGCAAAGGGAACAAACCTTTTACCCTTGGCATATCGAAACCGACAATTGCGGATAAAAAATACTTACAATCTATCCTTAAAAATAAGCTAAAACAAGGTTTTATCCACAAAAAAAGTGGAACACAGGATTAAACTTTCCTTGAAGGATTTAAGACAGATTTGAATATTAATTAACAATAACAAATTTTTATTCAATGAAACATCTTTTCAAAAAGGAAGATGCTCCACAGGATCGGAGCACGAAAACAGTGAAAATCCTAGGAACGGAAGAGTTCCTAGACAAATCAAAAGGAGGTTACTGGGATACACCAAGTGATTTCTTGAATTGGGGAGAGTCCCTACGTCCAGCCGATGCTAACGAATTAGATAAAACCTTCGGGTATATGCATGCTAATTTGAAATGCATCAAAGAGTCAGAGATAAAAACTGACAAAGGCAACAGACCCTACAAGTTTTACACCTTCAACAGGTCTGCAAAGTCCCAACCGGGAGTGAAAGTAATCCTTGAGGGTCCAATGACAAAGGTCATGGACGATTATCAGGATGGAGTTTTAGAAATAAACTTCAATTTGCAGGAGCTGATAGTATACGCTCAATCTGTATAAACCTCAATCGGGTGGAGGGTTCTCTTCCACCCTTTTTTATTACAACAAAATTTAATAATGATGATTAAAGAAAGCTTTAAGCTTCCTAAAGGGAAGTTCCTTGGGCAGATCGAACCTTTTAAGACAGAAGGTCTGCCAAATAAAAGTATAATTCATAAGAAGATTCCAGGATGTGGTGCAACGACACGGGAGATCGAATACCCTCGTAATAGCATTATAATAGAACCTAATAAGCCCGTGATTATAGGCAAATGCACCAAATACAACGGAAAGAAGCGTAAACACAAAGTAATTCTTGGTGTATATGAAGGGATTGAAGCACCAGACATTAAAAGATACATAGAAAACCGGAAAGGATTTAAAAAAATTCTGACTACACCTGAAGGATTCACCAAGGTCAAAGAGGCACTCGGTGAATCGATGTACAAGGATTACTTTATTTTATTTGATGAGTGTGAAAAGGCTATTCAGGACATCGACTTCCGTAATAATGTCATTAACCCAATAGATGACTTTTTTAATTTCGATAATAAAGCCTTCGTATCAGCAACACCAATCATACCCACTGATCCACGCTTTGCAGATTTCAAGTTGGTGACCATCGAACCAGACTACGATTTCTCTGAAGAAATCTGTGTACTGACGACTAATAATGTTGCCTACCAGTTAAAACTACTTCTAGATGCTCTTGAAACCTCCAAGCAATTGGAGAACAGAAAGTGTTTCATATTTCTGAAGGCGACAGGAAGGATGGAGAGGCTCATAAACAAGTTAGGGATAGAGAGTGATACGTCGGTTTTCTGCTCCGAGAAGAGCGCCAAAGAGTTACGGATTAATGGTATTGAAAACGTCTACAGTGCCATAAACGATAAGTTCACGAAGTTAAACTTTCTAACTAACAGATTCTTTTCTGCTGTAGACATCGATTACAAGATGTACAAGTGTAATCCTATCATAATTATGCTCTCCGATGTAGTAGCGGTTGAACATACAGTAATCGACCCATCGACTGAATCCATTCAAATTTGTGGAAGGTTCAGAAAGCCTGAAGACGACGATATGCTGCTTAACGGAGGTGCTGAAATTGTAGTTGATAAAGACATCTATCACATTTCTAATTATAGTTCTAAGCTAACGAACTTCACGAAGGAAGAGATTGATGCTATTTTATACGACAAGAAGCGGTTGCACGACTTTGTAACTAAATTTAATCCTAGATCAGAC
>CAZGWG010000116.1:0-11603 GCA_964529165.1 uncultured Sphingobacterium sp.
GATTTCATGATCTACCGACAGGTGCATCCAATAGAAGCTAAGACATGAATAAATTTCTTTAACTATACTTCTCTTCGCATTCAGATGACTTGCTGAAGCTGGCATCTCTCTTTCAGAATGAGTCTACCAGCTATATTTTAATCCGAAACCTGTTTGGGTTAATTTGAATCCTTTACCCGGAAAAGAAATACCAAACATCGAATCAGAGAATAGTGCTATTCCGCCCGCTATTTTGCAGGAAATACCAGGGCCGGAAACTAAAGCAAGCTCAGTTATTGCTATATTTTCACGATAAGGTTGCGGAGTTGCAGTTTGATCAGGCATATACTCCTCAATGATCATATCTTTTTTAGCGTAGACCAATTCCGGTCCAAGAAGCCACTGGAACTGGATTCTGTGATCCAGGTTTTTAGTGAGTGAATACCTGGCATACATTCCGAATTGCGTAAATCGGGATTTATCAGTTGTTAGGAGATCCAGTCTGCTTGCTGCACCATGAGTCATGCTTGCCGTATAGAAAGATGCCCTCACTGCAAGGTATTCTGAAATAGTCTTCTCGAAACCAAAATTAAGTCCGCTGGAAAAATTCGCTTTTTCGAGTGGAATTATACTTCCAAAACTGTGCAAACCCGCAAGTGAGGAACTATATCCCGGTATAGGGTTTGCGTTACCATCAGCCCATATATTGGGTCCGAAGGAAATACTCACTGAACTTCCGCTTGAATTAGATATGCCATAACGGCTGGGATTTCGTCCGTTCATGATGATCTGAGCATTGATATCATTAGCCAGCATAACAATGGCCAATAGAAAAATGATCTGAGCGAGTTGTTTCATTTAAGATAAGATCAAATAATTATTTACACTGGAGACCAACTTTAAGCTTTACCTGCTCATCTATTCCGATGACTTGTAAGCGCATATTTACATCGCTTAACCTGCCTTCACTAAATGTATAGGTATACCCAAAAACTGATGTAAACAGGTCAGTTCCCGGATATGAAGCCTTGTATCCTTTAATGTAGACGTTTCTTAATGATGGAATGAAATACGAGGCCGGTGATTCAAAGATTCAGAGTAAGAAAATTGTCCTTTTTAACCTGTGAGTCATAGGTAAAGTTATCATAAATGAATACTTCTGTGTTAAACTCATCTAAAAAAGCAACTCGCTTTATCCGGTTCTTTTCGTCATAAGTAAAATTTGCAGAGCCCTTGGAAACTTCGCCGGCATCCATATTAATCTCCATTTTAACCAACTGCTTTTTACTGTTGTAAATAAAAGTATTTATACTTTCAGGCAGTTCCCGATAAGTAGTACCATCCTGATTTAAAGCTACTTTAACCTCTCTTTCTATGCTTCCATCCTGATTCAGATAGATTCTGCTAAGGGCACTTTCCGGATTTTTATTATCCTGAAAAACCAGCAATTGTCCGGGACCCTCAATCGTGAGATACCAGGCATTTTCTACATCGCCATCCTCCTTGGTTATTATTTCTGTTAAGATTGAATCCCGCTCATACTTATAACTCTCAAGATTAGACTGATCTTCAGTTCCATAAGTTAATACCAGACAAGTTTTATTGTCAGTGCCTTGTTGATCAGGGACTATAAAACCTGACTTGTCTTTACGGCAGGCGGTAATCAATACGATGGAGAGAATAATCAGGACAGGGATACTCTTTAAGTAAGTTTTCTTCATCTGATAGCGCATAAATTGCAAACTTACTATTTTTTTTCCTGTCGTAACTCAAAGCTATTCAACCGAATAGAATCGGCATCAGATTCAGGCAGCTTATACCTTCGCGAAATACCTCTGTTATTTTATACCCGCTAGCGCACGCGCAAGGTCATTTAGTTAGCAATTATCTGATCTTAGGAAATGGTTTAAATAATTGATGAGGTCCTGGCCTGCGCTTAATTTCATATTTAAGGATTACCTGGTCAAGAGTGGCCTCGGATCCTCATTATTTAACGACCAAATGATGTTTTATACAGGATCAACGGGCAAATAATTAGGGGGCCTGACTTTCGTCAGGATGACGGTACGTGTTTAAAAAGAAGGGGGCGGGGTTTCCGGGAATAATGAGTTATTTAATCGCCTAAATAATGACATTGGGCCTGCGCCAGGATGACAGTGCATGTTTAAAAAGGGTTGTCATACGGCGTAGGCCGGTACATCCGCCTAACTTAATGAGATTGTGCGCATGCCGGTACCTTCCTTAATGATTGCGCGCGCTCCAGCAAGGCTGCTTTCTTAATTGCACTGGCCTGCTCACATTGCCTCCGAGCCAAACGCAGAGTTCTTCGAATATTTATTCTCCAGCCTCGCTTTCAATACCCCCAAATCCTTTCATGATCACTCGCTTTAGCCTTTCCTCATGCTCATCGCCCCAATGCCCGATGGTACTGATTATTGGTATCAGAGTTTTACCAAAATCAGTCAGATCATATTCTACTTTCGGAGGCATAACAGGATAGATCTTTCTGCTAAGTAGTTCATGGTTTTCCAGCTCTTTGAGCTGGATATTTAAAACCCTTCTGGAAACATCCGGAATCTTACGCTGCAGCTCACTCGGACGTTTGTGGCCCTCATGAATGAACCATAATATCCTGATCTTCCATTTCCCATAGAGTACTTCCCCAATCAGGTCAAGTCCGCAGTTTAGATGGGGCAGGATCTTTCTTTCATACATAAATACAAATATAAACCTGTTGCATGATGTGGACAATAGGGATAAATTTCTCCCTATCTGAATCGTAAGTCCGTACTTGTTAAAGCTTGAGGTACTGTCGAAGTTTGTACAAGAAACAAATACAGTATGGAACAGGAATTTAATTTTTCTAATGAGCTGTCGGGTAAGATTGCTCTGGTAACGGGAGGGACAAAGGGGGCCGGCAAAGCCATTGCCAAACGCCTGCAGGCCGCAGGTGCGAGTGTAATCATCACCGCGAGGAATAAGCCGGAACATGATGACAGAAACTTCTATTTCATTGCGGCCGACCTGAGTGAGTCTGGAGCTACAGATAGCCTTGTGGTTGAAGTACTCGAAAAATTCGGCCGACTTGATCTGCTGATCAATAACCTTGGAGGTTCTGAAACACCCGGTGGAGGATTTGCTGCACTTAACAGCGAACATTGGGAAACCACCTTTCGCACGAATTTATTCGCGCCAGCCAGTTTAGACCGGGGCTTTCTGCCGCAGATGCTTGAACGTGGAAATGGGCTGATCATCCACATCGCTTCCATTCAGGGCAAGTTACCTTTATATGAATCTACCTTACCCTATGCTGCCGCAAAGGCAGCCCTGATCAATTACAGCAAGGGCCTGTCCAATGAGGTGGCACCAAAAGGTGTGCGAGTACTCACCGTTTCGCCCGGCTGGATCATGACAGATTCATCGGTCAGGATGATGGAGCGGATCTCCAAAAGTTCTAATATCACACTGGAAGAAGCCAGCCAAAGCGTGATGAATGCGCTGGGAGGAATACCTATGGGCCGGCCGGCCAAACCTGAAGAGGTGGCAGAACTGGTAGGCTTTCTGGCTTCTCCAAGAGCGGCCTATCTGACTGGAACCGAATTTGTGATTGACGGAGGAACAATACCAACTATTTAACACAATAATAAAACTATGAATTTACACCAAGTAATAAAGAGCCTGATAGAAGCGCAGAACAGCCACAACAGCCTGGCTTATGTTGAATGTTTTTCGGAAACAGCCATTGTTCAGGATGAAGGCCAAACCCACAGAGGCAAAGCAGAGATCCGGCAGTGGATCGAGAAATCCAACAGTGAATATCAATCGGTATTAAAACCGCTTGGTTATGAGGAAAGCGAATCTGTAAACGTACTAAGTACTGAAGTATCGGGCGACTTTCCCGGAAGTCCGGTCCTTCTGAAATTTCATTTCAGTCTAGAAAACGGGCTGATCAGTTCATTGCGTATCACAGGATAAAATCAGCTCTGCGCAATTAGATTATCTGCGGGGTGCAAATTTCGCAGATAATCTGTTTATAAATTTCAGGGAGAGGATTATGCGATGGAAGGATTTTAACCCCAACTGTCCTGCTTATAACCTTAGGCCTATTTACTTTTCCATCTGGCATACAATGAACCTGCTAAATGGTACTTACGGCCGGAGCAGTGGTTCCCTCATGCTGGTCTTCCCGAATGGTAGCTTAACAATCTTCTGGACTGAAAGACCTTCTCTTTTTTTCATAATTCTCTAATTTTAAAGGTTCTAAATTGCTTTAATAATTTAGTCCAGTCTTTTAGGGGGTTAGTACACTGAGGGTCTTGTTAAGTAATCCTCAAACCTCTTAAAGTTGGTCTGCAATTCCTTCATTTGTTGCGATAGACTTTTTTAGGTGGTCAATACGCATCTGACGTTCAAAGAAAAAATCCTTGTCAATTTTCGTTAAATGATTAAGAATAGAGAGTTCAATTCTTTTCAGACTATCTTCCGACAATGACGTCCCATGGTTCCTAATAAGAGTTATAACCTTAGCTAACTTCTCAAGGTTTTCAAAGCTATAGCCTCGTTCATTTATCAAAAACTCCATCAATTCGTCGTGGGTTAGCTTGCTTACTTTTTCAAGGTCGATTGATAGGCTATCCTGAATACTTTGGACCATATCGCTCTCTATTGAAACTCCGTGATTTGTCCCTTTTAATAGTTTGTTAATCATTGCAGCTAACGCTCGCCCTAATTGGTCAATTTGCTTTTCCACAAAGTCTCTTCTCTCCATATTTTTTAAACATTAGAACAACAGCTAACGTTGTTATTCTTAAAGGTACTAAAACCTAATTACTGTCAGCTCGTAGAATTTCTGGAATGATCTGTTCACAATTTGTCCAAGTGTCCTAAAATATTATAAATGACTCCTCTATAAGGATACTGAAAGTCATTTTGAAAAAAAAGAACAGATCTCTAGGAATGAAGATTTTAACCAAGACATACTTACACTTCATAGTGAGTGTCTAATAAATACGATATTAGGGGTCAAAATGCATATGGTGTTCAAATTGTGTAGCCTTCCCTTTTTCGGGGAAGCTTACACGTAGAAATATTAGAGATGTACGGTGTAGAAATGCGAAATGCCGTTCTACAATTTTCCCACCCAAACTTACCCTCTATTAGAAAAGTATTCTTAGGTGGAGATCAATTAGAAACATTCTTTGATCTAGCATGGCGTCTCGCAGATGGTATAGACAAAGAATTAATTCCAGTAGTAGATCACTTTATACTAGGTAATCAGCCTGAAATAGACCCTAACGAAGCACAGTTTGGCTGTATAACAAACAGTGCCCACTTATACCTAGAGGGTATTGTATTTTACAATCCAGATGGCGAGATTATTCAATCTGTACCTTTAGAGCACTTTAAAGAAATAGCTCTAGCATGGAGAGATTTTCTAAATTCGCAACCGCTTAATGGTGAGTGCCGGTACAACTAATTACCTGTGAGGTACATCTGACAAACAGTATGACTTTATGCTTTGTTGAGTTTATGGACAAGCATCAGCGTTATAAATTCCTGTGGTCTGATGGCAGCCACTCCCAGTTCAACAATCAGTTTTCCCTCCCTGATATCCAGGGCGGTCATGGTAATACCCAAACCCACATGCACAAAGTATGATTCCTCAGGGGTCTTGCCTGCCAGAGCTCCTTGCTGCCACAAACCATAGAGGTAACTTTCCAGTATGCCTTTTACTTTAAGCCATGTGCTGGTATCATTTGGCTCAAAAACGACAAAGTAGCTGGCTTTAATAGCCGATGTCTCTATCATGTTGAATAGCCTTCGGATTGAGACATACCGCCACTCATTATCTTTGCCAGCCATGGTGCGGGCGCCCCAAACCCGCGTGCCCTTACCCGCAAAACTGCGAATACCATTTATAGATTTTCCATCCGGCGAAACGTTTAGTTTGTCCTGATCCTCCTCTGTAATTTTTATCATCGGTTTCAGTACAGACATCAGCACTATATTTGCAGGTGCTTTCCACACTCCCTGTTCCCGGTCTACCTGTGCATAGACACCCGCAATAGCCGATGAGGGTGGAAGGGTGAGCGTATATTTCAGATTAGCTAACTCCGTTGTAATGGCCTTGTAAAGCTCCGGATTCGATTGTCCGATCTCATGAAGCATTTTCGTATCCCGGGTTGCACTCTCAATTACAGCGATCCTATCTTCCGGCACCAGGGCTCTCTGGGTTGTTTTGAGATAAGGATAATACGCCGCACCGTACTTCAGGTTCTTTTCGCCAATCCCGTCTGCATCCCTGAACCCCTTGATATCATCACTTAGCACATCCAGGATGCAGAAGCGGTTGGTCATGGTACTGCATTGCTCCAATGCCTGCCGGCAAATAGTATAATAATCACCGGCTTGCTCAAGACCGCATGCTTCAGATAATACTATCAACGTAGGTTCTTCTTCATGTTTAAGGGCGGTCAATCCGGCCTGGAAATCTGCCAATGATTTTTGCGAATAATATCGCCCAATAGAAACGATATAGCAACTACCGCCTCCATTACCAAAGAACATTCTAAGCGCATAATACAGGCTATGAACTACTTCTGCCTGATTTATATCTAATTTGAATTTCCCGGCTACTTTCTTCCATTTTACTGTTATTGGTGATTCCGGAGGCCCCCCGAACAATTGATTGTACTCGGACATGGAAGATATCCTTGTTGGAACAGGTGAGATATCAGTTATGTCTCCCGGTGCCTTTTCGGTATAACCCAAAAAAGCGGGAATGGCGCTGGCGACCTCGCTAACAGAAGGTGGAAGGTTGGAGATTTCTCCCACGTATTTTGAAGGCGTTGTGTATTTGGGCATCGGGATATATTAATCAGGGGAATATACAAAATATGGGGAAGTTTTATTTTATAGCGAACTCAATTCTGTTCCCGATATCTGCTTCCTGGCATCGGGACAGGTTTTTCGTCCAGGTTGGCGCAAAAAACAAAAGCCAAAATGAATAAACAGAAAGTGGTTAAGAGACGGTACTTTGAATTCTCATCTCATTTGATGCTCTTAAATCTGTTTAAGATGCTCATTAGAAAATCCGACTTCGGAGGATTTTTTTTCATAGCTAAGAGTAGTTTGTGATACAAACGTACATCTTGCTGAAGCCGAAATTCAAGGCTTCTTCCCAGGGGCGAGATCAATTTTATGAGACGAACTATATCTTATTTGATCATTTAAATCGTAGCCTGATATTGTCCTTAACCATTCTTTGAGAAGCAAAAGTCTCACATTCATTTCACCTTAAAGAGCTTTCACGGCATAAATTCTCCTTCGTCCGATTTATTCCATGTTCTCTTGACAGGTTCATTCACTAAGAGAGTTGTGGCTTAACAAAGGAATGGGATGATATATGAGTCTCATTAAGATTATACTTCTCATATCTTCCGGAGAGTTCGTTCAATTACAATTATATACAATCAAAAACAGAAATAAAATATTAATAATGATCCTCTTATCAAAGATTTATTTCGATGAGAGATCTATTGGTGAGTATGAACAATATTTGGAAATGAAGTCAATGTTCATTATTTTTGCATGTTCACGTTACGTGAACGATACAATTAAATGAACACAAAAGCATATCATATCGGACACGAGGCCATCAACCGCTTTACCCAGCATACAGGTATTGCGGCAGAATTTTCTCCTATGCAGGGCGTGGAGCATTTTGTAGATGCAACCATCCGTTTTCAGGATCCGCGCTTCAACGATGTCTTTGACATAGAGATAAAAAACGAAGTCCGCAACCATCACCTGCCCGCCCTGCTGGATCTGAAGGAACGCAACAAGCGTCCTTTCATCCTGATCGGACAGACGATCTTTCCGTCTGTAAAAGACTACCTCCGCAAGAACGGGATCAACTATATTGATATGGCCGGGAACGCCAGCATTCAGACCGATCTGGTACTTATCTACATCGATGGGCAGAAATGGCAGGACGAAACACACCCGATGCTGCTTAACCGCGCCTTCACCAAAACGGGATTGCGGGTGGTTTATTTGCTGCTTACTGATCAAGGAGCGGTTAACTATCCCGTACGCTTACTGGCAGAGCTGGCCGGGGCTTCTGTAGGGGGAGTGAACAATACCCTTACAGGCCTGCTGACGATGGGTTTTCTGCGCAGGATCAATAAGACGACCACCCGGATCGATCTGCGAGAAACGTTGGTAGAACGCTGGATCAGCGGGTACCAGGAACGACTGAAACCTGCGTTGCACCTTGGAAATTTCAAAATGAAAGGCGGCATGGAAAACTGGGAACAGTTAAAGCTTGATGCCGGTAGTTACTGGTCCGGGGAGGCCGCTGCCTACAAAATGCGAAAGAACCTGTTCCCAAAAACAGTGACGATTTATACGGGCATGGAGAAGCTGGATTTTATGAAACGTAACCAGCTGATCCCCAACCCCGAAGGCGAGATCGCCCTATACCAACGATTCTGGAACGGTCCGATAGGCCAGGCCGATACGCATCTTGCCCCAGTCCTGCTAACTTACGCTGACCTGACCGACACCATGGACCCGCGCTGCATCGACGAGGCGCAGGAACTGATTAAAGAAAACAAGCTCTGATGCTGAAAGTAGATTTCAAACAACTGCGCAACGAAGCCTTGCGCGATATTATTTTGGCGCTGGAAGAAGCTCTGGAAAAAATCGGGATCGATTATTATCTCATCGGCGCACTGGCGCGTGACGCCTGGTTCCAACAGGAAAAGATCGTTAGCCGAACGACTGCCGACGTCGACTTTGCCATCCTGGCACCTCAGAAGGAAAAATTCGGGGAGCTCAAAACATTCCTTGCCAGGGAAAAAGGTTATGTGGAAACCAAAGGTAATTCCTTTGCTATGATCTCACCGGAAGGCATCACAGTTGACATCCTGCCCTTCGGGTCTATAGAGATTGATGAAGAGCTGAATATAGCAAACGGCGAAGCCCAGGTTGTAACTAACGGTTTCAAGGAAGTCTTTTCCGCGGCGTTGGAGCAATTCGAATCCGAAGATGGTCAGTTGCGCGTCAAGATCGCTTCCTTGGCTGGTATAGTGCTGCTAAAGTTAATCGCCCACCAGGACCGTCCGGAAATCCGGATCAAAGACCCAGGAGACATCCTGGAGATTCTTCAGTATTATTTCGACTTGAATTCCGGTCTAATTTATGAACATCACGATAGTGTGTTTGAAGACGAACAGCCGCTAGAAATGATGTCGGCACGTGTTATCGGTAGAGAGATTGGAAAAATCGTCTCAGGAAACCCTACCCTGCGTCAAAGGGTTCACACCTATCTGACCACTGAAATAGAAAAACAGGAAAATGGGTCATTGATCCGGCTGATGCAGCGCAGTACCGAAAAATACAACCAGGAACAGGTCACGGCAATGCTAAGCGCAATAGTACGTGGAATGACCGAGGTGAAAGATAGGTAGTAAACGTCAAGTTTGCAGATACGGAAATTCGAAGACAAAGAAAATATTGGCTCCTTTGATCGAGTTTTCAACCAAGCAGGATGCAGGCTAAATATCTTCATGATCTTAACGATCTTCCAAACTTCGATGAGGTATTTAGCAGCCAAAGGAGTTTATCGGGTGCAACAAGTATTAAAACAACTTCTCCTCCAACAGATCCTTCCAGAGAATAAATCCTTTTGGGTCATCAGAATAATCATGAACTATTCTACTAAAGTTATCAGCGTTGGTATCCAAATAAGCCTGGCGTCCATTTATTCTGATCTCGCCAAGTAAGCGATCTATCTCCTTTACTTTTAAAGTTAACTCATGCATTGTCTTTTCAATATGCCAGATATAGGTAGCTTCCTCCGTATCCAATGTTTCCCAAACGAGATGATATTGCTGAACGCCGGAAACTAAAAAAATAAAGGAAAATGGTTCCAGAACAAAGCGGAGTTTAAGTATTGCACTATCATGTATATTAGAAAGATACCGGAGGTGCCGATGATGTTTGTAGTGTTTCAATGACAGGATATTTTCCAGCAAATCCTCCTCACTACCATAAAGTCCTAGAGCTTCACCTCCTTGCAATTGCTCTGCGTCCAGCAAATTTGCTTTACCGGATGATACTCCCTTTATGATTCCCTTATTTAAAAATCGAAATTTAACGCTGTCGATAACTTCGCGATTTATCTTATCCAGGTCTATGGAAGCCGCTGATTTAAATATCAACCGATTATGCTGAACCGTTGCCTGGATGTGAATATTTACGCTATCCTTCTTCAGGAACTTTATAAAATAGGGTTTAAGGACACTGAACTCAGGGCGGATATTCAGATTTTCGATCTCAAAGCCGATCTCTTCATCCTTAGATAAATCGCATCTGTACTTAAATGCTATCGAACCAAACTTAAATTCAAGGGTTTCAATAGACACTTCGATACGCTCATTAACTTTTCCGCTTATCGTTTCACTCTCATCTGAGCCAGTGATTAAATCATTTGTCTTTATTTTATTGTAGTAAGCATTTCTTTTCTGGAATAGTTTTTCCAGGTAAAGAATTTTACGATCCCGATAATCATAAATAGTCGGTACAATTTCCGACCGCTGAACTCGTCCGATATATTGAACCAACTTACCTTCAAATGCGAATGGGTAAACTAAAAATAACGTGGTTATATTTTGAACATCTGTACCTTCTCCGAAATATTGGCCTGTGGTTATCAAGACTTGAAAATCACCATTCTTTATCACTGTCCATTTAGATTTCTTCTGCGATTCCAGGTCTTCGCCACTAATAGCAATGGTGTCATAAGCTTGCTTTAGATATTGTTGTAGTGAAGTAATGTGCTCTTTGCGTTCGGTTAATATAACTACTTTCTTTCCTGTATTTAATTCGGACGTTATATCGTTTAAAATGAGTTGGTTCCGGGCCGAATCGTGTACCAGGATTTTAAAAAGCGTTTCGAATTTGTCCGTTTTTATATTAAACGGAACAAACAGTTCAGTATTCCGCACCTTAATATTAGCGCCTTTATGGTGGGTAATTTCAGGACTTTTGATTTCATGGATAATTTCCCCCAGGTGAATGAATATCAATTTGCCATCATTATACTTTCTAAAAGGTGTGGCAGTTAATCCATATAAATAATAACTATTTAACTTAGAGATTACCTTCTGGTACGTTTCCGCCGGAACATGATGACATTCATCTATGATAATAGTTCCAAAAGCATTACACAAGTCTGCGCCGTCCTCTGATTCAAGTGCCTTTTCCATACTCTGAATCATCGCAACGGTAATCTGCTTACCAAGCTTATTTCTCCCTGCGCCAATTTTTCCTATATCCTTCTTTGCAATGCCTAAAAAAGATTCAATTCGCTCTATCCATTGATCGGCTAAAGTTTTCCGATGAACCAGAATTAAAGTCGGCTGTTGTTTTGCCTGAATGATGGCTAAACTCACTATGGTCTTTCCAGCTCCCGGCGGTGCAACAATGACTCCAAAATCTTTCTTATTTGCTGCGTCTTTAGCTGCCTTTTGATATTCTCTTAATTCAATAGCACCTTTAAATACTATAGATTCCTTTTGTGTCCGCTGGTCATTCAGGATATAATCAATTTGCTTTTC
>CAZGWG010000117.1:0-4213 GCA_964529165.1 uncultured Sphingobacterium sp.
ATCAATTTGGGTAAGGAATTGCTTTCGGCGAGTTTAAATTCATCAGTTCCTTCCCTTAATTCAGGTTCAATGAAAGGGAGGCCTGCCAGTTCATAGATCTCAGTTTCCGACTTTCCGGATACATCCGCTCCCTTGAGCATGCTTGTAAGCGTTTGCAGATGTTCAGTGCTTCCGGTTCTTGAAATTAACTCCCAGCCCTGTTCGGCAGGCCTGCAAAAAGTAAGGCTTAGTTTTACACCCTGTTCTGTGCGGCAATTTATTTGATTTTCAAGGACTTCAAGCTCTGCGAGATTCCAGCCTTCCAGTAGTGCTAAGGCCTCATTTCCAAGATCTTTTACTATTAAAAGATCAATGCTATCGATGATCTCACATCTTCTGCGGTATTGCCCTGTTAGCCAGGCTGATTCCGGTTTAAATTCTCTTTTAATGCGTTCCAGCAGTTCCTCAGCGAAGCTTTCAAGCTGAGCATACAAAAAGCGGCCATTGCTGGCCATATTGAATTCTATGGTTTTCTTAATTTCTTCCTGAGTTTTGAGTCCGAAACCCTTGGCCTCAATCAGGCGATTTTCATTACAGGCATAATATAACTCTCCAACGTTTTCAATACCAAGTTCTTTCCAGATGACCAGGATCTTTTTGGGGCCAAGCCCCTTTATCTTCATCATTTCAACAATCCCCGGAGGAGTTTGGGAGAGCAGATCAGATAAATCTGCTATTGCATTTGACTGGAGGAGCTCCCAGATTTTGGATGCAATACTTTTACCCAGGCCATCAACCTGTTCCATTTCATCCAGTGTCTTTCCGGCAATGGGGTAAGGAAGTTTATCAACCTTGAACGCGGCATTCGCTACCGACTTAACTTTGAATGGATTTTCATTATGAAGCTCCATCAATTGGCTTAGAAGTCTTAAGGTCCGGGCGATCGTTTTGTTTTCCATAAAGCTAAAAGACCAAAAATAAACAACCCTTCCCTCAAAAGGGAAGGGTTTCATTAATTTTTAAGAGTTTTATTATCTCTCAAATACTTTATCTCACCTGAATATTGAAGGGGATACGGGCCTGAACACCCGAAAGAGCGATTGCAGACCGCATTTGTTCGTAATAAACGTACTGATCACCCAGTTCTTTTTTAATAAAAAAGCTCTTCACTTTATCTCCTGAACTATCAAACAGCGATTTAAACGGATCAACCTGATCAGGATAACTCACCAGTTTGAAATCAGTTATTTTCGCTTTCTTTGCAGCAGAGGCTATTGCATCATCAATATCTCCAAGTCTGTCAACAAGTCCGTTTTGAAGCGCTTCGGTACCACTCCAAACTCTTCCCTGTCCAATGCTGTCAATATAAGCCTGTGATTTTTTACGACCGTCAGCAACTTTTTGTGTAAAATTACTATAAGTACGGTTTACGTCCTGTTGAAGGATCATTTTCTCAGCCTCAGTCATTGGCCGGCTCACCGTACCCAGGTCTGCAAACTGGCCGGTCTTAACCCCATCAAAAGTGATACCCAACTTGTTTTTAAAGAAGTTCTGCATATTTGGTATAATGCCAAAGACTCCAATAGAACCCGTAATGGTATTGGGCTGCGCAAATATTGAGTCTGCTGCACAGGCAATATAATAACCGCCTGAGGCAACTACATCACCCATGGAGACAATTACCGGTTTAGATTTCTTGGCCAGGATCATTTCACGCCATATCACGTCCGAAGCAAGTGCACTTCCTCCGGGAGAGTTTACCCTCAGTACAATCGCTTTAACTTTATTATCCCTCCTCGCTTTCCGTATAGCCCTTGAAATTCTTTCAGAACCAATAGATTCATCATTACCTTCTCCACTGGCGATCTCTCCATTCGCATAAATCAGGGCAATACGATCAGATGAAGAGCTTTTATTTTCAGCCTGTATGCTGCTGTATTCTTCAATACTGATGGAGTTGAGGTCTTTTTTCTCATCTGTTCCGGTTCTGCTCTTTAATTCATTAATCACCTCATCCTTATATTTAATTCCATCAATCATTTTGTATACCAGGGCATCTTTAGGGTTTCTTACCTTAAGACTATCTGCAAGCGAAAAAAGTGTGCTTTTTGGAATCTTTCTGCTTTTTGAAATTTCGGAAAGGAAGTGATCATTCATAGAACTCAGAATGGAAGTTAACTGCAGTCGGTTTGCTTCACTCATCTTGTCGAGGATAAAAGGCTCAACAGCACTTTTGTATGTCCCAACTTTAATAATCTGAGCTTCAATATCAAGCTTCTCAAGAGAGCCTTTAAAAAACATCGTTTCTGAACTCAGACCATCAAAATTGATCATGCCTTCTGGATTCACATAAACTTTATCTGCTACAGATGCCAGGTAATAAGCTCCCTGTGTATACACTTCACTATAAGCTAAAATAAACTTACCGCTCTTTTTAAAATCAATCAGGGCATCTCTGATTTCCTCGATTGTCGCAAAACCTGCATTTAAGGATGAAACATCAAGATATATACCTTTAATATTATCATCTTTCGAGGCATCCTTCAGGTTTGAAAGTATTTCATTAAGTCCCAGGCTCTTTTTATTGTCAAACCCCATGAAACTGAATTCAGACAAGGGATTTTTATTTGTCCGCTCTTTAATAGGGTAGTCCAATCTGATGTGCAGGATACTGTTGGACGTTGCGCTCATCTTACCATCATTCCCAGCAGTAGAAACCAGTGCAACAATAAAGGCAACGAGAAGAATGAATACAAGAAAAAATGATAGAATAAAACCTATCATTGAAGCGAAAACAAATTTGAAAAACTCTTTCATATTCAGAAGCAATATATTATCTATGCAAGTATACTAATTTACAGAGTCAGTATTTGGCTAATTGTTACATGGAGCTATCTAATTAGATGCATAAGACCTTTTTATTGCTCGGAAGTAATCTTGGTGACAGGAGAAATTATATCGAAACTGCTATCGCTGAAATCGAAACCAAACTGGGAGTGATCGTTAAAAAATCATCCCTGTATGAGACCGCTTCATGGGGAAATCATGATCAGCCCGATTTTTTAAACCAGGTAATTGAACTTAAAACCAATCTTAATCCCGGGGATCTCTTGTCTGGAGTACTAAATATTGAAGCCGGAATTGGACGTAAACGTCATGAGAAATGGGGTTCCAGAATCATTGATATTGATATTCTGCTTTATGAAGACCAGATCGTTGATGAACCTGAATTGCGTATACCTCATCCTTACCTAGCTTTCAGAAGGTTTTGCCTGATGCCATTAGTTGAGCTTGCCCCTGAATTTATACATCCGATTCTGGGGAAAAATATTCAGGAATTGCTTCTTGAATTGTCAGATGATTTATTTGTAAAAAAACTATCTTAGCGTATTATTTTATAACATTAAAGCCGAAAGATTAAAGATGGATAATTCTGGTTTCAAAGTAGATTTGTCGTACCTGAAAGATGTTGCCAGTGGCAGCGATGAATTTATGATAGACATGATTGATCTCTTTCTTGATCAAACTCCCGGTTATTTTGAGCAGCTTGAACGGTTTATAAGTGAAGCGAACTGGACCAAAGTGGCTGATATAGCGCATAAAATTAAGCCAACTCTGGCTTTTATGGGAGTTGATTCGGCGAGGGAGAGTATGGCAGAAATTGAGAAGAATGCCCGAAATCTGACCAATCTGGAAAGCATATTCCCTGCATTTCAATCTCTTAAGGAATTGTCTGAACAACTTTACAAACAATTAGCCGAGATAAAAGCAAGTCTGCAGAATCCTTCTTAATTCTATATTCCTAAGTTTCCGTTAAAGATAAGCCTAAGCCCGGGTCTGATTTCCTGTTCTTTAATTGGATAAGTGTGCTTTGGGCTGGAATTTTAGCGGATGATATTGGGTGCGCGTTATTAGGGGTATTAAGTAACACACGCCACAGAGGCGTGCGCTAGCGAGGATTATCTGATCCTGGGAAGTGGTTTAAGCATGATCGATGATCAAATAATTGATGAGATCCTGGCCTGCGCTTAACTTCTATACAAGTAACTGTTGTTATGACCGAAACAACGACGCTCGTTAGGGAGGCTTAATGATTGGACGGAAAGTCAGAACCTCTAACTTTCCCATTTTCCAACACAATACGCCGTCATCCTGAGTGATAAAATTTAAGAAATTCTGAAGGAGAAAATGACAAGCCTTTGGTACGTGTAGGAATCATGGTACGGCCGTCCGC
>CAZGWG010000117.1:4223-11501 GCA_964529165.1 uncultured Sphingobacterium sp.
GGTGTAACCGATCGTGGGATAACTACTTAATTTACGGTGAGACCACCGAATGAGGGAATACAAGATGTAAAAAAGCTCTCGCAGAGATGCAGAGACGCGAAATATACCATCTAAAAGGAATGATTTGTATAACATGTAGCCATTGCGTCTTACGATCTATCTCTGCGAGAGTAAAACATTTGAAAAATCTAAAGGATAATTTATAAGCCTCTATAACATGTCATGGGTAAGTCAGCCCCCCCCCCTGATTATTTGTCCGTTGATAATGTATAAAACATCATTTGCCCGTTAAGTAATGTGAATCCGAGGCCCCTTCCGATCAGGTAATCCTTAACTTCTATACAATAGAAGTTGTTTTAGCCGAAACAACGCAGCACCTTAGGGAGACTTAATGACATTGGGCCTGCGCTAGCGAGGTATCGTCCTAAAAAAGTTTACAGGTTTATATCGCTTCAATTCAGTTTATTCAATAATACTTCTGACTTCTACGATAGATTTTTTTCATTGTTTCTGAACTGAAGCAATGACACCAGGAAGTATAGGATAATAATGATAGGAACTGCTTCAAATCTCAGGAACAGAAGCAGGAATATTGAAGAAATGATTAGGACATAACGCAGCAGGTTCTCCTTAAATTTTAATGATTTAAACTTCAGCGAAATTAATGGAAGCTCTGCCACCAGCAGCATGCTCATAATCAAACTGAAAATAAGTAGAAACCAGGGATTCAGTATAAAAGTGGCAAAATATGCATTGCTTTCTCCGATTATAAAAGGAAAAGAAGCAATCAGAAGCGCATTTGCCGGGGTAGGGAGGCCAATAAAATTCTCTGATTGCCTGGTGTCTATATTGAATTTGGCCAGCCTTAAGGCAGAAAAAACAGCAATTATAAATGCCGAATAACTTAAGAACTCAGCCCCGGTTTCCGGTTGTGGGGAACGTGCAAAGAGCTGGTAAATTATTACGGAGGGCAGAACCCCAAAACTGACCATATCTGCGAGCGAGTCCAGTTCCTTACCGATATCTGAATAGGCTTTTAATAGTCTTGCCAGCATCCCGTCAAAAAAATCAAATACTGCAGCAATTACTATCGCATAAGATGCCCAGAGCAGATTGCCCTGAAAAGCAAAAACAATCCCCAGGCAGCCGCTGAACAGATTCAGACAGGTTACAGAGTTTGGGATATGTTTCTTCATCAGAAATTAGTTTGGTTCAAACCGATGCCTTTAATCCGCTAGAATGAACTCTGATCTGTTCAGATCAGGAGTTCATTGAGATCAAGAATTCCTCATTCGTTTTTGTACCACGCATTTGCGATTGTAAAAACTCCATAGATTCCTGAGAATTCATATCAGCAAGGTGATTACGCAATATCCAGATTCTTTGCAGTGTATCTTTATCGAGCAAGAGATCATCACGACGGGTACTTGAAGCTGTAAGATCGATTGCAGGGAAAATACGTTTGTTAGAAAGTTTACGGTCTAACTGTAATTCCATGTTTCCTGTTCCTTTAAACTCTTCAAAGATCACCTCATCCATTTTTGAACCGGTCTCGGTAAGTGCAGTGGCCAGAATAGTTAATGAACCACCATCTTCAATGTTTCTTGCCGCACCGAAAAAACGCTTGGGTTTATGTAATGCATTGGCATCCACACCACCCGAAAGAATTTTACCCGAAGCCGGAGCAACAGTGTTATAGGCTCTCGCCAGACGGGTAATAGAATCGAGAAGAATAACCACATCATGTCCACATTCAACCATACGCTTGGCTTTTTCAAGCACTATATTGGCAATTTTAACATGGCGTTCAGCAGGTTCATCAAAAGTAGAAGAAACTACCTCGGCACGTACACTTCTGGCCATATCGGTCACCTCTTCCGGACGTTCATCGATCAGTAAAATGATCAGGTATACTTCCGGATGATTTTTAGCAATTGCATTCGCTACATCCTTTAGAAGCATGGTTTTACCAGTCTTAGGCTGCGCAACAATCAATCCGCGTTGTCCTTTACCTATTGGGGTAAACAAATCAATAATCCTTGTAGAGTGATTTGCTGTATCCACGAACAGGTTTAGTTTTTCGGTTGGGAACAATGGGGTAAGGTAATCAAAAGGAACCCTGTCGCGAACCTCAGCAGGAATACGGCCATTAATAGCCTCAACCCTTACTAGAGGAAAATACTTTTCACCTTCTTTAGGCGGCCTGATACTTCCCCGCACAGTATCCCCGGTTTTAAGTCCGAAGAGCTTTATCTGCGATTGAGAAACATATATATCATCCGGTGATGAAAGGTAATTATAGTCAGAAGATCTTAAGAAACCATATCCATCAGGCATGATTTCCAGAATTCCTTCATTTACGATTACATTATCAAAATCCATATTGATTACAGGAGCTTCCTGACTTCTTTGATTTTGATTAGGGTTTTGATTTTGTCTGCGATCAAATTTTCTCGGCTCAGCCGGTTCTTGTTTGGCCTCCTTAACTTCCTCTGGGGCAGCAGCAGGGCTTTCTGAATCACTGATATTCTTAACGGATTTAACTATAGGGGCTTCTTCATCCTCCGGAAAATCAAAAGTCCGGGTATTATCCAGCGGAACTTCCTTATGCTGCTTACTTTCAGCAACAGGTTTTGTACTTCGAAGGCGTTTTCTCGGCCTCGCTACCGAATCAACCGATTCAGCAACATCAGCGCTTACTGCTACCACTTCTTCTTTCTCAGAAGCAGGGGCGCTCTCAGCAAATTCAAGAATCTTGGATATCAGATCCTGTTTACGTAGGGTATCAGTATCCTGTACACCAAGGGTTTGAGCAATTTCACGTAGCTCAGAAACGAGCTTATCGTTCAATTTATTACTATCCAGCATTAAATTTGGTTTATATTTTTTTGGGATTTTAGTTCTATATATTTATCCTGGAAATCGACGACACAAGAACTCTTGCAAAAGGAACGCTGTTGAGAGAATTTTTGTGATTTCCTGAATTCAGGGATAAATTGAGATTATGACACAATTCTATGCAATATTATGAAATAAAACAAAATTTTAATTTTTTTTTTAATGCTCTGAACTCATCTTTAATTATTTTCGCTCAAATTCCTCAGAAATAATGAACAGAGAGCAGTTAATTGCCCAGATAAAAATTAAGAAATCTTTCCTTTGCGTCGGACTCGATACAGATATAAGCCTCATTCCAAAGTTTTTACTAGACTTTGAGGATCCCGTTCTGGAATTTAATAAGCGGATTATTGAAGCTACACATGATCTTTGTGTTGCCTATAAACCCAATAGCGCATTTTATGAAAGCCGTGGAATTTCAGGCTGGCAAAGCTTAATTGAGACTTCAAAACTGATACCTTCTTCCTGCCTGGGTATCATTGATGCTAAACGCGGCGATATTGGTAATACCTCATCCATGTATGCCAAGGCATTTTTTGATCCGGAATCTTCAGGAATGAACTTTGATGCAATTACTATTGCTCCTTATATGGGAAGCGATTCCGTAAAGCCTTTTCTGGCTTTTCAGGATAAATGGGTCATTTTACTGGCTTTAACATCCAATGAAGGAGGCAAGGACTTTCAGTTTATTGAAACGGGTACCGGTCGTTTATTTGAAAATGTTATTCAAAAGGCAAATACCTGGGCAGGAAATGACCGCCTGATGTATGTTGTCGGAGCTACCCGCGGAGAAGAATTCCTGAATATCCGTAAATACGCACCTGATCATTTTCTCTTAGTCCCGGGAGTAGGAGCGCAGGGGGGAAGTCTGCAGGAAGTCTGTAAATACGGCTTGTCTGATACTTGCGGCTTGCTGGTCAATTCCTCAAGATCAATTATCTATGCTTCATCAGGTGAAGATTTTGCTGAGCGTGCCAGAGAAGAAGCCCAAAAACTGCAAGGTGAAATGGAAATATTACTTCAGGGTATCGGATTTTAATCACAGTTCAGATAAGGTTCTGTTTGTCTGTATCACACTAATCACTAATATTAGTTATGACGGTTCATCAGAATCAGATTAACCCCGATAGCTATTCTTAAGTACTATTTCTATGCGTCCAGTATCCCCCGCTAGCATGGGAATTAAAGAGTGGTGGATCCTCCCCGTAGCCCCTCCAAAGGGGCACAGCATAACGCCTAAATCCCTGCTTAATAATGAATTTTGATACTTGTATACATGTTTATAATAAGATGTGTACACACGATAGCTCCCAAGGGGGAAAACGTGATGCTTGGAGATTTGAGTTCAAAGCATATATTGTTTTTAAGTACTAGCCCTAATAATCAGAATCCTATTAATCCAAATAATCACAGTTTAGATAAGATTCTGTTTGTCCGAATTGTGTTTATTTAATATGATTTAAAAAATCCTACCAATCTTACTAATCCTAAAAATCCTGATACAGACAGCATTCCCAAATTACAAATTCCATATTTCAGCCACTTAAACAATTCTCAATACCGTTTAATCATATCTTTTTAGTGCCGGAATTATTTTCAGCATATTAATACATGATTCTGAATGAAGATTTACTCCATTATATCTGGAAATACCGGCTCTACCACATACCTGATCTTAAAACCACCTCAGGGGAGAGGCTGGATATAATCAGGGTCGGCCAGCATAATGTGCATGCCGGGCCCGATTTTTCTAATGCGAAAATACGGATCGATGAAACCTTATGGGCGGGGAATGTGGAGATTCATCTCCGTTCTTCCGATTGGTACCGGCATCAGCATCAGTCAGACAAAGCTTATGATAATGTCATTCTGCATGTAGTGGCCCGGCACGACCAAAGCATTATCAGGTCTGATGGAACCGAGATTCCTACCCTGGAGATTGGCCACTTAATCCCTCAAAAGATTATCGAAAATTATAAAGACCTGATGGCTGGGCTGAACTGGATTCCCTGCGAAAAAAAGATAAAAGCGGTTGATGAATTATATATCAATAGCTGTCTTACAAGGATGTTAGTCGAACGTCTGGAGGCAAAAACTGAACTTGTATATACTCTGCTTAGCGAAGTAAAAGCTAATTGGGATGAAGCCTTTTATATTATGCTGGCCCGTAATTTCGGATTTAAAACTAATGCCCTTCCTTTTGAGATGCTGGCCAGGTCATTGCCTCAGTCCTTGCTGGCGCGGTATAAGGACCGATCCTATCAGATTGAGTCCCTGATTTTCGGTCAGGCCGGATTTCTCGAAACCAAACTCAAAGATGCTTATCCGCAATTGCTCAGAAAAGAATATCGTTTTTTGAGAAAAAAGCATGATCTAAGGCCAGTGGACAGGTATTTATGGAAGTATATGCGATTAAGGCCCCGTAATTTTCCATCGATCAGGCTTGCCCAGTTCACTGCCCTGATTATCCGCTCAAACCATTTATTCGCTGATATAATAGAAGAGAAAGAACCGGGCATAATCCCCCGGATGTTCGAAAAATTAAAGCCGAATGAGTATTGGAATACCCATTACCGCTTTGATCAGGAATGTAGATATTTTGTTTCTTCTATCGGAGCAGAAGCTATAAATAATATTCTGATCAATACTGTTTCAGTTTTTTTATTCGCATTCGGACTCAGAACAGGAAGTGAAGTTCACCGGGAAAGGGCTATAAAAATGCTGGAAAACCTGAAGCCGGAACGAAATGCAATCATCAGCAGATTTAATAAAATCGGGGTAAATTCTGATAATGCGGCATTATCTCAGGCGCTTCTGGAATTAAAAAAATCATATTGCGATCAAAAAAAATGCTTATCTTGTGAGATTGGAATCAAATTTTTGAACAAATAAAATGTTTCAGCAGTTTCTTACATTTTTTGAAAAACGTTCTTTTGGAGTATGTACCTATCTTGGAGAACGCTTTAACATATCTATTTCCAAGATCAGACTATTTTTTATTTACTCCTCTTTCCTTGCCGTTGGCTTCCCGCTGATATTTTATGTTTTTGCCGCTATTGTACTTGATGTCAGGCATTATATCAAAAGAATCAGGGCCAGTAGTGTCTGGGATTTTTAATCCTGGCCTCTTATTGCAAGGAAGTATTTCAAAGCAATCGTAGGATATTATAGTACGATTTGCCTTCAGTTTATATTTCGGTCTGTCTCCGGATCGTAATGATAAAATACCATGCTTGTCATGATCATTCAGCCTCATTCGCTTAGCCAACCCTTCCGTCGAAATAAAGAAACAGTCAGTAATAAGGTCTTAGGACAGAATTTTTCCAATTTCCACAAAGCCCTTTTCAAAGGCTTTATCAGCAGGGGTTTTACCATCTTCCATTTTAGCGCTCACATTGGCGCCGGCTTCCAGTAAAACAATCAGAAGCTCGATATTACCATTATGAGCAGCTGAATGAAGCGGGGTTGCCCCCGATTTCTGGACTACATTGATGTCGGCACCTGCCTCAAGCAGCATTTTGGCAATCATTGTATAATTTGAGGCGACGGCAGAATGGATAGGGTAAACGTTAAACCCATTTCTTGAAGGGATATTCGGATTAGCGCCGGCTAATAACAAAGTCCGGGTGACATCCTCATTTCCAAAATACGCTGCCAGACTTAGCGGGGTAAAGCCATCTTCAGAAAATTCAAGAATCAGCTCAGGGTTTTCGGCGAGGGCATTCGTAACAAAATCAGACTTCCCCAGGGCTGCAGCTTCGAAAATGCTAAGTTCAGGGACATGTTTTATGATGATATCAGCCAATTCCGGCTTTTTATAATAACAGCAGAGGAGTAAGGGAGAAATCTGCTGACTTGTTTTTTGAATGGCAAGTTTAGGATTAGAATTTAGCAGCGCATATAATTCAATGGCATTGCCGGTTACAATGTATTCCTCCAGTAAATCCTGATCCATTTCTTAGGGTATTAAATGAACTAAACATCTGTTTATCAATAATAAGAAAATTAAATAAAAAATGGTGGAGATTTAGAATATTTTAGATATTCTTTATATTATTATATTTGTTAATATTTAGCAAAATTCGAATGCCCTTAATAAAAGGAAACCAATTCAGGAACGCCAATTCTTTTCGCGATGAGCCGAAGTCTAAGCCCGCCTCAAAACAGCGGGTTCCGAAAGAAGCTGCTGAGGATATGCCGAAATTCAAATTGAATGACGACCGTACCATAAAAATAATCGGTCTGTTTTTTCTGATTGTTTCGCTTTATTTCATGGTTGCCTTTACATCCTATCTGTTCACCTGGCAGGATGATCAAAGTTATGTGATCGATGCGAACGGGGGCTGGAGCAATTTGTTGAAAACCCAGCAGGAATTGACT
>CAZGWG010000118.1:0-11185 GCA_964529165.1 uncultured Sphingobacterium sp.
CTTCCTAAACAAGACTGACCGTATTCCCCTACCGGCGCTGGTATGTGATCTTCAGAAAGCCCGCCTGAACCTATTGGTGTGAAGGGATAGACATTTCCAGTTGAAAAGGCAACAATACGTGATTTTTTATAACGCTCAGCAACCCGACCTGGAAGATAAGCATTCATTGCCCAGGTAAATGGCTCCTTTCCGGTAGTTCCAAACTTGGTACCGGCTAAATAAATAATATTGGGTGCATCAGGCAATGCAGTAAGATCTTTCTCATTCAGCAGATCTGCTGATATTGTTTCAATGCCATCAGCTTCCAGTTCTTCGCGCGTACCCGCTTCCGAAAAACGTGAAATTCCAATAATTTTTTTGTTTATTCCCGCCTGTGTAATTGCTCTGCGGGCCAATTTTGCCATACTTGGCCCCATTTTTCCACCTACTCCTAACAGAATTATATCCCCCTCAATCTTTGCAATATCATTAATTAAAGCATCTGTTGGCTTCAATAACTCTTGTTCTAATACTTCTAAATCAGTCATTTGTATATCTTTATTAAAAATCCATTTGCACAACTACCATTAATAAGTGATGACAGGCCAAAAAACAAACTCCAGCCAATGCCGAAAAATACAAAACTATTTTTGTAACCTATATTCTATCTCAACAAAGGTCTGCGACACTATTAAACCTTTATTTTATTCCTTCATTTATTTTTTCTGAGCCATTTCTGCTGCTTTCGTAGTGGTATAATACTTGGCAAGCATATTTGGCACTTCCCAGGCTGGAAGCTCAGTTCCTTTTAAATAGGTCAGGTAATTTTTAACAACTTCGGCAAAATGTTCCTCATGAGGAACTTTATATTTATCAGGTATGATTAATTCCCATTCTTTTCCTGCTTTCTTTACAGCCAGACCGGGATATGAAGCTTGTAACCTTCCAATTGCATCCATGACCTGCTTTTCAGAATTCTTTCCGGATCCTGCTAACTCAAGATAAACAACCGGCTTGTAGTTTTGTTCTTTCCCCTGTCTGATTAATATATTGGCTTTGGTTCCCCTCATTTTTGCAAAATGAGTATCTCCGGATCCTTCTGGTGCTTCATAATTCCATTTTATCCCAACACGTGCATGAACACCTTTAAGGGTGTAATTCATTTCTCCGTTCGACATCACATTCAATGTTCCATTTTTGATATATTTCTGAAGATAATCCGGGAACTGATCTTTTTTAGTTGATTTTTTAAACTGCTCCAGGTTAATCTGCGTAGTCCATTCCTTTGCTGAGAGCATATTGATATCTTTCTTATAATCAAGAACCACATCTGGAAAACATTCCCATTGGATAAGGTCAACCATGTGGGTAGTAATATCCACCAATCCCCGGCCTTCTTGTTCAACATCAAAGAACCATGCCGGTCTTACCAGAGGTTTACCAGAGACATTCTTATAAAAATGGTGAACACTTTCCTGCATTACGGCAGGATTATCAGGGCTTCCTTTTTCCAAAGTTCCAAAAAATGCCGTATCCTGACTCAATGCACGCTGCAGAACATAGTAAATATTATATCGCTCAGTCATGATATCGTAAAGAACAATATTCTTCTCTTTAGCTTTTGCAAATGCCTTTTCAAGTGATTTGAATCCGGCCTGATCAATTGCCAGTGGCTTATCGGCAAGAACATTCAATCCAGAATCAACTGCGCGACTTATATAATTCGTTTTTAATTTATTGTTACCCGAAATAATAACTACATTACCTGCCTTATCACTGAACATTTTATCCAGGTAATCAGGACCACGATAAATTTCATGCTTCCATAATGTTGGATTCTCTTCCCTTGTATTATAACTATCCACAAGCTTCATGTGATTATCTAGTTCTGAACCATCAGGAGCATAAACATGTACGACCGAATCGATTTCATTGTACATTGATTTTTGCAGTAAAGCAGCATGAAAATGACCAGGATCAAGAGTGATGATACGAATTTTATCTTCTTTAATTTCCTTTGCCTGCTCCTTATTCCCACATCCGCTACCTGCCAATAACATAACTGTTCCAAACCCCATCAATACATTAGCGACAAATGAGTTAATCTTTTTGTTCTTCATAAATCTTTAGTTTAATGTTCAAATTATTACAACTCCCTTATTTGAATATTCTTAAAATAAGCTTTATTACCATGATCCTGCAGACCAATCTTACCTTCATGGGATAAACCATAATCAGGATAATCTTTCCATTTACCTTCAGATCTGAGTTTACTCCATTCCCTGGTCCATGCTTTAAATTTAACAATCCGGATTCCGTTAAGCCAATGCTCCACACGGCCATGATTAAAAATAATTTTTGAAGTATTCCATTCTCCTACCGGTTTTAACACCTTGTTAGCCTTTGGTGAATACATTGCATAATCAGCTCCTGCTTTTTGAGAATCTTCAAGTTTTGAAGGGAAATTAATATCATCAATAATCTGATACTCGGGAGCAGTCTCTATTGCTCTTTTGTATTTTGGATCTTCCACAATATGGTAAAACACTCCTCTATTACTTCCCTTATCAACTTTCCACTCCCATCTTAGCTCAAAATTACCAAAAGAGCGATCGCTAATTATATCTCCTGATCCGCTGGGACCTTTTGCTCCAAGACATACCAACGCACCATCTTCTATATTCCAGTTTTTAATTTCTCCGGCATTATTAAAGTGATGCCAGCCCTTCAGGCTAATTCCATCGAAAAGACTGATCCATTCCTTCGGAGGATCGGGTTTATTCTCTGATTTAGAAGTATAAGTGATAAAAATCAGGGCTAAAAGTAACAATGCTCTTTTCATTAAAATTTTCGTTTACGTACACGTAAAGATATAAGATTAGCTCTGGACTTTAAATTTAAAGAGAAGTTAGGGCTAAAATCAGGGTGCTATGAAATAGGAAACCTCCATTAAAACACAAAATATCAGAAAAAGGAACTGATACCTGCTCAACCCAAAAACTCACCGTTCATTTTTAATCAGTCCGATCTTCTCTGATAATTTAATTACCTCATTCAGTATTCTTGTCTCGATACCTACCTGCCATTTAGAAGGCAGACCGTAAACAGTGTGCGATTCTCCTTCATAAGAGCCTTCTTTAAGCACCAAAGAAGATGGCACATAGGCCATTACATCATTTGAATATCCATATACAAATGCGTCAGCACCAAGCATCTGTTTAATCTTAATGGCGTATTCTATCAATAATTCACCACCAAGACTTACAATAGCCTGATCACCGACAGACCAAACCTGTACCGGATAGGGATAAGAAGTCCTTAATTTCTCTCCTGAAATAATCTTCCCCCTCATTCGTTCAGCCCATCGCTTTTGATATGGGATGGTGGTAGTTTCAATAAATTTAGTGTATTCAGCTTCTGTAGGAGGAGTTGCCAATGGAAGATCAATTTCAGAGTAACTGGTAATTAAGCCGGCAGGTAATTTCCTCATATCCTCTTCCAGTACCCGCTCAACTGCTGCTGCCAGCTCTTTTCCATATTGCTTTGCCAAAGGGACAGTATTTCGTGGTAAGGGATTCTGGTCGGCACCCGCACTTTGAAAAAATAATGCTGTTGCTCCCGGGTAAGCTTTTTCAAGCTCTATCTGAGTGAATCCGGGATAATCTCCGGACCAGTTATAACCATTTAAAACAGTTGGATGGCAGGCATATCCAAAAGCAATTGCTTTAATACCTCCCTTAGCATTCACGACTTTGATAACGGGTACTGCATAATCATTGGGACCTTGAAGTTCGGTAAGCTGGGTAAGCAAATTTGCAGCATTATTCCTCCGGTTAACCTGAAAGCGGGTAACCCCATTCTGAGCATAAAGTCCGGCCGGCTCCAGGTTCTTAAGGGCCTCTCCCACCATATTTACAATCTGGTCCTCCAGTATTTTGGTGTACCGTCTGATATTTTCAATCTGCTCTTTATCAAGAACATAAATATCCGTCAGAGCATCCCCGATCACTGGCCCTGAATGTGTATGAGAACTGTTCATTAAAATCTGAGCCCGTTCCAAACCATATTTCGTTTTTATCCGGTCTCTGATCCTGTCGGATACATCCTTAGGAAAACCTAACAAATCAGAACTGATCATCACTGCTCTATTGCCTTTTGAATCTTCCAGGCTAAGTGCTTTTGCCCAGATTGGATGTAAAGTACCCTCTGATGAATGGGTCCTGGAAGCAAAACCTGCCATAGGCATGGCAACTTTAGGAGTGATATCGACTTTAGCAACTCCTGCTTTCCACTCCAGTGGCCCATTGTTTTGTGCTGAAACAGGATTAAAAAATGACAGGAAAGCAAGAGCAAAACAGATTAGTGAAATTTTCATTATGGCTGATCTTTAATAGATTTATTAATTAAGAGTTGAAAGAGACTTAAAGAAATTTGAATAGTTTTTTAGCATTCTCATAAAGTATTTTTCGTTCAACTGCCTTGCTTGGCGACAATTTACGGATAGCAGGAATAATATTAGCCCCTAGACAAGCTTCCCCGGTACCCTGTGAATCAGAGCAATCGCTTCCAAAAAGTAATTTATCCTGATGACGTTCTAAAAAGCCGCGGGCATGATCTTCATCTCTGGTTAGAGATCCCAAACCTGAACCCGCTGATAAATCACCAAACATATTCGGATATTCGGTTAGAAGTCGATCGGTAAGCCCTCCCTTTTTGACACTGCCCTTAGGATACAGAATATTGGGATCTTTATGATCTTTATCAATATCTGCCCACCACGTTTGCGCATGGCCTATAAAATTCACTTTAGGATATTTCTTAAGCATGGTATGAAAACGTTCAATGCCTCTGTTATACATATTATACTGCCAATGCATCAAAACCGGAACATTATAGGTTTGTGCCAGTTCATATATACTTTGCATAGCAGGAGAATCACAATCGAGTCCGAATTTGAGTTCCCCGATAAGAGGAGCACCTAGTTTCAGATATTTTTCAATTTCCAATACTGCACCTGGCATATCAGGAACTTCATTTGCAGCGAAAATAAACTCATCTGAATGAGCTTTTGCAAATTGGTAACATATTTCATTTCCGCTTGCTTTTGCCTGTAATCCGTTACTATATCCATAATAAGTTGAACCATAATTAAGCGGACGACCTGCAGGCAGCAAAATTGTTTTTGTTACTCCCATTGCACGCTGATGAGAAATCAGAAGTTCATTGGATCGTCCACTATAATCTGTATGCTGATGTATATCAATAATAGGCTCGGCTGCATTTCTAAGATCCAGGCCAGTAATGTGTGTCAGAGTATTTGCTATCAAGGAAGGTGCAAAGCTTATAGTAAAGGCAGCACTCAGTCCGGCTAAAGAGTTTTTGATTATAAAATCACGTCTTGAAAAATCAGTTTTTTGCATTCTATTAACAGATTACATTATTTATACTCAGTAAACCGGGGTATATGACCAAGCGTTTTATCGATAAACGCATAAGCTTCCTTTCGATCTTCAAGTGGAAAATCATGCTCATCGTCAGGATAACGTACCTGCAAATTAGCTGATGCATTTAGTTTATGGTAAATAGGTTCTACCAGTGCAATACCCGCCTGAACTCCTTTATAGTCGAAATTAGCATCCCGGATTGGAGAAACTGAGAAGAACGCCCTGGGAGCTATTGCTGAGATAATCAGATTGAAATCAAAAGGAACGGCTTTATTTTCAAGATTATATTTTGTTCTTAACAAGGGCATATATCTGCTTTGAGCCCATGGACCAAGTCTTCCGCCATATTTCTTCTCGGCTTCAGGTCCAATGTTATAATAGTCAAGTTGAGTCCATCCGCAACTGCTAACTGCTACTTTCACACGTTCATCCATTGCCGCCAGGAATATAGAATTATGTCCCCCAAGTGAATGACCAAGAACCCCAATATTTTCAGGATCTACATCTTTTCTGCTTTGGAGTAAATCGATACATCGCATGTGGTTAAAAATGCCTTTCATTGTACCCGAATCATAGCGGTCTGTATTGAAATTATAATCTTCTGTATCGCCAAAACTTGGGAAATCAGGTGCAATTACTATGTATCCACGCTGTGCCAGTTCCCTCGCATGAGAGCGGTTGGACTTATTTCCCTGCCCATCAACAGCCTTTCTACCCAATGGGTCAGTTTCATGCAAAACCAGCATTGCAGGTAATTTTTTTGACACGCCTGACTGTGAAGGAACATATAGGTATAAAGGCAGAACTTCTTTATTCCCAACTGTAAAAAGTATGTTATAGCGAATAAAACTTGTATCGTTTACACTATCAAGTACCCTAATATCAGCTTGTTTTATGGCGGTTCGCTTAGGTAATGGCCCCATTACCTTCTGCATGTCCTTAATTACTTCATTTCTAAACTTTTGATGATCTCCAAGTGCTGCCCCATCCTGAGCAAAAACCAATGCAGGAACGAATAAGTAAAGAATTATAAAGATTGACCTGATCTTGGTAAATGGACTGTTTATATATTTTAACATATAATGGAATAATTTTAATAATATAAAAAACAATAGTAAGCGATTTACTTTACAAGTGCATATAACGGGGTATGGCCCAGGGTTCTATCTAAAAAGCCATATACCTCTTTACGGTTTTCTACCGGAAAATCATGTCCGGCATCCGGATAACGCACCTGAAGCATTTCAGCCGCTTCCAAGTTCTTATATACCTTTTCGGCCAGAGCAATTCCCTCTCTTACCCCATTTACATCAAAATTACTATCCTTTTGCGGAGAAACAGAGAAAAAAGCTCTTGGAGCGATAGCTGTTATAATATCATTAAAATTAAAGGGGATTTGCTTCTCATCCAATTGATATTTAGTTCGGATCATAGGCATATATCTTGACTGAGCCCAGGGGCCAAGTCGTCCGCCATATTTTCTGGAAGCATCTTCTCCGATATTATAATATTCAAACTGTGTCCAGCCGCTGCTGGAGACTGCGACTTTTAAACGAGTATCAAAGGCAGCGACAAACATTGCATTATGGCCTCCAAGTGAATGACCAATTACACCAATATTTTCAGAATCGACATCTGGCCTGCTCTGCAATAAATCAACACAGCGCATGTGATTAAATATGGCTTGCATTGTAGCTGATTCATATCTGTCAGTATCAAAATTATGATCTTTCAAATCACCGAAACTAGGGTAATCAGGGGCAATAACAACGTAGCCGCGTTGCGCCAGTTCACGTGCATGTGCCCTGTTCGGCATTGTGCTCTGACCATCTACAACTCCTTTACCAAGAGCATGCGTACCATGTAAAACAAGCATAGCCGGAATTCTTTGAATACTACCTCTTTGTTTTGGCACATACAGATAGACAGGTAATCTTTCATTTTCGGCAACCGCAAAACTAAGCGTATAGCGGGTAAACCTATCTTCTTTTACACTATCGCTTACCTTAATATCAAAGGCTGGTAAATCAGAGCGATCAGGTAGTTTACCCATCGCCTTTTCCATATTCCGGAGAATCTGCCTTCTTGTTTTATCATGAGAAAGCGATCGTTTTTGAATTAGATCGATAATTACTGTTTCGGAATTAAACCTTTGCCAGACCCGAACCTGCCACAGGCTAAAAGCAAAACATAAAACCAGAAACCAATTACCGATTAGTGTCATTCCTCTTTTAACAAAATTTTGAAAAACTACCTAAAACCAGTTTTAAAACTGATGTATAAAATTTAGCTGAAAGGATTCTTAATTTTAATAAGGTCAGTTTGCGTATGACCATTTTCTGTAATCCTCGCAAGAGCATAGACATCTCCTCTCAGGCCTACTGTTATCGAATTTACATATAATGGCCGATCCCCATTCGGATAAAAAACTGGGCCATGATCCTGATATTTATCTTCAGGTATATTATAAGTTATTAAATGAAGATTCTCGAGTCCTTTTGCTGCACCCTTAGCAATTTCAGATTGACCTGCTACACGCTTGCCATCAATATAAACCGGACCACCGGTCAGATAATAAATTGTTTTGCCATCGGGTCCGAGTTGAAACCCTAGATAACCATAGCTAAACTGATCGAACATTCCACTTTTAGCAGAAGGCTCTGAGGTAATCCTTCTGACTAATTCAACCTTGGAATGTTTGGGGTCAAAACGAAATAAATACCCCGAATTACCATGAACACCATAAGCAACCCCCTCTGCCTTATGCCAGAAGATTTTCCTCCAGTTATAACCCATACTACCAGGTCTGGTTGGATCGTATTTACCAAAATAATCTAGTCTGAGATTTACATCTTCAAGTTTATTGATCTTGCCCTCATTTGGATTATAGCTGAAAATATCTCCTTCAGAAGTAGAAAAATATACAGTTCCATCAGAAGGATCAACCACAAGTGAACGGCATAAGGAACGAAAATCATCACCAGGTGTACCATCTTCACCATTACCAGATATCTGACCCAGCTTATTTAATTTCTGATTATCAATATCATAGTGAATAAAATTCCCCCTGGGCCAGGAGATACCAAAAATATGACCGCGATCACAATCCATTGTCATGGAAACCATACCCTCTCCATCAGGTATCAGAGCAATGTTTTCAAATGCTCTGGTTTTTAAATCATAGGATAGAATATGCCCGCCAGGATATAGTTTATACCCTGAAGGAGCATTTACAGGTAGCCTGTCCATTCCATTAATCAGCTCGTAATAACCCACATGAGTTGAAAAGTACAGTTTGCCATTTCTTTCATAGAACCTTACATGACTTTTTCCCTGAGGTATAAACATTTGGTCATTTTCACCACAAATTTCTGTCAGATCTCCCAGAAATTCTGTTTTATCTGTGTTAGGATCATAGAGATACATCTTACCTCCAACATGAATCTGATCTGAAGACAAAACATAATAAATTTTGCCATCACTAGCCGCTGATAAAGCATTATAAGTATCGTGGGCTTCTCTAAAACCTGAATTATAAGTAATGGCCGTCAGATGATTAACTTCATCATTTCCATTTAAATAAGTAGTAGTCTTTAATTGATTCAACTCAACAGTTCCGTCTAATTTGTTCATGCAATATTAATTTATCAAAACGAAGCCAATATTTCCTTTGGCTTGGAGGCTTATATTATTTACTTTTCTAATAACTTTTTTACTGATTCTGCATTTGCCTGTATTTTACTGACTGCAAAAGCAATTGAATCCATATCTTCTCTGCTTCCAAGAAGCATATTCTGGGTGAACCATACCATTTCTGTACACAAAATATCATTCTCAGGGCATTGGTTCCTATCGATATATTTGTTATAATCAAGCATATCTTTATGATACATTCTTTTATAATTTTTTGAAGCAAAAGCTTCCTTAAGAAATTCCTGTTTATTCAAAGGGGTATAACCACCCGAGCAGGGAACTCCTTCGGCACGTAAAGCCTGCAAAAATGCATTTCTGGATAAACCTTTAAAATCTTCCTTTTTGTATCTGAAAGCAAATAAATGGAAAGATACACGGGTAGCACAATCGTGAAGTTTATATGGAATCACTCCCGGAATATTCTGAATTTTTGCTTTTAAATATTTTGCATTCTCTTCACGCTGAGTAGTTTGGGTTTCCAACCTTTGCAACTGAGCGAGACCAATAGCTGCCTGATATTCTGTAATTCGAACTTTTGTTCCAATTCTGATACTGCCGGCATTAAAAGTACCTACTGCAGTACCAAAGGGCAATCCGAGATTGTGAAAAGAAAAACAACGGTCCATAAAGCCTTCATCATTACTAACTATCGCCCCCCCCTCTCCAATCGGAATATTTTTAGAGTTCTGGAAACTGAAACAACCTGCATTTCCAATTGTACCTACCTTTTGATTATTGACTTCCGTTAGTGGAGCCTGACAAGCATCTTCAACAACAATGAGATTATGTTTTCTGGCTATTTCCATTATTCTCGGCATATCTGCTGGCATTCCCATAATATGAACAGGCAAAATCGCTTTGGTACGTGATGTTATCTTGGCTTCTATTTTTGAAGGATCAATCTGATAGGTTTCAGGATCAATATCCACAAAAACCGGCATCGCTCCATTCACAAGAATAGCCTGAACTGTGGATATGAAAGTATAAGGAGGAACAAGCACTTCATCACCTCCTTTTATATCTAATTGATTTAATGCAACAATCAGAGCACTGGTTCCATTGTTTACAACCAATGCACGCTTAGCATCATTAGCTTTGGCCCAGGCTGCTTCAAACTCATTAACTACCCCTGAGCGCGACCACACCCCACTTCTAAGAACTTCAAGAACTCGTTTTTCATCGGTCTCGGGTATCCAAATAGGCCATTTAATCCATTTAGCTTTATCCCAGGCAGACTGACCGCCTAAAATTGCCGGTTTTAATGCATTATCCAGGTCACCTGCCAGCAGTGAAGGCGCCAAACCCATAGTCAATACAGTACCCACTCCAGCGAGCGAACTCTGCTTTAAGAACTTACGCCTCGAAGAGTCCGTGTTTAAATTTTTCATGGCTAATTTTCAATTCAATTTGTGGTTTTGATATGGTTTAAATCTGGCCGGGATGCTTAAAAGCAAGATCTGTAAACAAAAAAACTCCTGTTATCAGTCTATTACCTCAATAGCTTTTGTAAGAAAAAAACAATTTTAAGTTAACGTTTACGTACCCGAATATAAATAAATTTCTTTGTAAAACAATAAAGTATTGGAGTATAATAAAGCTAAAATGCCGGTCAAAACAAGATTAAACTATTTGATCACAACTCCAATCATGTCAATTGAAACACCGGCCTGAGACTTTCCAACATCTTTAACCATCGCTTTTGAAGCAGCAGGCGGCCTAAGTGGATCATAAAATTTAGGACGTATTTCATTAAGTTTTGCACTATGAATATCATTGCTTACATAATAAGTTGCTTTAACAAGATGTCTAAAATCACTGCCTGTACTTTTCAAGATGGCTCCCATTGAATTAAAAATGGAAGTAAGTTCAGAATCAGCATTTCCAGAAACCTGTCCGTATAAGCCCGATATATATATCTTTTGACCGAAATTAATCCGTGTAACTTTACAATAAACTGGTGAAGTTGTCATTCCAGGAGGAGTAATAAAATCAATTTGCTGATCAGATTTGGTTCCTGAATTTGCAGATGAAGCTACACTGTCTCGCGCTATCGAAGGAAGAATCTCACT
>CAZGWG010000118.1:11195-11498 GCA_964529165.1 uncultured Sphingobacterium sp.
AGTACCCTTAAAAAATCTTGAAAACTCCTCCTCTACTATTTTTAAATCAGAAATAGGCCGGATAAAGGACTTAATCTGCACAATATCTTTTTTATCCAATCCCAATGAAAGGAGAGTTGTGTGAAGTTGCTCTAATGTCCCACGCGTGGCTTCGGCAAGTTCGCCTTTTACCGCTTGTCCTGAAACATAGACTACCGGACCTGCTGGTAAAATTGCAGCGCTGGCGATATTCCGGCCAGGGGATAAACTCTCAGTCATAAGATAATTAACTTCCCCTTGTCTGATCTTAGCTGAAACTGCAAT
>CAZGWG010000119.1:0-10120 GCA_964529165.1 uncultured Sphingobacterium sp.
AAACCGAGTTATTCGCAACCTTGACTTCTCCACTGGCTACATCAGCAATATGGAGGATGCCATAGCCCCATTTCTTCATGTAATTCTGGGTATAGTATGCAATTTGTTTACCATCCGGCGACCATGAAGGGAAGGATGTATCTTCAATTATCTGTTTGGAAAGCAGACGGCTTTGATTGGTTTTAAGATCATGCAACCAAACATTCATTATGCCTCCCCGGTCAGAAATATAGGCCAACGTATTGCCATCCGGTGACCAGTCTGGTTCCAGATCCACATAAGAATCATTGGTTAGCTGTATGAGTTTGCCATTAATCTCCTGAATAAAGATGTCACCTTTAGCTGCAAAGGCTATTTTCTTCCCGTCATTTGAGACTACCGGACCTGCAATTCCTAATGCTTTATGATCTTCAGTATTATCGAAATCATATTTTCTCTTTTCGTATGGTTTACGGTTGAGGGTAAATGTGGCTTCAAAGGGAATTGTTTCAATTGCAGATTGACCAATGGTTCTTTTCCTGATCTGACCATCTGCGGTATAAATTAGCTTATTGTCAGCGGCCCAGTTAATTCGAAAAGGAAACAGATCTTCATCTCCGGTTGAGATTTGTTCTTTACTGCCATCACTCAGGTTTGCCAGATAGATATAACTTGTATTCTTATCATCAAAAAGCATTGATTTGCCTGTATAAGCGACATAGCTTAACTTGCTGTCATCAGCATTCCAGGCAGGTGCAGCAATACGCATTTCTTCAGGAATGGCTAGTTTTTCTGTGCCGTTTTCAAGAATATAAATACCTGATTCTGCTCTCTGGGA
Organism: uncultured Sphingobacterium sp.; assembly: GCA_964529165.1. Taxonomy (GTDB): domain Bacteria; phylum Bacteroidota; class Bacteroidia; order Sphingobacteriales; family Sphingobacteriaceae; genus Daejeonella. The sequence continues at coordinate 818 of CAZGWG010000119.1, forward strand.
TACAAAGGCGATTTTGGTGCCGCTAGTTGAAAATGCCGGATTTGAATCATTCCCCAGATCGCTTGTAAGCTGTTTTAATTCTTTGCTTGCAAGCTCGATTTGCCATATATCGTAGTTTCCGCTTCTATCTGATGAGAAAACGATTGATTTACCATCAGGTGACCAATCCGGTTCCCGGTTATCTGATATCCCTGAGGTTAATTGTGTTAAACCTGAGCCATCTTTGTTGATTGTCCAAATATGATAAGTGCCATCACGGTAGGAGTGAAAGGCAATTTTTTCTCCATCCGGCGACCAATCCGGTTCCTGAGAATCTCCCATTTCATCAGTTACACTTTTCGCTTTCCCGCCATCAACGGGGATTGTCCAGATTGTCCCTTGAAGGGCCATCGCCAAGGTTGAATTGTCGGGCGATAAGGCAACAGCCATATTGGTGCCTTCTGAAACAGTAACTTCAATTGCATCATTTTTACAAGATGTAATCAAAAAGTTGTAAACAATAAGACAGCTTAGGAATAAGATTTTTTGTTTCATCGGATAATTCGAATTAATATGTAGTAAAAATATAGCTGATCAATCTATTTTCTAATTAAATAGTTTGAAATCAATAAATTAAGATTTTGCCTTAGCAAGGATTGCCTGTATACTTACCGGTGCCCCGCCCTGTCTTTTGCTTTCATCGGCAGCTTCCATAAATACATGGATTGCCAGAGTTTCTTCTATACTGACCGGGCTTATTCCGGTTTTGAAGAATTTAAGCATATCAATTACCAGGGGACGGTGCCCTACATCATTAAAAGAACCTGCAGGCAGGATCTCATTTAAGCCGTATGCAACTCCGCTATGGGTAACTTTACCTTTTCGGATTCCGCGATAGGTACCAATTCGGTCATTATCCCAGATTCCGACTACGTGATCTGTATTTTGAGTGTGCCTTCGCTGTACAGTCTGGCAGTCTTTACCCATAATAGTGAACAGAATTTCAATGCCATGAATTCCATACCAGTAAAAATCAGGGTGGGTAGGTTCAAGAGGACATCCGCTATATGAATCAGCTCCCATAATATCACCAATCTCTCCATTTCTAGCTGCCTGTGCACCTTTTAAATAGCGTGTTGGTGAAGAAGAAAAAATGGGACAATTATATTTTTTTGCGGCATCCATGATTTTAATAACATCCTTTAGCGAGGCTGCGAATGGTTTGTTGATAAACAGTGGTTTCCCGGATTTTATCACCTGCATAGCTTGTTCTACGCGTGGGTGACCATCAAAAGTCATCAACATAACTGCATCTACCTTTGTTAGTAAATCCTGGATTGAGTCAACAAGTTCGACTCCATTTTCCTTCATTTTCTCAACGTAGGTTGGGATTTGCTTAATACTTGATTCTATTTTCCTACTTCCGTAAGGATAGGCGGCAGTAACTTTGAATCCTTCGAAGGAACTGTCCCAGAGGGGTTGAACAACATCGTATCCCGGCCCTGGAATATTGTTAATATGACTGATGATCATGGTTACCTGGGAGGTGTCTAGTCCGATTATTCCAATTCTGATGGTTTTCTGGATCGGATTATTTCCTAAAACCCGTATTGGACTGATTGCAGCTAAACTTGCTCCTGTAATTGCCAGACCTGAAATGAATTTTCGCCTGTCTATATTTTTCATGGCTATTATGAAAAGGATTATCGTTGAAACTTTCCCTGACTGCGTTTATTAATTAACTGACAGAGCTGGGGATCTTTCGAAGATCTCATGGAGAATAATTTAAAACTATCCTCCATGAAATTTAGTTATTATGAAAGGGTATTGAGCAGTTTGTCAATATCAGCCTGGTTATTATAGATGGATGGTGAAATCCTTAGCTTATTTCCAAACCGCATGGCTACATGAATTTTTGCAGCACGCAGTTTTCGCATGGTTTCATCCGGATCTTTTGCAAGAAAGACGATGATCGGACTCTCATTTCCTTCAGGGGTGATAGATGAATAGCCTAATCTTGGCATCTCCTTCGCCAGACGGTCGGTTAGGGTTCTGACATAACTACGGATGTTGTTTACCCCCAGTCCATGAATATATTTCAGCGAAGCAATGGCACAGGAAACCCCTTCATACGAAGGATAGCTGACCTCATATATGCCGGGTCCTTTGGCCGGGGTGAAATTGATCTCAGGTAAAGCAGGATTTGGTTTGTCAGTCCAGGGTGCATAATTGTAGCTTATGCCGCCATTATGATGGGTAGTGCGAACCACGGTATCCTGAAGGTCTTTACGGACATACATAAACCCGAATCCTTTACTACCCATTAACCATTTGAAGGTTGAACAGGCTGCAAGGTCGATACCCATTGCTTTAACATCAACAGGCACAGCACCAACACCCTGAATAAAATCGACATACAGTACCGCTCCATTGGCATGGGCAAGGTCACTGATTGCTTTGACGTCCTTAACCAAAAACCCATTGACATTGGATACAAGTGTAATGGCAACCAATTTGGTGTTTTTGTCAATAACGCCTTCAAAGTCTTTGACATCGAAGCGCCAGTCGTTATGTTTAATAATTTTAACTTTTAAACCATCACGTTGCTCACGCATTTTGTAGCTGTAAAGGCTGGCAGAATAATGAAGATCTGTTGTTACAACGTTTCCTCCCCTGAAATCCATTCCGTTCAGGATATTGTTTTCTGCTTCAACGGTAGTTCTTGCAAACGAGATCTCATCATTATCTGCATTGATGAGTTTGGCAAAGCTATCTTTACATTCCTGTCTTGTATCCGAATACTGAGGCCACCAAGGCTCTCCAACCTCGTTTTTGGCCCATTCTGCATAACGATGCAGAGCTGCCGCTGTGTATATGTTAATTGGGTGCGTAGAGGCATTGTCCATATAGACTTCCTGCTTAACCCTAGGAAAATCATCTCTGATTTTCGTAAAATCCGGTGCTATACCAGTGATATGCGAGGGCATTATATCCGGATCAATTGTACTTACATCCGACTTAAATGAACTCAGAGATCCCAGCCCGATTGTGCTTGCACCCACTCCCGCAAGGGACTTTAAAAAGGTTGATCTTTCCATTTTGGTTTTATAATTTAAATAATTCTACTTACTACATAACAGGAAGCTAAGGATAAACCGGCTTTAACGATTTATCCCGCTTCTCTGTATTTCAGTTGTCATTTGAGAAGTATCATTCTGAAGACAGTTTATCAAATCTATCTTACCTGACTTCATTATCCTGCTACTTTCATTTGTATTTACAATACTATCTTCTATCAAGCTATTGTATCTGTCTGAAAAATAAAGCTCAGACAAGCTCACATATCCCAAATTAATAACCCGGGTTCTGTGTCATATTTTTGTTTACATCAATTTCTGATTGAGGGATTGGCAACAGATATTTTCTTAAAGGATAAAATGTTCTGTTTTCAACAAGAATATATCCGCTTCCCCAGGTAACTTCGCCAGTGGTTTGGTTTACTGTCCCAAGGCGGCTTCCGTAAAATGGGCCGTTCATTACTGTTGGCCCGAGATCCCAGCGTTTGATGTCAAAGTATCTCAATCCTTCAAAGGCCAGTTCGACTCTTCTTTCGCGGCGGACCAGTTCACGAGTCAACACAGTAGCGTTGATTTGTCCTGCACGGGTTCTGACCTCGTTTAAATATTCAAGACCAAGAGTCAGGTTCTGACCGCTTTCAACAGCTGCTTCAGCATAAGTGAGGTACATTTCTGCTAATCTGATTACCATGATTGGCGCATCGAAATTCTGACGTTCAGCATTCTGAATTCCCGGATCCAGGTATTTTTTTGACATTTGTGCAGCCTTAGAGCCATCGTTAAGGTAATAATCAGGATTTGAGCTTCCACCAAACTGAGGATCTAGTGCTGTATATATTCTGCCGAACCAGCTTGAACCAGGATAAGCAATAGACATTGCAAGTCTTGGGTCGCGGTTTGCAAATGGTTTATTGGGGTCATAAGATGGATCATCAGTTATTTTTAATCCGTTCTTTGTCTCATATTCTTCTAAAATACTTCTGGAAACTGCATTTTCAGAGTAACCACCTTTCCATGCAGGAAGTCTTTGCCATGGAATTGAAGTGGCATAATCATTTTGAATATGCTGAATTTCGGCAATTGCTTCCTTGTTATTTGCTTTATTCTGGCGATAAAATAGCTGTTCATAATTTGGATATAGTTCATAAACACCCATATCAATTACAGCTTTTGAAGAAGCCATAGCTTCTGCATATTTACCCAGATAGAGTTCTAACCTGGCTTTTAATGCCAATGCAGAACCTCTGGTCATGTGACCTTTTGCTGTGATGTTATTTTGTACAGGAAGAATCTTGCTGATTTGATCGAGTTCATCCAGAATGAAAGTATGAATTTGTGTCACAGGTGTTCGGGAAGGTAATTCTGTAGAGGGATTAGTCTTTGTGATCAAAGGCATATCACCGAAGAACATGGCTTTCAGGAAATAATCATAGGCCCTTAAAAAGCGAACTTCTGATTTTAATCTTTCTTTCAATGCCGCATCAATAGTCATTCCCTCAATATTTTCAAGAAAGGAGTTGTATTTTCTGATTTGAGCATAGCTGAATACCCTGCCGCCGTTACCTACTGTTACGTTTTGCGGGCTCACTGTTCCATTTCCAACCTGCTGGTAGCCAGTAACAGCCATCCAGCTATAGTCATTGTCGGTCATCGCATCCCGCATCACAACATCCATTCCATTGTCCCATCCACGGTAAGCACCTGCCAGCGCCATGTTAATGTCACTTTCTGTCTTCCAGAAGGTTGCGCCACTTAATTGATCATTAGGTACTGCGTCAAGAAATTTTTCAGTACAGGAAGGCATTCCAAAACTGAGAAATATCGCTGAGAGTATATATATTAACTTTTTCATAACCTTGCTTAATTTTATTAAAACATTTATTAATGAGATACTTCTGTTGATCAGAAGTTTACATTAAGACCAACTGTATAGAATTTAACCTGAGGATAACTCCATCCTGCAGCACCTCCGAACACATGTCCGTGGAATGCTGTATTATTTGCTTCCGGATCATAACCATCCGGGAACTTTGTGAATGTCAGGAGATTCTCACCACTTAAGTAAATTCTTGCCCGTGATATATATGCTTTCTTAGTTAGTGAACCGGGTAATGTATATCCGAGCTGAATATTTTTCATTCTCAGGTATGAGGCATCATGTATTGAGAATCCACTGGAAACGACATTTTTTCCTCCGGCTCCACCTTCAAGTTGTGTTTTAGGGAAGTACCCTTGTTTAACAACTACTCCGTTTTGTACTATCATTCGATCAAGGTGCATGCTTAAAGCTTTACCGTTTCGCATAAATGGCATATAGCCACGAACCCTGAGGTATCTTGAAACATCTTCTGCACCATGAAAGAAGGTTGAAAAATCAAATCCCTTGTATCTGAATCCAAGGTTCATTCCATAAGTAAATTTTGGAACAGTATTTCCAAGAACAACCCGATCATTTCCATCAATCTTCCCGTCTCCGTTCTGATCTTTGAATTTCAGATCTCCTGCACCAACATTTGGATTATGGACAGCACCTGCTTGAGCTTCCGCATCACTCATGAAATAACCAATCCATTCATAGCCTATATAGGAATTCCATGGCGTACCTTTTTCTCTCACAATTGCACCACCTTCACCGGCGACATCAAAAATATCTCTGCTGAAATATTTTTCTACATTGTTTTTATTATAGGAACCATTTAGGGAAACATCAAACTGGAATTCTCCTTTCATTTTTGAATACCTCATTTCAGTTTCGATACCCTTATTACTCATTGCACCATAATTTACAGTAGGAGCCGGTAAACCGAATGTCCCTGAAACAGGTACGACAGTCAGAATATCATCAGTATATCTGTCATAGGCATCAATACTTAGTGAAATTCTGTTTTTTAATAGTTTAAGATCTAAACCAATATTTTTCTCTGTAGTTGTTTCCCAGGTAATATCAGGATTGTTTGCAATGGTTTGTGCAGCCCCGGTAGCACTGGCTCCCCCAAAAGCATAATTCTGACCTAAGGTTATAAGTGGCAGATACATAAAGTCTGCGATTCTATGATTTCCTAACTGCCCCCATGAAGCTCTCAATTTCAGGAAATTAAGCCATTTAATATCTTTCATGAAAGTCTCGTCACTCATTACCCAGCCTGCAGAAAATGAAGGGAACCATCCCCAGCGATTACCTCTTGCAAATTTTGAGGAACCATCTCTTCGGATATTAGCCTCAAACATATATTTGCCATCGTAATCATAATTTACTCTCGCAAAATAGGATCCCAGGGTTGCTCTTCTGTTTGTTCCTGAATTTAAAAGGCCTGCGGTACTACCAGCACTGATGGCAGTAAGGTCATTTGACGGAAAGTCTAGGCGATAAGCCATGGTAGAGTACATATCCTCAGTTCTGGTAGATGCTCCAGCCAGCCCTTTTACTCCATGTTTGCCAAACCTGTTATCATAAGAAAACAGGGACTCCATATCCAGTATTCCGAATCTGTCGACAATTTCCTGATTAGAGGCTGGACCTGAAACCTGTCCACCGCCGTATGTAAACTGAGAAATGTGGTTGGTGGTTTCCCTGAAAGTATAATCAACACTTGCTCTGTTTCTCCAGGAAAGGCCTTTAATTATTTTCGCATCAGAGAATATGGTACCAACTAATTGATTGCCTTTAATCGACCTCAGGTTTCCCTGATCGATCCATGCTGCAAAATTTCCAAGCGGATATTCACCTGACCAGGAACCATCAGCAAGTTTTAGCTTTTGAGTAGGAGGGATGTGCGTGACAGAATTGTAGAACTGTTGCAAGTCACCACCGCGGGTAAGTTCCGGACCAGTTAATGGAAGGGTATTAATGGCACGGTTAAGAGCCGTATTGATGCCTACATTAAGCCATTTATTAATTTTGTTGTCAACATTAAAGCGGAAATTTAACTGTTCAGCATCAACAGATTTGATTACTCCTTTTTGTTCATTATAGGCCATGGAGATGTTATATCTTGTAGCTTCTGTTCCTCCTGAAAAATCAAGTCCATGATATTGTGAGCCACCAGACCCTGAGTACAAAACACTCATCCAGTCGGTGCTCGGATAGTTTGGATCAGTTCCTGCTCTGTATTTTGCAATGGCGTCAGCAGTAAAGGTTGGGGATAATCCGGCATTTGCCCTGGCTTCATTGTGTAGCTCAGCATAATCTGCGGAACCTAGAAAATCAGGAACGGCTGTTGGATCCTGTTTTCCAAAATAAGTATTGTAGCGTATTTGTATTGGTCCCTCTTTTCCACGTTTTGTAGAAACAAGAATTACACCATTTGCTGCCCTGGTTCCATAAATAGAAGCAGATGCCGCATCTTTCAAAACACTTATACTTTCGATATCAAATGGGTTTATATTGTCCATAGAAGATTCCAATCCATCTACAATTACAAGTGGTTGAGAATCTCCCATACTACCCTGACCCCTTATCAGGACATTCATCCCTTCTGCACCCGGTTGTCCGGAATTCGTATGAATAAATACCCCTGAAACCTGACCTTCAAGCATTGAAGCAACGTTTGTTGCAGGCCTTGAGGACATTGCCTTTTCAACATCAACAGTAGAGACTGAACCAGTTAAATTAGCCAGATTGGAGGTACCGTAACCAATTACTACCACTTCGTTCAATGCAGTATTGGCTGCTTCAAGAGTTACATTAATTGCAGCACGGCTGCTTACGGAAATTTCTTTGGTTACATAACCGATATACGTAAATACCAGCACAGAATTATCTTCAGGAACAATGATGGTATAATTACCGTTAATATCTGTTGTTGTACCTGTGTTGGTGCCTCTTACACGAACACTTACACCGGGAAGGGTTTCACCTGTGGTATCAGTAACTTTACCTTTGACTTCCTTAGGGGGAGCTTCCTTAAAGAGTTGAATTTCAGGTGTTGAATTGAAAAGCTCCTTTTTTGACAGAATTATTGTTTTATCAACAATTGAATAGTTTACAGGCTGATTATAGAAGCAAATTTTCAGTACTTCATCAATCGATGCATGTTTAACGTTGATGTCAACAGCTTTTACCTGTTTGATCCATTCCTGATTGTAAAAAAATAAATAGCCGGTTTGTTTTTTTATCTCTTTCAAAACCTGCTCAACCGGGGCATTTTGCCTTGATATAGTTATCTTCTGGGCAAATCCTGATGCACTTACCTGTAAACAGGCGATTAATAATACGGCAGCAGTTAATTTCATCTTTAAGATAATTTGCCTTATTAATTTGGTTCGATTGACTTCTTTTACTAAAACCGGAGAAAATCCCGGATCTATATATTTTATAACTCGTATTAAATGAGAATAAATGAACCTGCTCAGCTTACTGAAAGGTTCTTTTTTGCAAAAAGCAGTAATTTGCATAACTTTACATGATTTAGGGTGAATAGAATATTACTTAACAGTGAGTTTTTGGCCCCTTTATTTCGTGTCCGGGAGCGCTGCAACGTTTCCGGATTTTTTTGGGCCTTTTTGGGGAGTAGATTTATGGGTCCATAGGCTGTGTCTTTAAGGTAAAACAATAATTTTCTTTTCTTCAAGTTTGAATTTCACTCCGCTTATTTCAAGCATCTTAAGGATCTGGGATAATTTTGAATCGCGTGAGATATAACCTCCAAAATGTTTTTCTGGTACTGAACCTTTATATTCAATTGAAACATCGTACCATCTGCTTATTTGATTCATCACGGTGCGCATATCTGAATCATTGAATTGAAACAAACCATTTTTCCAGGCTATATTTAGTTCGACATCTGCAGTGCTCTTACTTAATTTTGCTCCATCATTTGAAACCACCTGTTCACCAGGTTTAAGAACGATATCACTGTTAAGATTACGGACATGTACAGAGCCCTCCACGAGTGTGGTGGCACTATAACTTTCATCCGAATAGGCCATCACATTAAACTGGGTTCCCGTAACAAAAATATTCATGTCGTTAGTTTTCACTATAAATGGTTTCTCAGCGTTTTTGGCAACTTCAAAAAAAGCTTCTCCGGTAAGCTCTACATTTCTTTCTTTGCCACTGAAAATTGCCGGGAAGCGCAGAGATGAGACGGAATTAAGCCATACTTTTGACCCGTCGGGTAAAATAATCTGATATTTTCCTCCTTTAGGGGTTTCAATCGTATTAAAAAGAACGGTCTCAGCATTAAGTCCTGCTATTTCCGGCATGTCATAGATTATAGATCCGTCTGCGCCCTTACTGATATTGATC
>CAZGWG010000119.1:10130-11469 GCA_964529165.1 uncultured Sphingobacterium sp.
ACAGCATCATCAAGAACAATTCTGGTTCCATCTGCAAGGGTCAATACAGCTTTATTACCCCCCGGGTTTTTATCATAAACTTTCGGCAAACTTTCTGTTTGTACTAGCTCAGATTCGTTTGCCTTAAAAAAGTTGCTGCCAATACTGACTATAATCAAGACTGCTGCTGCTATTGAAGCACCCCAGAGTATTATTCTTGAACTCTTATTTCTATTTTCAATTCCGCTTCTTTCCCTTATCTCATACCACATCTGAATCTTCTCAGCAGTGAAATCATCCTGATCTTCGGGTACATTTTGTTTTGATGACTCTGAAAGATACCAACGCTCCACCAGTGCCTTTTCTTCAGGTGTGCAATTACCTTGATTATATCTTGTGAGGAGCTGCTTGGCTTCCGGTCCGGTCATAATTATGCTTAATTTATGATAAGACAATTTAAAAGGAAGCAGGTAGTAGAGAAATCGAAAATAAATTTCTGAAGGGTCTTAACTATGCTTAAAGACTATAGATATTGCTGAGATAAATAGTAAGGATGAGTATAAAAATATTCAATCTTAAACGGAGGATTTTAATAGCATTATTAATTTGTTTTTTTACCGTTTTGTCAGATATCTGAAGTTCTTCAGCGATTTCTTTATGGGTGCGGTATTTTTTCCGGCTTAGTTCAAATATCTCGCGCATTTTGCAGGGGAGGTTCTGAATCTCTCTTTCAATGGCAATTGAAAGATCTTTAGCACTCAATTGCTCCAGAATTGAACTTTGATAATAGTTGGCAAAATTGCTTAAGGAAGATAAATAGTTGTTCTTAACTTTATCATGCCTTATCAGGTTGATTACTTTATTTCTTGCCGAAACATAAAGATAGGCAGCGATGTTCGTTTCGGGTTCAATTTGTTCGACATTGAGCCAAAGGTTAGTGAATAACTCCTGAACAAGATCTTTGGTTTCATCTTTATCTCCTGTCATTTTGAGTACATGATGGAACATAAGTCCCCAATATCGCTCATATATTTCAGCGAAAGCCAATTGATCACCCGATTTAATATAATCGACTAATTGATTGTCTGTAAGGGTACTATAATCATTCATATTCAGGATACCTGTATACGAATATATTAATTCTGCCTTAAATTAACAATATGGAATTTTAACAACAGAATTTGCCGGACCTTATTAGGAGCTTCTTATCAATATCAATCCCAGTAAAAAAAGGGGCTGTATCAAAAGTCTTTTGCATTCAATGACTTAAGTGCAACATGAAATTCGGGACCTTGATTAACCAGTCAAAAATAAGACCGGTTGTTCCCATGTCCATCTTAAACTGATTTTTCTGATTCTA
>CAZGWG010000120.1:0-11382 GCA_964529165.1 uncultured Sphingobacterium sp.
TGTCTGCCAAATTTCACCACCTTACAGTGTATAAACAATCTATTTCTGATTGCTTATTACGAATGTAAAACAAGTCCCTATTTATTACAAATGTTTAAATAAACTATTTTAATTTTTACGTTAACTATAATTATATTGCACAATTATTAATAATTCTACAATTAAAAATGGAAAACAGAAGCCAAAATTTCGAACTTGATAATCTGGACACACAGATATTAAGTATATTAATGGAAGATGCGACGATTCCTTATACCGAAATTGCTAAGAAATTGATCGTTTCAGGTGGAACAATTCATGTAAGGATGAAAAAAATGCAGGACATGGGAGTTATTAAAGGATCTCATCTAATCATTGATCCGCAAAAGATTGGCTATGATATCTGTGCGTTCTTAGGCATATATCTCGAAAAAGGATCCCAATATAAAGATGCTGTAGAAAATCTAAGAAAAATCAAGGAAGTGGTAGAACTGCATTATACCACGGGCTCGTACAGTATGTTCGCCAAAATCATTTGCAGGGATACCAATCATCTAAGACAGGTACTTAATGAAGATATACAGGGAGTAAAAGGGATTCAGCGGACAGAAACACTGATCTCACTCGAAGAAAGTATTAAACGTCAGATCACACTTTAATACCTCACAAAAGAGCCTCTCCGGAATGGATTCGGAGAGGCTCTTTTCAATGCTATGTGTTATTATGCTTCTTTATAAAGTACGCTTTTTACCGCAGCAACTACACGTTCTGCATTGGGAAGAGCTTCTTTAATTAAGGTTGGCGCATAAGGAAGTGGTACATCAGCGCACGCTACCCTTAGAACAGGAGCATCAAGATAATCAAAAGCATCTTTCTGAACTTTGAAAGTAACCTCGGTAGCTATCGAACCTAAAGGCCATGCTTCTTCCACAAAAACCATTCGGTTGGTTTTCTTAACTGAATTAATGACTGTTTCATAATCGATCGGCCGAATAGTACGCAAATCTATTACTTCGGCATTAATTCCTTCTTTATTTAACTCTTCAATTGCAGGCAAAACTACCCTTGAAAGCATCTTTCCAAAAGTAACAATGGTTACATCTGTTCCTTCTTTAACAATATTAGCCTTACCTATTGGCAGGTAGTATTCTTCTTCAGGTACCTCTCCCTTATCTCCGTACATCACTTCCGATTCCATGAAAATCACCGGATCAGGATCCAAAATTGCCTGCTTTAATAGACCTTTCGCATCATAAGGAGTAGATGGAACAACAACTTTTAATCCCGGGCAGTTGGCATACCAACTGTCAAAATTTTGAGAGTGTTGAGCACCTAACTGACCCGCATTTCCCGTAGGACCACGAAAAACAATCGGACATGAAAACTGTCCACCACTCATACTTAGCACTTTTGCCGCTGCATTGATTACCTGATCGATTGCAACAAGGGAAAAATTAAAAGTCATGAATTCGACAATAGGATTCAGTCCGTTCATTGCAGCTCCAATACTTATTCCTGCAAAACCTAATTCAGCAATTGGTGTATCAATAACCCGTTTAGGACCAAACTCATCGAGCATTCCCTGACTCACCTTGTATGCTCCGTTATATTCAGCAACCTCTTCACCCATTAAAAAAATCTTATCGTTCTTGCGCATTTCCTCATTTAATGCTTCACGAAGTGCCTCTCTGAATTGTATTTCTCTCATGTGTAAAATCAATTTTTTGGAACGCAAATATAAGGCTATCAATTATTAATTACGAATTATTAATCAGGAATTAAGAATTGGAGATACCGTTAAATAGTTAAAAAATGAATTCTAAAAATGAATCAAGAAATTTCGATAATGAATGCTAGAATTAAAACCGAAAACTTAATACAAACAAAACATTCTCATCTGTAATTCGAACTGTAAATACAAGTATTTTATTGAAAAATGAGAAACATGAATTTATTCCCTAGCAACAAATGCTTGGGTGGCGGAATTTCAATCGGAACAAATGTTGAAGAAAGAATAGGAGCTCAATCGAAAGCTGATTTCATTTCAAAATTTTCTAGAGCATATAAAGAAGCCAAAAAGATATCCTACTGGCTACGTTTGCTATGTTATACCAATTATATATTAAAACGAATGATAGTTTAAGAAGAAATATGCCGGAAAATTCAGGTAAGCTCTAAAAGAAACTGATATCCGCATAACCCTAATTCGTAATTAGTTATCTACCGCTGACATATTCCCTTAAATGAGCAATAAGAACAACTGTCTGTATTCATAGTTTGCCTGAATGGTACTGAACTGTCAAATAACTCACTAAGCTTTTCTCTTAGCTTTAAAGTAAACTGTTCCTTAAGACCAGCCAGGTTTTCATCTGTCAGAATCAACTTATCCTTTGTCTTTTCAATAAACTGAGTTCCTTCGCTAAAATCCTTAACTGTATAAAGATGCGGCTCTACCAGACTTAAATTTCGGGCTTTTTCATAAACAAGGGTATAAAACAAGGTTTGTAACAAGGCCTTATTCTGGCCTTTCCCTTCTTCTTCAAATAAACTTTCAAAATCAGTATACCTTAACTGATCCTTACCGGTTTTATAATCTACAATCCGTGTTTTATTTAAGTGAACATCCACTCTGTCAATAATCCCCATTAGCCTCACCTGTTCTTCCTTTCCATCTACATCAACAGAAAATAATGGGGTATATGAATCTCTGTCCTCCAATTCCTTAATTACAAATGGTGCAATCCGCTCATCATACCTCAGCACTTTTATCGCATATTGTTCAATAACTTTAATGATAATTTGCTGCAATGCACTGTACTGAATTTCAGAACCCGGATTCAATTTAAGCTCAGTAATCATGGCCGCTTCAACCATAGCAGAAAGTGATTTTTCGCGCTGCCTGATATATGTTGCCGTTACTTCCTTACCGATAGAATCACGATAGAAACTTTCCATCACAGCATGCAACATAGTACCAACGGTATGCGGACCGATTTCATCCGGCAAATCTTTTGGCTCAGCCAGACCTGCAATTTTTCCAAAGAAGAACCTTAAAGAACAGGTTATATAATCTGTAAAAGCCGACGCTGATATCTTCTTATCGTACTTAACATCAGAATTTCTTTTTAAATAGGTTCGGAGTTTATCAAGTACCGGGCCGCTTTTCTCAACTTCTATAATCTGGTGGATCGAATTATCAATTGGCTGATTCATCTGTAAAACATGATTGAACCTGCATGATGTTTCAAATTCAAGCTGCTTTATAAACCTGCTTTCTTCTCCGCTGGCTCTCTCATCTGTAATGCCATTATAGACTAGTGTGATCTTTTTTGCACAATGAAGCAAGCGATAAAAGAAATAAGCAAAAATAGAGTTTTGATTTTCAAGGACTGGTAATGCGAAGGCTCTTCGGACACTATCTGGTATAAAAGAAGGGGTAATACTAACCTTGGGAAGTACCCCTTCATTCATTCCTAGAACAATAAGTTCATCAAAATCAAGACAACGGCTTTCGAGAAGGCCCATAACCTGCAATCCCGATAAGGGTTCACCATCAAAAGGGACAGTAAGCCCAGCCAAAGCTCTTCTTATCGTTCTGTGAACAAATCCGGCGTTTATTTCAGGTAAGGCTGCTTCACTTTCCAGCTCTGCGAAGTTATCTGAGAGCACATTGAGTGTTTTAACCGCCTCAGCAATCAGCAAACTTTCTAGCTTACGCAAATCAGTAATCTGTTCTGAGACCAGAAGAAGCAAACTACCCAGATTTCGAATTGAATCTGCAGGACTTTCAAACAGAGAGAAGGTGAGGCCGGCAATTTTACCACTACTTTTAAGATCCTGAAGTTTAAATCTGGCCTTCTTTTCTTCAATAATCTCCTGATGTATCTTGCTCCTCTGTTCAATATCTATCGCTATAAGAGGATTGAATATATAACTGAGAACTTTAGGATAAGCTATAGAAACCTTATCGCCAACGGCTATTTCTTCCTGAATATCCAGCCATAGATCGCATAAACCAAAAACTGCTGATTGTTCAAAAGGATAGCCCATGGTCATATTCAGGCTTTCATCATCCACAGTTTGGAGTACCGGTAGCAGGAGACTTTCATCAGCAAGAATAATTGCCTTTGAAGCAGGATCTTTCTGATCCGAAATTTGAGGTAAAAGTTCACCCAGTAATTTGCCCTGAGCTACTTTACCCAGAGCCTGTATTATTGTAAATTCTTTATTAGAATCATTAATCCTGTTTTTGTCTATTGCAAACTGGTTTTCAAGACCCACAGTATTGATATTCCTTCTGATAAAATGTCCGGCCTCCTGAATAGGATCTGAAAAATAATGTTCATCAGCATCAAAGTAAAATGAACTGCGGCCATCATCCTGCCAGGATCTGAATAAAATTTCCTCTGCTTTAGATAAAGCGTTAAAGCCTACAAATGCAATATGGCTGAACTGATCTAAAAATCCCGGATCAGAATCTCTTCCTTCTGCAAGGTTGCGATACATCTTTGCATTGCTAACCAAACCCTGCTCAGCAAGCCGGGCATGAAAATTCTGATAAAGTAAAGGCATTCGGTGCCACATTTCAATAAACTTCTCCTGTACCTTATTCTGCTTTTCCTGTGAAAATGATGACCAAAAGCTCTCCATAAAGCTAAGCTGCTCTTCTTCAAAATTCGGGAACTGCTGTTCCAGTTCTGCGATACTGCCAATCACGTTGAAAACCTTTATGGGATCGGCCATATAATAATCGATCTGAGAAAAATCAGAAACAATAATCTCGGCTAAAGGGTAAAAGATATCTGCACTTACCACTTCCTTACCCTCTTTTTTCAATAGAAGATTGTATTCAGAATAAAGGATAAAGAACTGCTTTAACTGAGAAGCACAAACCAGACTTGTTGACTCGGAGAAGAATTGCTGGATTGTATAAAAACGAGGACTCCAGATCGGTTTACCTCTAATCTCAGCCAGATATTTTCTTAAAAATAGCTGAGGACGCTTATTATTGAATACGATTGCAACATCCTGAAGATCCTTTCCAAATCGGCTCAATAGATCTTCTGCAACCCGGTAAAGAAACCTATCCGATGATTTATTTCCCATAATCAGACTTTCTGCAGTTTACGATCCTGTGCATACCATAAATAAGCATCCACCTGCTCAAATTCGCCCATCTTCATCAGATTATCGCGGTAGAGGCTGATATCTGCAATATATTTATTGTTTTGAGCTCCGAATTTAAAATCCAGAAGAATTGCATTATTCTCAAAAACAAAAAGTTTATCAGGCCTCTTAATAGTTCCTGAATCAACAATCATATCTTTTTCACTGATTACTGATTTAGCTGTTTTAAACCACTGTTTTATTTCTTCCTGAACTAGTACATCCTTTACTGCTTGTTTGATCTCCTCCCGCTCCGATTCCCTTATGAATCCCTCCTGAATCTTTTCAGAAATCAGTTTATCCAGTTCTTCTAAACCACTTAAGGTCTCCAGCAATTTATGCATTACAATGCCTTTACGTTGTTTTGCATTAAACCAGGAATCTTCATTCATACTATTTCTTTTGAATCGCTCAGTAAGCTTTTCATTCACATGATAAGTTTGAATTCGTAAGGATTCCTGTTCTGAAGAAAGCTCAGCATTTGATTTCAGATCTGGTAGATACCCCATAAAATAATGGGTATCCTCCGATTCAAATTGCAGATCTCCGGTATCTCCGCTCTCAAATAACCCAGAAAGTATTGATTGCAGATTCTTTGTTGTACTCTCCTTCCCATCCTTCTTTTTAGCAGGGACATTCGGACAAATCAAACATAGATAATCCTTTGCCCTTGTTGTTGCCACATACATTGTATTAATCACATCCATATAGCCCAGCATAACTTCTTCAAAATAATCCGGGGCAAAAACGGTAGCAGCAAGTCCTTTACCAAGATCTACAGGTAGCGACTTAAATTTCTCAAAACCAGCCTTTTCAGCATTAACCCATAAAATATTCCTTTGAAGTCCCCTGGATGATACAACAAGGTCCCAACTCAGAAAAGGCACAATCACTGCTTTGAATTCCAGGCCTTTAGATTTATGAACGGTCATCACCTGAACTGCATCCTGACTTTCTGAAGAAGGCAAAGCCTTTCCTGAACCTTCGGTATCCCACCACTCCAAAAATGCGCCGATTCCCTGATCACCAGCAGATGCAAACACCGCAACCTGATCCCTGAAAGCAAGTAAAAAAGGTATCATATTTTCAGAATCAGCAATTCCAAGCCTGTAAATATTAATCAGTTTCTCTGTCAATTCACCAAGCGGCAGGTGCTTGAATGAGTTCAAATCTGAGCATAACTCTTCAGGTAAGAGACCTTTCATTGCAGAAAGCGGACCCGAAGCCATATCCATCCATTGTTTACTATTTATTTCAACCCGGATATTCTGATGATTTTGAATCTGAGCCCAAAGCCGTGCGCATTCTGCTCTAAAAATTCCACTTTCTGATTCCCTGGCTGTCAGGAGTCGGAAGGTACAAAGCAATAAGGCAATAGATGCGTTATTTGAAATTTTCAACGCCTCTCCCGAAATTACCTGAAAGGGTTTTCCTGCAGCTTCAGTCAGCAAACCCTGATTGGCCTTTTTAAAAATACAATCAAGAATCTCGACTGCTTCGCGATTTGAACGAACCAAAATGCCAATATCCCTCATCGGAACACCCTGCTTTAAAAGGTCAATAAGTTTTTCTACAGTATAAGCGGCAGCTTCTGAATGCTCCTCTTCCTCATTCTGATCATCCATTGAAAAGGATCTGCTTTTCTTTGAAAAGAATTTTACTTCGATCTTTCCTCCTCCCGGAGTTTTATCTGTAAGCTCCTGATGACTGCCCTCATAAGCTTTAACAATCAGGCTACCGTTCTCTGTTTCCCATGAATCATGCAGGTAGGCCGGAGCTGACTCATAAAAAACCTCATTCAGATTCTGCTGCAGAATAGCCGGTAGCCTCTTATATAGAAAATTATTAAAACGAATAATATTTTCAGCGCTTCTGCGGTTATAGATAAGATTCTCTTCGGCCACGTTATCCTCAAGCAAATCCCTCTTCAAATTACTATGTAAAATACGCCAGTCACCGTTTCTCCAGCGGTAAATCGATTGCTTAACATCTCCAACCACCAAGTGAGACGAATGACCACCCTGAGAACCTTCAGCAATTGCATTCTTTAGAAGAGGTAAAAAATTCATCCATTGAAAGGTACTGGTATCCTGAAACTCATCAAACAGAAAGTTCTTAAACTTGTTACCTGTTTTCTCCCATATAAATGAAGGGGTATCAGAATCAGAACCTGTAATACCCTTTAAAAGCTGTTGCGCATCAGAAATCAGCAAAGCTCTTTTCTCTGAACGATAATCCTTCAGAAGATCAGCCATACGCTGCATCAAACGAAGATATGAACTGTTCTTATTGATCGCCTGATAGGTATTGTATATTTCTATACCCTCATCATAGTATGCGATCAGCTCTGCTAAATTCGGATTGATCTCATTATATAAATGCTCTACCTGACTAATCTCCTTTAAAGCCCGGTTTGGCCACTGATCGAAATCATTGAGTAACTTTCTGAGAGTTTCAATCCTTGTAAAATCCCCCTGAATTATTTTATCTAACTTTAAAAGTGGATTGTTTGTCTTATTGTTAAGGTCCTTTGAATCAATTGATGAAGCATCAATAAATTCTTTAATCCCCTTTGTTCGTTGAATAATTTCTTCACTAAAGGCTTTAATACCACTCTTTATAAGATTGCGGAGGGAATTAAATTCCTTAGTCTGATTCGTGCCCATCGCTTGCATAGCATCCTGAAAGGGATAATATCGCTCTTTAAATATTTCGTCAGCGAGCTCTTTCAATGCGCGGTTATAATCCCAATCCTGGCCATCATTAATACGATCGATTGCAAGGCTGGTAACCCATTCCAATAATTCCGGATCTTTTTCAAGCTGAAGATTCAAAGCCAGTACCAACTCATCTTTCACTTTCGCATGATTCATCTCAAGCTTATAGCCGCTGTCAAGATTTAATTCGAATGCAAAACTTCTGATTAATTGCTGCACAAATCCATCGATAGTACTGACAGAAAAACGGCTGTAATCATGGAGTATAGCGGCATATATTTCTGAAGCCTTTACCCTGACCTCCTGATCTCCAATATGAGGGTAATTGTCTTTTAGAATAGTACTGAATTTAGATTTTTCATATCCCGAGCGGGCAAGCTCCTCGAGTGCTCCAAGAATACGCTCCTTCATTTCGGCAGTTGCCTTATTAGTAAAAGTAACCGCTAGAATTTCACGATATTTACCCTTAGCACTAAATAGCAAAACCAAATAATGTGCTGTCAATGCAAAGGTTTTACCCGAGCCTGCGGATGCACGAACTAATTTCAGGGCTTTTTGCTGAGACATGTTATGGATCTGATTTGAATATTTATTGAACTACCGGCCTTTCAATCATAGAATCATAAAAATATTGATTTTATTCATCAATCAGGTATTTCAATTCCATAGAACAAAGCAATAAAAAAGCCGGCACAGTCTGCCAGCCTGATTTTTATAAAGATGCTAGCTTATATCTGAACAAATCGGTTTACTTCTGAGTCAATCCGGCTCCATTCTTAAATCCTGGATTTACAGCTACCGGTAATTTCCCATTTGCTTTTAGTTCACCGGTAATCACTTTTACAGCAGCCCTTTGTGCCTCTTCTGAGTTCTGATAATTGACAATTAAAGTCTTTGCCTTCT
The DNA here is from genome assembly GCA_964529165.1 of uncultured Sphingobacterium sp. Classification (GTDB taxonomy): domain Bacteria; phylum Bacteroidota; class Bacteroidia; order Sphingobacteriales; family Sphingobacteriaceae; genus Daejeonella. The sequence goes on from CAZGWG010000120.1 coordinate 8,766, forward strand.
CAATTCCCGGTAGTCCAGTAATAGTATAGGGATTAGCGAAGAGTGTAAACATACTGTTCATTCCTGCTATATCAGCAATCAATGTCTTGAGGCCCATGTTATAATCCAGAACTGCTCCCGGACGTCTGCGGGTATCATGAATGCTTACAATGATCTGCTCATAGGATTTCAGTTCTGCTTTAACATTATTTATATCACTATCTGAAGCATCTTTTGGCAACAAAAAGATCAGTGAATTGGGCAATAAAGGTTTAAGGGTATTCTGAAATGTAGTCAAGTCGGAAGTTCCCATACTCACAAGAGCAGTTTTCTTACTTAAATCGAAATTTCTGATTTGCAGATCATCATTCAGAATTGTTACTGCTGCATCCGCCAGTTGCTGATTAAGTTGTGTTGCTTCAGGACGATTCAGATCAGATATGATATTATTGGGGTCAATCCTACGACTATTTGAAAGACCTGACCAGTATTTAGCCAACAACACTTTTTTCGTACTTTGATTGATACGTTCCCAGCTCAGTTGCCCGGACTTGATTGATTGGCGTACCAGTTTCACTGCCCTTTTGGAGTTCCCAGAAAGCTCGATGACATCGAGTCCGGCAATCAGCCCAAGAACATCACTTTCTCCTTCTGGAAAAAATTTAGCTACCCCTTTCATCTCCATGGCATCCGAGAAAATGATTCCCTTAAATCCAAGATCCTCTTTCAAAAGTCCGGTAACTATTGGACGTGAAAGTGTTGAAGGCAGATTCGGAGTATTATCAAGAACGGGAATATTCATGTGTGCAACCATAATACCTGAGGCTCCATCTTTGATTAACTCTTTGAAAGGATATAATTCCAATGAATCAAGCCGTTCACGGCTAAAAGGCAATTGGGGAAGATCATGATGTGAATCAACATCGGTATCGCCATGCCCTGGAAAGTGCTTAACACTAACCAGCACCTTATTATCCTGAAGCCCTTTCATATAGGCACTAACCTTTGCCGCAACATTATATTTATCATCTCCGAATGAGCGGATTCCAATAACCGGATTCTTTGGATTATTGTTAATATCTGCTACCGGAGCAAAGTTCACCTGCATTCCAATACGCTTAAAATCCATAGCCACCTGCTTACCCATCTCGTAAATCAGCTTATTATCCTGTATAGCACCAAGTGTGAGCTGGTATGGGTATGATACCGTACTGTCGAGCCTCATACCCAGGCCCCATTCAGCATCCATCGCTATAAGCAAGGGTACTTTTGATATAGATTGGTAACGATTGGTTAAAACAGCTTGTCGGGCAGGACCTCCCTGAAAAAATACCAGTCCGCCAATACGTTCTTTTCGAATTAGCCTAGCGATTGAATCCTCGAACGCTTTCCCTTTATCTGTATGAGCCCTGACCATAAACAACTGGGCAATCCGCTCACGCTTGCTTAACTTTTTAAAAACTGATTCAACCCAAGCATTAGGCTCATCTAATGAACCGATAAAAGAATCCTTAGTTTGGCCAATACTAATCATCGGACTTATAAGGACGAGATTAATGACAAGGTGTTTTAAGATTTTATACATGAGAAGAGATAAATAATTTTGTGAAATTATCAATTAAGAAATAGAATAAGGCCAAATAACAGTAATAAAAAAGTTAGGCCAAGGCTCAAACAGATACTAAAAAGCCAGACAGAAAGCTTATCAGTCAATCTTCTCTTCAGAAATCTGTGCAAGAAAAAAATCCCGGCAATATTCAAAAAGATAAAAGATAAACCTGTCCACGTTAGTACTTCGGCAATCACCATAATATGTCCGATAAAAAATACAATTGAACTGAATACAGATACAAATTTATTAAAGGAATCGGTTTGACCTGAGACATTCTTATCACTTAAGAGCATATTTCATCAAATATTGAGCTTTGGCATCATTATTTCTTAAACAGTGCTATAAATAAATAAACATCATTATGAAAAAGGTATTAATTTTAGCTATAGGTGTACTGTTTGCAGGAGCAGCAGGAGCACAAACAGTAGGTATCAAAGGAGGTGTTAACTTCTCCAATATCATCAAAACAAACGACAGAGATTTCAATACAGAATTCAAACCTGGTTTTAATGCCGGTTTATTTGTTGACATTCCGATAGTTAGTGGCCTCGCCTTTTCTCCTGAATTAATGTTCTCGCAAAAAGGATACAAAACTTCAGGTACAGGTTTACTGGGTATTGCGAATGAATATTCAGTAACCACAAACTTTATTGAAATTCCAATTTTGGCAAAGATCAGTCCAAGTGACAAATTCAGCATTTATGCCGGACCTCAGGTATCATTCCTTACCTCAACAAAGGAGAAATTCACCCGTGGAGACGCAACTTATCAGAATACAATCAGAGCAGAGAATGATAATCTGAAGAAAAGTCTTGTTGGAGGTGTTATCGGAGTAGGTGTTGGTCTTACAAATCAATTGAGTTTGCAAGGTCGTTATGCACTTGATTTCCAGAAAAACAATGAAAATGGATCTAGTGAAACACCAATTTATAAGAATCAGGTGATTCAAGCCGGTTTGGCTTATCGTCTTAAATAATTAAAAAAAAACTAAAAATCTTTAGAAGAATTTATTTCAAATAATCTACA
>CAZGWG010000121.1:0-4327 GCA_964529165.1 uncultured Sphingobacterium sp.
CTATCTGTTATATGCTTAATCTGATCGCCATTCCGATAATGGGTCACCTTTAGGTTCTCAACCATCCAAATCTGCTTACCTATTTTTATTGTATTGTATACATTTCCGTCGTAATCGGTAACAATAGACTTGTTCTGCCTTTTGGTATATGCAGAGAAAAGGCATATCGATAAAGAACTCCCGATCAGTAAGTAAAAAATGAAGATGAACTTTCCGGTATTCATTTTATTCAGTATTGACATATTAATAATTTTATAGTCTAAGAAAATTAAATTCATTTAATAAACTGGAAAGAATAGAGGTCTGCATCTTTCATTACAAAACGTATGCGTACGGGTTTTCCTGCAAGTGAAGACATATCACTACCACTTTTCCAGTTCACTATTCCTTCTATTGTATCGCCGAAAATGGTCTCACAATCATTCAGGGAGTAACCCTGCATCGGCTTATTATTAATATCCAGAAGCTCTACCAATATTTCTCCAGCAGCTGAGGTAGAGAAGTTTAAACTCAAGTTATTGCCGGTAAAGGTTAATGGTTTGGTTATCAACTCTCCCCCTGTCATCGGTGCATTAACTGACACAAAACCATCCAGTCTTAGCGTATAGCGGCGAAGCTTGTCACTTTTTACTCCGGTCCAATAATCCTCAGTCGAATAAATAGACAGCTCATTTGGTGCCCCTGGCAAATCAGATTTGGTTTCAAGCAGCCCCCAGGCAGTGTAATGATGCCCATAATTCCATGTTCCAGGACGTTGAATACCCGGTCGAATAAAGGCCTCGTTCCAGCGCTTGAATGTAATACCGTCCCTGCTGGCCATAAGCAAAGTCTCTGTAATAGCAGTTCCATGCCGTTCACTGGTTATACTGGCTGCTTCCCTGTGTTCAAGCCCAGGTAAAGCCTGCATAGCTTTTGACCAACCAAGATCAACATACCGGGCAGGAAAGCCGAGTATCAATTGGGGTGCCCGATGATAAGGCTTGACCTGACCGGTATAGAGATGCTCATCGGGTGAATCAACATATTTCAAATTTGTTTGAACACCCCACTTTAAAAAGTCAGTTGATGAAGCAGTTCGGATGGCTCTGACTCCTCTTTCCCCAACACGCCAATATGCCCTGTACATATTTCGTTTTGTATCCCAGAATCCAACATTCTGTGAATCGAATGCGCCATCCCTAATTACGGGAGAACTCTGTAAAGGGGTAAAATGAATGCCATCAGGCGATTTGAATGCCAATAGGCCTGGGGCACCCTGCTGAGAAACAAAAGCTTTATAAAGAGCATCGGATGGAACATTTGGGTTTTCATCTTTGAAGATGGTTGCATTATCATTCAACTTTAATTCGAAATCTCCAACTTTCCCACCAGTCAGTACTATATTATTTGCCTTGGATCCTTCAAACTCAAACAGACCCAGATTCGGTTTCACCCAATTAATTCCATCTTTACTTTCTGCATAACAAATGGTATACTTATGCATCTGCTTTAGCCCTTTATTATCACTGAAACCTAAGCCTGAACCCCTGTAATACATCCGATAAATATCCCCATCTTTAAATACAGTATGATACACACACGAATTGCCTTCCCATGGAGCATCATGTTCAATAGCAACATTCTGAGGAACAGGATGATGTAATCTTAAATTAGCTTTACCGAGAATCTGATCCACAACATAATCATCAATAAAAAGTTCACGATCTGATCCTATATTGATCGTGGAATTACTATTGGAAAGCTGACCGTAAACTTTATTAATCCCATTAAGAGAGAACAATGAAGCCAGGACAATTATAAAGTGAATAAATTTCTTAACTAACATGATCTATGCAATTAATATAAAGGATTAATAAAACTTAAATGAATAAAGGTCCGCATCCTTTAATACGATTCTCAATCTGATAGTACGGGTTAAAAGATTACCGGGAACAAGCCCGCCTTTCCAACTTACCTCACGGTCAAGGTTATCTCCATATAGTTCGGCACAGTCCTCTAATGTGAACCCTGGTATTGCATTTCCTTCTGCATCCTGAATTTCTATTCTGATTGAACCGGCAATTGAGGTCGCAAAATTGACAGCTAATTTAGTTCCATCAAATTTAATTGGTTTTGTAATTACTTCTCCCCCTTTCATTGGTGCTGTTAAGGACGCAAATCCGTCTACTCTCAATGTATACCGTCTAAGATCATTACTATCTCCTGTCCAAAAACTCTCTGCCGAATAAAATGAAAGCTCATTAGGCGCCCCTGCCAAAGCTGATTTCGTTTCAACCATTCCCCAGGCGACATAATGCTGACCGTAATTCCAGGTACCGGGCCTTTCAATGCCTGCTTTAAAGAAAGCCTCATTCCACCTGTTAAATACGGTTCCATTATGACTAGACATGAATAATGCATCCGTTAAACCGGTACCATACCTCATCGAGATTTTACTACGTAGCTGTCGGTGTTTTACCTCTGGCAGGGCATACATTGACGGGGACCATTCCCGCTCAATGTATCTGTTTGGAAAACCTACCAATAGCTGAGGGGCACGGTAATAAGGGAAGATCTGATTCGTATATAATTGTTCATGCGGTGAACTCTCATATTTCAGATTAGCTTGATTTTCCCAGTGAATAAAATCTTTCGAGGTGGCTGTTCTAACTGACCTTATTCCTGTATATAAGGATTTAGTATCTTTTGCAGTAAATGGATGAAAATAACGCCAGTATGCCCTGTAAGCTCCAATTTCAGAATCCCAAAAACCTATATTTTGCGAATCGAACGCTCCGTCGGTAATAACAGGTTTGTTATGTATAGGCTCCCAACGTATACCATCAGCCGATTTAAAGGCCATTAAACCAAATGGCTTATCAGACATGACAAATGCTTTGTACTTTTCAGAAGGCAGTGCGTTAGGGTTTTCATCCTTAAAAAAGGAAGCGTTGTCTCCAACAATTAATTTCAAATCAGCAAAACTGGTATTGGCCAGAATGATATTATTTTTTTTTGAACCCTTATACTCGAATAATCCCAGATTTGGTTTTACCCAATTGATGCCATCTTTACTCTCGGCATAACAAAAGAAGATGGGATGCGGGGCAGTAATTTTATTCGCTACAGAATCTATCCCTATTTGTGAACCGCGATAATACATCCGGTAAATATCCCCATCCTTAAAAACACTATGATAAACACTGGAATTCCCTTCCCAGGGGGCATCGTGGGTTAATACAACTTCCCCGGCTACAGGATTATGTAGTTCTAATTCCGCTTCTCCCGAAATAGTTTGAATTAAATAATTATCTACAAAAAGTTGGCGTTTAGAGCCTATATTGATTTCCTCATTTTTATTATTGTTCTGAGCAAATGTCTGATTGCTTCCAATCAATACAAAAGAGAACATTAATGCAAAATAAACGTGGATACTATATAATAGGGGTGAGACTTTCTTCATAATTTTTAGATATACTTTTTTTATACTTTAATACCCTGGGTTTTGTTTAAGCTTGGGGTTTAAACTCAAAGTTGATTCTGAAAGAGGAAAGAGCAATAAATGAGTTTGAGTTGCCCTGCTTTTAAGAGATGGAACCAAATCAAAGGCTTTATCAAATCTTATCAAATCCCACCAGCGCTTTCCTTCATAAGTCAATTCCAAAAGTCTCTCTTTCAGAATTGCATCGTCATTTTGTGCTGCACTTCCACTAACAAAGGCATGACTGCTGAAATTGGCTCCATATGCCCGTGCTCTAACAAGATTCATTTCAACAGTTGGATCCTGGCCTAAAGCGTTTTTTGCTTCCGCTTTCATCAATAAGATATCGGCATATCTATAGAGAATAATATCATCCTGAAACAATCTTGCTCCACCTGAATTAACAAATCCTCTGTATTTGGTTGAATATGACATATAAAAAGTCTTGGCACCGTTAGTTGGATTTGTTGTAAATACTTCATAGAATGTACCGAGTCTGCGCTGATCATCCATGGTAAACTGTGCCCGAACCTCATTAGATATTGCAATACTTGGAGTTCCACTTAAAGCACCCATAAAATCACGAGTGGCCGCATCAATATCCGGATTAAGATAGGTTGTGATCATATGTGACTGGCTACCCCAATTACTCCCTGATTCCAGCTCCTGAAACCTGATAGCCATGATTACTTCCTTATTACCTTTATTATTATAGCTGAAAACACTAGTATAATTGGAAAGAAGCTGAACATCAGATGCCTGAACTGCATCCAGAGCGGTAAGAGCAGTATTGAGATCTGCAGTTCCTCCTCCCATCCTTTTGGCTGTCCATAAATATACATCTGCTTTTAGTCCATTTAAAGCAGG
>CAZGWG010000121.1:4337-11381 GCA_964529165.1 uncultured Sphingobacterium sp.
GTAATGACCACAAATTTCGCGCTGCTGGAAAATTATTGTTAGAAAAAAGCTTTGCGGCCTGATCAATATCCTGTTTTATGAGCTTGAATACTTCCTCTTTAGGAGCTCTTGCCGTTTGAGTGGCATCAGCCCCAAATTGCTCCGTAGGTTCGATAACAAGATTAAGGTCTCCCCAGCTCTTGGTTAGAACAAAGTATACATAAGCTCTCATGGCATAAGCCTGTGCCAGAACATTGTTCTTCTTTTCAGCAGATGTAAATGCAATATTGGGGACATATTTCAAAATTGAATTCGCATCATGCAAAATGCTATAAAACCCCAGCCAGTCAGGTCCCGGATTGCTGGCATCAATTACATTCTCCCAATATTTATTAGGCCCCGTTGACAAACTGGGACCCAATGTCTCACTCCTTGCTTCACCAAGATAAAGAAGGTTAAAATTCTCAGCCTGAGTTCTTAATCTCACATACATCCCATTCAATGCACCCTGGGCATCATCTTCACTTTTCCAGAAGGATGAATTGGTAATCAGACTTATTGGCTCTAGTGCTAAGTCTTTAGTACAGGAAGATACCATTAAGAAAATGAGTGATAAGCCCACAATTAATTTATTTGATCTTTTCATGATTGTATTTCTTATAAATATTAAAACGAAATATTGGCACCAACAATAAAGTTTCTTGGTATTGGATAATTTCCATTGTCTTGCCGACCAACCTCCGGACTAAGTCCCTTATAAGCTGTGAAGTAGTGCAGATTATTCCCGGTTACATAAATCCTTGAGGAATTTATCTTAACCTTTTGAAGCAATTTGGCAGGTAAATTATAAGACAAGGTTACTTCTCTGAGGGCAAGGTAATCGCCCTTTTCATAATATCGTGAGTTTCCTCTTGCGATATTCATTTGTCCCTGCTGATCTGCCCAGTAATATCTCGGCACATCCGTAACGTCACCCTGCTTTTGCCATGAACGAAGCACTTCGTCAATTACGTTACCAAAAGCTCCATATTGAGCAAGCTGCTCAGCTCTGGACCAATTATAAATGGTATGACCGGTTGCATAATCCAGTCTGATTCCAACGTTAAAATTTTTAAAGCTAAGTGTGTTTGAAAAGCCTCCGGTCCAGAGAGGATAAGGATTACCGACATAAACACGGTCCCTGGCATCAATGATCTTATTATTGTCAAGATCTTGCCAGTTAACGTCTCCCCCATATTTTGATTTATCAGCACCGGCAACTATCATATCCAAAGGGCCTGCGGCTGCATCGGCATCAGTGGAATAAACCCCTACCTGCTTATACGCATACCAGTCTCCAATATTGCCACCTTCCTGCAAACCACCCAACCATGCATAATCCCCTCTACTGGCATCCCAAACATAGAATCCTCCAACACGGTTATTTTCAGTTCCATTCTCAGGAAGTTTCAGGATTTTATTCTTGTTTCTGGCAATATTAAAAGCAACATTCCATTTAAAAGCTGAAGTTGCCGGTAAAACCTGTGCATTTAATTCAAACTCAACCCCTTTATTTTCTAAAGATCCGTAATTAGTAAAAACACTTGAAAAACCTGTCGCTTGGGGCAAGACCAGAGAAGTTAACAGATTCTCAGTTTCGCGTCTGTATACATCAAATATAATCCCTACCCTTTGATCGAAGAGCCCTAAGTCCAAACCAAAATCTAAAGTTTTAGATTGCTCCCATTGTAGATTCTGATTAGCCAATATGGTGTTCTGGATGGCGGCATTACCCCCGTAGCGTGAACCCACAGAATATTGACCCTGAGCCTGATATGCTCCAAGCCCACTCAAATTACCATTAACTCCATAACTTCCCCTTAACCTAAACTGCAAAAAACTTTCAGGAAATATTTTCCAGAATTTCTCTCTATCTACATTCCACCCCAAGGAAATTCCAGGGAAGAATCCCCATTTATTGGTATCACCCAGTTTAGAGGCTCCATCATAACGACCATTGAGTGATATGAGGTACTTTTGCTTATAATCATAATTTACCCTTGAAAAATACCCCAGTATCAACTCTTCCGATTCTGATCCACTTACACTAACCGGTTCTGAAGCAGCATTCAAAGTTGGAATTAAATCTGTAGATGCACCCCGTCCACTTGCACTCAATGCAGAACTTTTCGTTGCGAAATAGGAAAAACCGGCCATTGCCTCTATATTGTGATTCTGCTTTACAGATTTTCTGTAAGAGAATACTGCATCGGCCTGCTTTTGTTTATATTTGGAATAGGCACCTGAAGCTGAACGTGTCGTATTAAAAGCAGTAGTCGAGGTCCATAAACTCTTTTGGAACGATCTACTATCAGAATCTATCTCATAAATAGAGACCTGTGGGTCAAAAGATAAGCCGGGCAATATTTCCCAATGGCCGCCAACAGATAGTGTCATATTATCAAGACTATTCTTTTGATCCCGTCTGCTTAGCTGATATGGTGCACTTGGGTAATAATCACCGGGCGCAAGAGTTCCGTCCTCAAATTTATATTTCAGGGTTGGAGGTGCAGCATGTCCCCTATCCCATGGCCAAGCATCGCCCTGATGAGCTGAATTTGAATACAGCAATCTTCCAAATATGCTCATATTATCCCTAACCTTAATATCCCCGTCAATGTCCAGAGAAAGCCTTTGATAATCTGTACCGATGGCTATACCATCATTATCCAGTATTCCCGCTCCAACATTGAATGTTGCTTTCTTGGTTCCACCCCGTGCAGATATATAGTGATTCTGTGCCATTCCTGTCCTGAATAAAATATCCTGCCAATCTTCTGCTTTAAACAATATTGTTTTAGTAGGATCAAGAGGGTCTTGTATAGTGCCCCAGCCTGGCTGACCTACCTTGTGCTGATTAGTGGCCGATAAATATTGAGTAGTATATGGGGTAGCATTAGTTAGATCATTTCCAGTTCCTCCAGGAGTAAGTCCCGTCAACAGGCTCCTTCTTGCTGGTATTTTTCTCGCAAGAGCCTCTACCCCTAATCTGAAAAATTTGACATAATCGGCAGGATTAACAAATTCATACTTTCTGTTCAGATCGGCACTGGTTAATCCGAAGGTGTAATTAAATTGGGTCTTATCTGCCACACCCGACTTAGTAGTCACAATGACCACCCCATTGGATCCTCTGGCACCATAAATGGCGGTGGCGGCAGCATCTTTCAAAACCTGCATACTTTCAACATCATCTGCAGATATATCATTGAGTTGTGGTCTGATTACTCCATCCACAATATACAAAGGAGCAGCACCATTGGGGTTATTAATAGAGGTACCTCCCCTGACAATAACCTGAGGAGCAGAACCCGGCTGACCAGAAGGAGTCTGAACACGCACACCTGCAAGGGTTCCTTGCATCGCTGTAGCAAGATTAGTGTAGGGTACGTTCTCAAGCACCTTTTTATCAAGCTTGGAAATTGAGGTCGTAACAGCATCTCTGGATTGAGTTCCGTAACCGATCACTAATACTTCATCCAATCTTGCTATATCTTCTCTTAAACTAACATTTATGGAAGATCTGCCTTCTACAGAGATTTCTTGTGTTTGAAAACCAAGAAAACTTACGACAAGAATATTACTACCTTCAGGAACATTGATTGTAAACTTCCCATCAGCATCGGTAACGGTTCCCAGATTACTTCCCTTGACTTTTACACTTACCCCTGGTAATGGAATCTCATTTTGATCCTTGACTGTTCCGGTAACAGTCTTTGGAGGGAGCCCTAATTCTGATCTTGCACTTAGTGCCCCCTCAGCAAATGTAACCGATGAAAGTAAACAGAAAATGAGTAATAATACATTACAGCACCTTCTTTTTATCCCATAAAATTTGGTAAAAGATAGTTTCATAATTTGTTTGATTTAAAAATTTAATCCTATGTATATAAAGCATTTGCATTAAGCATTATATAAAACTACCCCTTCCAAAAAGACATTTCAACTACTATTAACCTGATTTATAACACTTTTCTTCAACATTTATTAGCACCGAATAAAACCGTCAGGAATCAAGAATATTGAATCAGTTGAGCCTGCTCAATCAGCTAAATGCCCCTGGATTCAGGATTGCTTAAGCAATAATTTTAAGTTATAGTAGCTTCGTAAAATACTTTAACCGGAGAATAACACGACGTTTGTCCAGTATACTTTCGCGATATGGATTCAGTGCAAGAGTTCCGCAATAATATGTAACAGATTATCTGAAGTATTTTACCTTAAATTGACTTAATTCTGGATATATACCTTTCAGATTGATCGACCATGGGGAATGGCTTAAAATAAAAAAAGGGAGGTGATCTAATATCCCCTCCCCGATTAAAATGGCCTTCTTCTGTATCAATAGGGCTTTCCCGAAGCAGGAGATGAAAAAGATGTTTTTTCTGATGCTGATTTTCCGAACCTCTCAACAAGGTTCTTACAATATCCGCTCAGACCTACAATGTCCGCCCCAACATTTACGAAGCTATATCCCATTTCGAGGAAACTGTCAAGACTATCGATACCACCTGATGTGGCAGCGAATTTTCCATATTTATTTGCAACAGATGCAACAAGTTTACGGGCTTCGATAAGTCTTGGATGGTTCCACTCTCCTGGGGCTCCTATCCCCTGACTGAAGTCTCCGGGGCCAAAAAATAACATATCAACACCATCTAATGCAGCAATAGCCTCAACATCAGATAATACCTCCGGATCTTCAATCTGAAGAACCAAAAACTTTTGTGTATTAGAATCTTTCAGGTAATCCCCAAAATCCATATTGGTATAAGCTCCATCTGCACTACCACCATCTATTGCTCTACGGCCAAGCGGATGGAAACGAGTCATTTGAACTACCTGCTTCGCTTCTTCAAGATTCATGATATGCGGCACCATGATCCCTGTTGCATCCATTTCAAGGGGTTTAACATATCCGCTGTAACTGCCACGGGGGACACGCACCATTACATCCACATTATGAGCTTTTGCAGCCCATATCTGCGAATTCAATACTGACCAATCCTGAGCCAGATGCTCCTGGTCTATCCATAAACAGTCGAAACCGGCCATCGAGGCTATTTCAGCCGCCTGACCATCGCCAAGGTTTACCTTTAAACAGCTTGCGGCTTGACCTGACCTAAGTTTCGCCAGTACGCGACTTTCTCTCATTTTCATACACATCTTAATTATTCATTTCAGTATCGGGGAGATTGAAACTCCCCAATCTGCTCATTTATCAGTAAAAAAATATAAAGGTTATATACTGCCGATAATTTAACTATTGCAACGAAAACACCTTAAGAGCTACTTTTTAGAAGCGCTTTCCACATCCCGTTTTACCAGGTACAAAAGTCCGGCACAAACCAACATGGTAAATGCTGCAATTTTAAACTGAAGCGCCATATCAACATCCACATCACGAAGCAATCCACTCAAATAAATTCCGATGCCTCCTACAATGCAACTAAACAGATTGAGTGTGCCATAGCCGGTTGCGATATAACGTTTATCAGCTACCATACATAAAATAGGCATCAGATTGGTATCACTGAAATACCGGGTAAAACCATAGATCATAAAACCTGCAATAGCGATATAATACAGATCAGTAGAACTGGCAATAAAGACACCCGGGGCAGCTATGCACAAGCCCAATATAGGTACCAGAATACGTGAAGTATCGCTTTTCCTACTCCACCTGTCCGCAAGATATCCTCCAACCAGAACTCCTGCTATACCCAGTGGATAAAAATAGCCTGTAGCATATAATCCTGAATTTGTTTGAGATAAATTAAAATGTTCCTTGTAGTATGTTGGAAGCCAGCCGATGATCATCCAGCCCACCAATCCGACAAAACTCCAGAATAACAATAACAGGATAAATGATTTTTTGGAGAAGAGATCCTTCATACCCGACACGAAACTCATATTTCCTGAATCACTATCCTCTTTCGGCAGACCACTTTCAGACTGTGAATCCCTCAAAAGAAAAAACAGCAAAAATGAATAAACTATCCCAATCATACCAAAAATAATAAAAGCGTCATGCCATTGATTCTTCTCGGCAATCCAGCCCCCCAAAAAACCTAAACTCGACCCAAGCATCATCCCGGTCATGTGAATACCTACTGCTGTTGAACGGGTACTCCCTTTATGATAGTCGGTTATAAGAGCGAGCGCAGCCGGTATATAACAAGCTTCACTGATTCCCATTAAAGCCCTCGTTATGAGTAGTTCCTCGTACGTTGTCGCATAAGCCGTTAGCCAGGTAACTCCCGACCATACAAAAATACTGAGGATAATCATTCTGCTTCTGCTAAAACGGTCTGCGAGATATCCAACAAATGGACTCAGTAAACCATATACCCATAAAAAAACTGAGGTCAGTAACCCGAACTGGGCATCTGTCATCGGGATGGATTGAGTAATGGATTCACGCATGGTCGTGATCATGATACGATCCAGATAATTCAGCGCTCCTACAAAGAAAAGTAGCCCAACTACGAGCCATGCCACAAAAAGAGACCTTTTAGTTTGGGTTGAATTTATTTCATTTAGCGATACGGCCATACATAATAGTATTTCTATGAATTTGATTATTTCAAATGTATCGGTTATGACTATTAAATAATACCACTTTATTTTACAATAATGACGCTATTTTCATTTTACAATCAGATATCGAACTAGTGTTATGTTAAGCTTAATTGATCATTACTCTTTCTATGGGCTATGGGCACAGAGCCATCGAATTTGAGCAATACTCATTATTATTGATATGAAGAGCTGATTACCCATGGCTGATTGCTCAAAACCATCAACGTCATTTCATTTTTAACTTAACACTAGTTTTCAGGACAAAACAACTTGCAAAACTAATCCTTAGCAGGACTTAGTAAAGCACATAAGCTATTATCGAAAGGATCAATACCACAGTTAGAGCAAACAATAATTCAATAAAAACCCTGTTAGAACACTTCTGCATCTAATTTAACCTGAGTTCGAAATAAGGAAGGTTAAAATATAGGGTTATAATTATCC
>CAZGWG010000122.1:0-11339 GCA_964529165.1 uncultured Sphingobacterium sp.
TCAAAGCAAGTATGAGGCTGAATTAATAGTCTATGCTGATGAAATTAAATCTGTATTTCCAAAGAACAGGGCAGTTCAGTCTTTTGTTAGTAAAATGGAAGGTATTAAGCCTGTTTCTGTAGGTCAAACTGCACCCGAATTTGAATTGAACAATACGGAAGGTAAACTGGTTAGATTATCTGACTTTAAAGGGAAATATGTCCTGCTTGATTTCTGGGCTTCCTGGTGTGCTCCATGCCGGGAAGAAAATCCCAATATTGTAAGGCAGTTTGAAACCTTTAAGAATAAAGGTTTTACGGTATTGGGTGTTTCTCTTGATGAGGATAAGGCAGACTGGCTAAAAGCGATTAAGGATGATCGTTTGAACTGGTCGCATGTATCTGAATTAAAACGCTGGGATGGAAAAGTGGCTATGCAATATAAAGTTGAAGGAATACCTGCTTCATTTCTTCTGGATTCAAACGGTAAGATTATTGCAAAGAATTTAAGAGGTCCTGAACTGCAGAACTTCCTTGAAAAATTGTTAAATTGATCTCAACTAATTGTCAATTTCCTATAAAGATTTACAATTTCTTAATATAGGCTTAATGATTTAGTGCAATGGAGAGTTTACTTTTGTATCAAAATATCTGTCTATGAGTACCACTAAGCATAAAATCCTAATTGTAGATGATGAACCGGATATTCGCGAGCTCATTGAGTATAATCTCAAGAAAGAGGGGTATCAGGTGTTCACAGCTTCCAATGGTCAGGAAGGGGTTGCAGAGGCTAAGAGGGTTCTTCCGGATTTGATTATTCTGGATATCATGATGCCCAAAATGGATGGTATTGAAGCCTGCCGCATACTCCGTACGATGAATGATTTTAAGAATACCTTTATGGTATTCCTGACAGCCCGAAGTGAAGAGTATTCTGAGATTGCCGGATTTAATGTTGGTGCAGATGACTATATCGCAAAACCGATTAAACCCCGTGCCTTAACCAGCCGGATCAATGCCATTTTAAGAAGAAATGTGCAATCTGATGTCGAAATTGATAATAAGCTTGAAATTGGTGATCTGGTGATTGACCGTGAAGCTTTTCTGGTTTATCAAAGAGGCGAAAAAATTGTTCTTGCCAAGAAAGAGTTCGAATTATTATATCTACTTGCTTCCAAACCAGGGAAGGTCTTTACCCGTGAGGTAATTCTGAAAAATATCTGGGAAGATTCGGTTGTGGTGACCAATCGTACAATTGATGTTCATATCCGTAAACTTCGCGAGAAACTTGGTGATAAGTATATGAGTACCGTCAAGGGAGTAGGCTATAAATTTGAATTGAAGTAGGGTTAAATCAATCTTATTTCAGACTTTCTAATTTACCTTTCCAATACAGCCTCTTTAAGCTAAAATTAAAATCTTACTTTTGCAGTCTAATACTGCATACGTGAAGTTTCCTAAGTTCGAAGATCTTATACTTTTTGAGAATAACAATCTGATCATTGTTAATAAACCCGCTTTTCTAAGTTCTCTGGATGACAGAGAGGGGGGCGAACTTAATCTGCTCAGAATGGCTAAACAATATTCTGATGATGCACAGATTTGTCATCGTTTGGATCGTGAGACTTCAGGAGTTATCATTATTGCCAGGAATCCCGAAACTTACCGCTTTGTTTCCATGCAGTTTGAACACAGAAAAGTAAATAAGGTATATCATGCGGTAATTAATGGTACCCATGTATTTGAAGATCTTCATGTTGATCTTCCTATTCTGAACCTTGGTGCAAAGAATGTTGCAATCAATCGGCAGGAAGGAAAACCTGCAGAGACTATTTTTAATTCACTTAAATATTATAAACATTATACTCTGGTTGAATGCCGGCCTATCACAGGCAGGATGCACCAGATCAGGATTCATCTTGCGTCACAGCGGGCTAATATTGCAGGTGATGAAATGTATGGTGGTAAACCAGTGTATTTATCTGAAATAAAACGCGCTTACAGGTTAAGCAAAGACCAGGAGGAACTTCCGGTAATGAAACGTTTTGCACTCCATGCACGTCAGATTACCTTTAAGATTGACGAAAATACAGAGATGACATTTGAAGCACCCTATCCGAAAGATTTCGCTACCCTTATTAAACTGCTGGATAAATTCGATTCTTAATTTTTAAGAGCAATGGCCTCATAAAATGAGGCTACGGCTTCCCATTCAGCATCTTCTTCAAATGAAATAGTGTCTAAGCGACTATTTTTCTCTTTTATTTGTTTAAGGATTTCAGTTGCTTTTTCCCGATCTTCCGGGTTAATATACAGCAGGATATCGCGATAGCCCGGCATAGTAGTCGTTCCTACATAGCAGTAGGGACCAAGGACTTTACTTAATTCTGAAATAATCTCGGTTTGAAGAATATTAAAAATCGCAGTTTCTTTCTCATCTGGATGACCGTCCTTATTTTTATCAATGGTGCTGACCATGATGAATAGTGAGAGTGTATACTTTGATTTTTCTTTGAAGCCAATATAGCGGTTATTAATCAGGGCGGTGCAAGGTTTTCCCTCTGCCTCAAACTTCAGCGTGGTGAAACTCTGTTGAGGCAATATTTTATTAGCTGTTTCTACTAATGCATCAGATTTTTTATTCTGAGAACAAGAAATCAGCGGGAAAAGGCAAAGAAAAAGGAAATATATTTTCTGCATATTTAAATGAATAACCCGGCACCGGATCAAGCCCGGGGCAATCAGGTTTAATATCCCAATATCTTTAGAACCTGCTTACTGTTTTGTTCTTCACCGAAAACCTCAAAGTTAAATGTTTCATCCCTGTTTCGCCGGATGATTACATGTTTTGGTGAAGGAAGCAGACAATGATGTATACCACCATATCCGCTAAGAACCTCTTGATAGGCACCAGTATGAAAGAATCCGATGTATTGTACCTTTCTGGTTTTAGGCATGAAAACGTTATTCATGTGCGCCTCCTGACTGTAATAATCCTGTCCATCGCAGGTAATTCCACCCAGATTGACGCGCTCATATTCAGAATCCCAGTTATTTACAGGAGCAAGAATGTATTTTTGATTCAGGGCCCATACATCAGGCAGGTTTGTAATGAAAGAACCATCCAGCATCAGCCATTTCTCACGATCATTCTGTTGCTTTCTGCCAAGTACCTTATAAAGGATTCCGGATGCTTCTGCAACAGTATATTTACCGAATTCAGTAATGATATCCGGCTCCACAACATCGTGCTCGGCACAAATTTCCTTAATCCGCTTAACAATCTCATTCACCATGTATTCATAATCGAAATCAAAAGCCAGTGAATCTTTGAATGGCATCCCACCTCCGATATCAAGCGTGTCGAGATCAGGGTTTATTTTTTTGAACTTGCAATAAAGGATTGTGTATTTTTCAAGCTCATTCCAGTAATAGGGAGTGTCTGAAATTCCTGAATTAATAAAGAAATGTAGCAGTTTTACCTTGAAATTAGGGTTTGGAGCAATTTTATGATTGTAAAAATCAATAATATCTTCCATTCTGATTCCTAATCTCGAAGTATAGAACTGTGAATCAGGCTGCTCTTCTGCGGCGATACGCATGCCAATACTACATGGAATATCCAGTTCATCATCATAGATGTTAAATTCCTCTTTATTGTCAAGTACAGGGATAATATTTCTGAATCCATCATGCAGCATATCAATGATATATTGTTTATACTGGAAGGTTTTGAATCCATTACATATTACCGTGATATCCTTAGTTAAAGAACCTTTCTTCTCAAGCGCATCGATCATTGGCATATCAAAAGCCGAAGATGTTTCCAAATGAATGTCATTGCGAAGGGCTTCTTCAACAATATGTCTGAAGTGAGAACTTTTGGTACAATAGCAATATTTATATCCGCCACGGTAGTTATTCTTAACGATTGCCGCCTGGAATAATAATTTCGCCTGCTGGATCTTTTTACTTACAATTGGCAAGTAGGTAAACCGGAGTGGGGAACCATAGGTTTCGATCATTTCCATCAGGTTCAGATCATGGAAATATAATTCATCATCAATGATGTCAAATCCATCCTGAGGGAAGCCCACGCTTAAATCAAGAAACTCCGCGTAACTCTGCATTTTTTTATAATTTTGGTAAAGATATAAAAAGCAGATAGCATAGAACATAATACTAGGTTTAAAAATATTAAGCCTGTAAGATGATTCTGTAATCAAAGAGTAAAGGGGCATGCGCGAACTTAAAATAATTGAGGTCAAATCAGAGATCGGAGCCGGGACGCGTGGCTCAAGTTTGGGGGGTGACGCGATTAAAATAGCTGCTCTGGACTTTGGGAGCAGGTATTTTAAGAAGTATAAAAGTGTTGAGGTTCCCAATGAGAATCATCTTCTGCTCGAAACAGTAGGGAATCAGCATGCAAAACGGGTATCGGGTGTGCTGACTATGGTAGAACGTATTTCAGAAGAAGTGGCCAGAACCCTGAAGAGTAAAGAATTCCCGATTATTTTATCAGGTGATCACAGTTGTTCTGCCGGGACTATTTCAGGTATCCGTAAGGCCTTTCCGAAAAGCAGGCTAGGGGTGATTTGGATTGATGCTCATTCTGATATTCACTCACCTTATACTACGCCATCAGGCAATCTGCACGGAATGCCACTTGCAATTGTTCTGGATGAAGATAATATTGAATCAAAGATCAATGTTCTGGATCAGGAGACAATAAATTACTGGTATCAGTTGAAGAATGTTGCTAATATAGCTCCCAAAATAAAGTATTCTGATCTTGTTTATATTGCCATGCGTGATTCTGAATTGCCTGAGCAGTATTTATTGAAGAAACATAAAGTCAAGAACTTTCCGCCTTTGGAGGTCAGGAAGCGAGGTGTAGAACGCATTGCACTAGATACATTGAAGTATTTGCAAAACTGTGACCTGATATATGTATCGTTTGATGTGGATGCAATAGACTCTTCCATTTCAAAAGGTACCGGAACACCCGTGCCTCATGGCATTACAGAAAGAGAAGCCGGGAATTTACTCGCCAGACTGATGTGCAGTGAAAAAGTTTGTGCGTTTGAAATGGTGGAGGTAAATCCAACGCTTGACCGGGAAAATCTTATGGCTGAAAATGCTTTTGAGATTTTATTCCGAGCAACCAATGCTTTAATTAACGATTAAATTTACCGGGTTCATGCCCATAGAAGATGACAATAGAAAATATCATAGCAGAACAAATCCAAAAGGCTGTTTTAGTACTTTATCAATCAGAGATAGGGATAGATAGCATCGTTATACAGGAAACACGGAAAGAATTTGAAGGTCAGGTTACTGCCGTAACTTTCCCGATCACAAGGCTTTCAAAAAAAACTCCGGAACAGACTGGTGCCGAGATTGGTGAATATCTAAAAGAGCATATTCCTGAAGTTGTCGCTTTTAATGTCATTAAGGGTTTCCTGAATCTTTCTGTTTCAGATTCATACTGGATAGATCAATTGCTAAATACTGTTCTAGGTCAGGACTTCGGTCAGTTTCCTGCAAACGGAAAGCGTGTAATGGTGGAGTATTCATCTCCAAATACAAATAAACCATTGCATTTGGGACATGTCAGGAATAATCTTCTGGGTTATTCTGTTGCTGAGATACTTTCTGCAAATGGTTTCGAAGTCATTAAGGTAAACCTGGTTAATGATCGCGGTATTCATATTTGCAAATCTATGCTGGCATGGCAACTCTTCGGTAATGGGGAAACTCCGGAGAGTAGTGGATTAAAGGGTGACCATCTGGTGGGTAAATACTATGTGATTTTCGATCAGGAATATAAAAAGCAGATTGCAAATCTTGTTCTAGAAGGGCAGACAGAAGATGAGGCAAAGAAGAATGCACCGGTTATCAGGCAGGCACAGGAGATGCTGCTGAAGTGGGAGGCAGGAGATCAGGACGTTATTGCATTATGGTCTATGATGAATTCATGGGTGTATGCCGGCTTTGAACAAACTTATAATCGACTAGGAGTTGATTTTGCTAAATATTATTATGAATCGGATACTTATCTTCTGGGAAAAGATACCATTGAGGAAGGGTTGGAGAAAGGTGTTTTCTTTAAAAAGGAAGATGGTTCAGTTTGGATAGATCTTACAGAAGATGGTTTGGATCAGAAGCTGGTTTTGCGTGCTGATGGAACCTCGGTTTATATTACACAGGATCTGGGTACTGCACAGCTTAAATATGATGATTTTAAAATGGATCAATCCATTTATGTTGTTGGAAATGAGCAGGATTATCATTTTAAAGTTTTATTTCTTATCCTTCAGAAGTTAGGAAAATCATGGGCTAAGGGATTATATCATTTGTCCTATGGAATGGTGGACCTTCCTTCCGGTAAGATGAAATCAAGAGAAGGGACTGTTGTTGATGCCGATGAATTGATGGATGATATGATCCTTACTGCGCAAGAGCGCACAGAAGAACTAGGTAAAGTAGATGGTTTTTCTGAAGCTGAAAAGGTTGATCTTTATAATATGATTGGCCTGGGTGCACTTAAGTTTTTCCTGCTGAAAGTTGAACCTAAGAAGCGTTTATTGTTCGATCCGAATGAATCTATTGATTTTCAGGGGCATACAGGTCCGTTTATTCAATATACACATGCAAGGATACGTTCTGTATTGGCAAAAGCAGATTATATAACCAGGATATCAAGTGATTATTCGCCGGATCTGACAATCCTTGAAAGGGAATTAATTGTTAACCTAAGCAAGTATCAGGATGTTATCTCGGCAGCTGCAAAGGAATTTAGTCCGGCACATATCGCAAACTATGTTTTTGAGCTTGCTAAACTTTTCAATAAGTTTTATCATGAGGAGAGCATATTGAAAGCAGAAGAAACAAACGTCAAAAATTTCAGACTTGATCTTGCAGCCGCAACTGCCGGGACAATTAATAAAGCAATGGCCTTACTGGGTATAAGGGTGCCAGCCAGAATGTAGGCAATTGAGACCAGAAAGTTTCAAGTTAACAGTTGAGAATTAGCCACCATTTCGAGCATGTGTGTAGTGTTCTTCCATTTCCAATAATTCAGATGCATGGAGAAATCTGTGGAGTACTAGCATTAATATAATTCGCAAGCAAATTTCAGAAATCTTATTAAAGCCAGGAGATTCCTCAGTGGTACCTCCTTTGGAATGAAGTCCAATAACTGATAAGCGGTAACATGAAGGGGGGTTATTTTTTGAATTTAATTGAAACCTCCGGTTCCTTCGGGCCTTTTGAGTAATTATAAAATCCATTTCCTGTTTTAATTCCTAACTGGCCCGCTGTGACCATTTTAACAAGCAGGGGACAAGGGGTATATTTTGAATTCCCAAAGCCCTGATATAACACATTCATTATAGCCAGACAAACATCAAGTCCGATGAAATCAGCCAATTGTAAAGGCCCCATCGGATGAGACATTCCTAGCTTCATAACCGTGTCTATTTCATTAACACCTGCAACTCCTTCGTATAAGGAAAAAATAGCTTCGTTTATCATTGGCATTAAAATGCGATTTGCAACAAATCCTGGATAATCATTTACCTCAACGGGGATTTTATTAAGTTTTGTGGCAAGTTCCATTATACTCCTGGTGACTTCGTCAGAAGTTGAGTATCCTCTGATTACTTCAACCAGTTTCATTACAGGTACCGGGTTCATAAAGTGCATTCCAATTACCTTATCGACTCTTTTAGTTGCAGCTGCTATTGTGGTAATCGAAATTGAAGAGGTGTTTGAAGCGAGTATCGCATCAGGTTTACAATACAGATCCAAATCTCTGAATATTTGGAGTTTTACTCCCTGGTTTTCTGTTGCAGCTTCGATAACCAGATCAGCGTCATGAACTGCTAAAGCAAGATCAGTAAAGGTGAGGATATTATTGATTGCCTTTTGCTTAAGTTTCTCTGTGATCAGATTTTTGGAAACTTGCCGGTCAAGATTTTGGCGGATAGTTTCCATTCCCTTTTGCAGGCTGTCCTCAGAAATGTCAACCAGATTAACATTATAACCAGATAGAGCAAAAGTATGTGCTATTCCATTGCCCATCGTCCCTGATCCGATAACTGATATTTTTTGCATGTAAATTTTTATTTGGTTTTATGAATTCAGGGTTTTTAAGCAATGCTCAAATTTAGGAATGATTTTTTGTTATTCTATCCGTTCGGCTAGAGTTTTGTCAGGCACTTGTTCAAAAGAACATATAAATTATTATTGTGTAACAAGGGATGTTACACAATAATGATGAGTGTGAAATGGATTTCTAATTTTTTAATAACCCGTTTTTTTTCAATTAGAACCTAGTATAGATGATCGCTCAGCATCTGTTTAAAGGTATTATCGTTATTTTGCAACATTTTTGTTACTATAAAGTTACAGTTAGAATACAAGAATATTGTGTTAGAACAGTTAATATTGCGCCCTGATGTCCGTGTCTGCGGATTAAAACCAATTATCAAATTAAACATAATTAAAATGAAAAGAAAATTACTAGCTTTCTTATTGTTTGGCTTATTCGCTGTTTCCAGCGCCATAGCACAAAATAAGACCATCACTGGTAGAGTTGTAGGAGCCGATGACGGTCTCCCTCTCCCTGGTGTTTCCGTACGTGTTAAAGGTGGCACTGCGGGTACGAGTACTGGTATTGAAGGAAACTATTCACTGAATGTTCCTAATGATGCTACAGTACTGACCTTTACCTATATTGGGTATGTTACACAGGAAGTTTCAATTGGTTCAGGTAACCGTGTTGATGCAAGACTTGTGAGTGACACAAAACTTCTATCAGAAGTAGTTGTAGTTGGTTACGGTGTACAAAGTCGTGCATTAACCACTCAATCTTTGGCAACTGTTAATGCGGAATCATTTAAAAATCTTCCTATTATCAGTCCGCAACAAGCTTTACAAGGACAAGCTGCCGGTGTAAATATGGTTAACTCTTCAGGTTTACTTGGTGGAGCTGCTCAGATTACCATTCGTGGAGGATCATCCCTGAATGCAGGTGGACAGCCATTATACGTTATTGATGGTGTGCCATTGAATACTGCAAATTACACGAATGCTCAGGGAGCTCCAACAGATGCAGGACTGAACCCTCTGTTAAATATCAATGCGAATGATATTGAAAGCATGACGGTATTAAAGGATGCCTCTGCGGTTTCAATTTATGGTTCCAGAGGTTCTAACGGGGTTATTTTGATTAAAACTAAATCAGGTTCCAATAACTCAGCAACCAAAATTAATGTAGATTATTATACAGGAACTTCTCAGCCTACTGATATTCTGAAGTATATGACTGCTGATCAGTGGAGAGCTTACCGAAAAGACTATCTTGAAGCCAATGGTTTGCCTGTTCCGGCTTATCCGACTACCAGCTTTGACTGGGCTGATGCTGTAATAAGAGATGGTAAAGTAAATAATTACAATGTAAACGCATCAGGTGGCGATGATAAGACCCGATACTTTGTAGGTGGTACTTATTCTAAGGAAAGTGGATATACTATTGGAAATGATCTTGATAAGCTTTCAGGTCGTTTCAATTTTAGCCATGATATCTCAGACAAATTAAGATTTGGTGTAAATTATAATATTGCCCGTGCCAATTCTGATCGTGTTGGAGTTGAAAATAATACTTATGCTCCGCTTACTGCTGCATACCTGCAATTACCTTATGTAATGCCTTATGATGCTAATGGTAATTTTGTGAATACAGGCTTCGTTCAGAACGTTTTAGGACTTGAAGCAACTGGTTTTAATAAATTATATTCTAACCGTAGTACTGGTAATGCATTTGCAGAATTGGATATTGTCAGTGGTTTAACTTTGAAAACTGATTGGGGTATTGATAACGCATTATTTGATGAGAGATATCGTGAAATTGATATTTTCACTCCGGATGGTTATGGTTACATCACCAGAAATGAAGACAAAAAATGGTTAACTACCAATACGCTGAACTACAATAAAATATTTGGACAAAAACATTCAGTTAGTGGTTTATTAGGATATTCCTTTGAAACCTCAAGACTGAACAGAGGTGATTTTGAAGCACAAGGGTTTGCAAGTGATGCGCTTCCAAATATTGGTTCGGCTTCTACGCCAATCACTACCAATGATAGGTTTTTTGAATGGGCTCTTGAATCACAGTTCGCACGTATTAACTATGGATACAGTGATAAATATTTAGTAGAAGGAACAGTTCGTAGAGATGGTTCATCCCGCTTTGGTCAGAATAAGAAATACGGTACATTCTATGCGGCTTCTGCAGGATGGGTTATTTCGAACGAAGGCTTCTTCAGCAAGTCAAACAAAATCGCACAGTTCCTGAAATTAACGGCTAGTATCGGTACTTCAGGTAATGACCAGATTGGATATTATGACTATCTGGGAACTTTTGCCGGCGGTGCTGCTTATAACGATGCTTCAGCAACTACACCTGCAAGAGTGACTAATAATGACCTGAGCTGGGAGGAAACTGAGCAGATGGATATTGGTTTGACTTCACGTTTATTTAATGCTATTGATTTGCAATTGAACTACTACGTGAAAAATACCAAAGGTCTATTGGCTAATGTTCCTTATCCGTTTACTACCGGATTTGCTTCTGCAACTCAGAATATTGGTAAAATAAGAAACAAAGGTTTTGAGATTAATATTGGATCTGAAAATGTAAAGTCAAAAGATTTCTCATGGACTACTAACTTTAATATAGGGTTCAATAAGAATACTGTACTCAACTTACCTGAGAACAGAGATCCAGAAGGAAGAAATATTATTCAGGGTTCAACTGCTCAGCGTGCTATTGTAGGTGAATCAAGAAACTCATTCTATTTGATTCGTTACAAAGGCGTTAATCCTACTACAGGAGATGCAGAATGGTATAAAAAAGATGGTTCTGTAACAACTGCACCAGTAGCGGCTGACCGTGTTGTTGCCGGTAAGGCAGATCCGGATTTTGTTGGCGGATTTACCAATACTTTCCGTTACAAAAGTTTTGACCTGAGTGCGTTCTTCAACTTTGCTTATGGTAATAAGGTATTAATCGATGGACTTCGATTTACAGAAAACATCAACACAGGTTCTTATAATAAGAGTACAGATTTGTTGAATTACTGGAAACAAGCAGGAGATCAGACTTTTGCTCCTCGTTTGAATAGTCCGACTCGTTTGACTTTTAATCAGTTGTCAACCAGTCAATTGCAGGACGGTTCTTATGCAAGATTGAAGTTAGTTACTTTAGGTTATACTCTTCCGGCATCTGTATTAAGTAAAACTAAAGTACTTCGTTCTGCAAGGATTTATGCATTAGGACAGAATCTGTTTATT
>CAZGWG010000123.1:0-11206 GCA_964529165.1 uncultured Sphingobacterium sp.
TTGTTTTATAATAGATAATATAGCCGGAATCTTACCGGAATTTTGTACGGTTTCAGACATGATAAAAGAATGATGATTAAAATAAGATATAAGCAGATAAAATCTGCATAATTAATTTGTGGAAGGGGGGAACCCTATCGTATACGGAGGGTGGCTAATACTATCATCTTAATTAGCGTTTAAATTGAAAAGCAAATATATTATTTTTTTTAATTCTTATAAACAGAGAAGAAATGATTTTATTCGGAATTATTTTCAACCCGAAACTTTGATTTAGAAACAAAAAACTTACAGTACAAACACTAATAATTTCATAAAAAAGATTGAATTATCTATCTTCGGCTTGTCAATTCAAAATCGCTGAACAGAAGGTTTTTGAATAAGAAAAAAGGCATCCGATCTCAAATTAAAAACAAATCATAAAATGAAAATTACAGTTGTAGGAGCCGGTGCAGTAGGTGCAACCTGTGCTGATAACATCGCCAGAAAAGAATTAGCAGAAGAACTTATTTTATTAGACATCAGAGAGGGTTTTGCCGAAGGTAAAGCAATCGACATGATGCAAACATCAGCCCTTTTGGGATTTGATACCAAAATCAAAGGTGTAACCAATGATTATGCTGCAACTGCAGGATCTGAGGTGGTTGTCATCACTTCAGGCTTACCGCGTAAGCCGGGAATGACCCGTGAGGAGCTTATTGGTACTAATGCAAACATTGTAAAGAGTGTTACAGAGAATATTCTGAAACACTCTCCAAATACAATCATCATTGTGGTTTCTAACCCAATGGATACCATGAATTACCTGACCCTTAAAACTTCAGGTCTTCCAAAGAACAGAATTCTTGGTATGGGTGGCGCATTGGATTCTGCAAGGTTTAAATATTACCTGAGTGTTGAGCTGGGTTGTTCTCCAGCAGATCTGAATGCTGTAGTTATTGGCGGACACGGTGATACAACCATGATTCCTTTGATTCAGCATGCTACCTGGAACAGCATTCCGGTTACCCAACTATTGACTAAGGAGCAGCAGGACAGAGTAGTTTCTTCGACTATGGTTGGTGGTGCTACTTTAACAAAGCTAATTGGTACTTCAGCATGGTATGCTCCGGGTGCCGGTACTGCAGCTATGGTAGAAAGCATTGTTCGCGATGAGAAAAAACTAATTTCCTGCGGTGTTGCTCTTGATGGAGAATACGGTCAAAAAGACATCTCGCTGGTTGTTCCGGTGATCATTGGCAAGAACGGATGGGAAAAAATCCTTGACTTTAAACTTTCTGATGCTGAGCAAGCTGAGTTTAACAAGAGTGCAGATGCAGTAAGAAATATGAACCAGGTTCTTAAAGATTCAAATCTTATCTAAACGCTTAATGAGCGAAACAAGAGTTCCATTAGAACTGGTAAATTTACACGACGACGGCTTCCACCTTTTGGTGGAAGTTGTTGTTTTTGGGCAAGCCTTTAATGTGGTACTTGATACCGGAGCTTCCAAAACAGTCTTTGATAAAACAGTAATCGAACAGCACATGAAAGATGCTGAATTAATGGTTTCTGATCGTTTATCTACCGGACTTGGAACAAACAACATGGAAAGCCATACCATCATCCTCCCTGTTCTGAAAATCGGGAAATTCAAAATAAAAAATTTCGAGGCTGCGGTACTCGACCTCAGCACGATAAGCCATGCTTACTCAAGTCTTAATCTTCCACCTGTTATCGGGGTTTTAGGAGGAGATATCCTGATGCGTTACCAGGCGGTCATTAATTACAAAAAACTTCATTTAAAACTTTTTCGCTAAAAGACTGTAGTTAAACCAGTTAAAAATCATTAACTTGATTTAAAATAACTGGTATGAAATGTCTCCTGCTCATTTTATTATCAATCCTCATTCAGGATACCCTTGCACAAAATATTAGCGGAAAATGGTTTGGTAAAATCACCCAGGGTCCTGGTGGGTATAGCGAGCTCTACGATCTTGAATTTAATCTTAGCCAAAGAAAAAATATCTGGGGTGATTCCTATT
This sequence comes from uncultured Sphingobacterium sp., assembly GCA_964529165.1. Lineage (GTDB taxonomy): Bacteria > Bacteroidota > Bacteroidia > Sphingobacteriales > Sphingobacteriaceae > Daejeonella. The sequence continues at coordinate 2,025 of CAZGWG010000123.1, forward strand.
CTTTTAAAGATAACTCGATCAGGATACGCATTGGATTATCCGGAAAATTCGATGATGACAGCATTAGACTTTCTGAAAGTATTGGCTGGGTACGTGAAGATTTTGTACCCTGGGATTGGGTCGCCTGCATAAAAAAGTTCAACCTTGCTTATCGTACTGATGCCTCTTATGAATACCTCGAAGGAACATGGAGCGGGGTTAGCAAGGATGACCCTACTGATGTCTGCATACCCGGCAAAGTGATCTTATCGAGATCTATTGAAGGTCTCAATAAGTTTTTAGAAGAGCATAAAGACTCGGTGATCAATACCCAGACTTTAACTCAGGAGCAGGCAGCTCCGGTTACAATAGATTTTAAGTCGGATTTTCTGAATACTGAACCCAAAAAAGTAACGGAGATTGAGGTTTATAACAGTGACTTACAGATTCAGATAATGGATTATCTGAAAGCCGACAATGATACAGTTTCGGTATACCTTAACCGGGAGGTACTCGCAAAGAACATTCATATCTCAAAAAGACCTGCATTGATCAAATTCAAAATTGACAAGCGGATTGTTCATCATGAACTGCTCTTGTATGCAGAGAATCTGGGCCTTATTCCGCCAAATACCTCTGAACTTATTTTAATTGACGGGGAAACCAGGCACCGGGTGATGATCGTATCTGATAAACAAAAAACTGCCGCTATATATTTAAAATATAAACCCGCTGAAAACAAAAGAAAGGCAAATAAATAGTTGCTTATGAAAAGTCTACTCATATTAATCATTTTATTTGCTTCTGTCTCTGTTTTTGCACAGGATTATAAAGGAGTATGGCTCGGCTACATGGATACCGACCTGCAGCATATCAGAACCCTGAATGTGAATTATATTTTACATGTTAAGGACCAAGATAATAATATAGTAAACGGAAAAGCCTATATCTATCGGGATAATCCGCTGCGTGCAGAAGGAATACTGGATTTTATCGGGGTGATCAACAGAGGTAGTTTAAGAATCAATGAGCTGAAGATTCTACACTCCAAGATTCCGAGTGACACGGCCCGTTTCCTTTGCATCAAAGATCTTAAACTCAATCTGACCAGGGAAGATGGCATTGATAACCTGACCGGTACATTCACCGGTGCCGGAGAGAATTCATTACCCTGTTATCCAGGAAATGTCTACCTGCAGCGCTTTACGGATGCAAACAAACAGAATATCCCTCAAAACTACCTGAGCAGTATTTTACTGGATGCCCGCGACCCAAATGTATTCCTGCAAACCAAACTTGCCAGGCCAATAGTGATTGAGATTACCGAAAATGTAGTCCGCCTTGAAATAAAAGATTACCTGAAAGAGGACGGGGATATTATTTCAGTTTATCATAACCGGAGACCATTTATCAGAAACCAGCTTATAGTAAATAAGCCTTCGAACCATACGCTTCGCTTAAACAGAAATCAGGAGCTTCATGAGATTATTCTCTATGCAGAAAATCTGGGCAGGATTCCTCCCAATACCTCAAACCTGAGAATATATGATGGGGTTAAGGAACACCAGGTATTAATTCAGTCGAGTAAGGAAGTGAGTGCTGTGGTCTATTTACGCTATGCTCCTGAAGCAAAAAGCCCCCCACAATAAGTGAGGGGCTAGAAACTCAGAATAAACGTATGAAGTTTAGCTCTTTCTAATTGAGCGCCCGATCAGGACTTAAAAGCATTATCTTAAGTTCTTAAACCCGATTATAGCGAATATCGGCCAGTGATTAAGAACTGTGGCGTATTGACGCAAAGCGGGAACTCTATTCAAAAGAGTATAGCAGCACATTTCCAAACACTAAAACTCTAATTAAAAACTGATGGAGTCATCTTAAAGCCTGTCCTTAAAATAATACCCTCAAACATCGCTTATTTAGATATCGATACGTGCGTATTTGGCATTTTTCTCAATAAAATCACGACGTGGTCCAACCTCATCGCCCATCAGCATTGAGAATATATGATCACATTCCGCTGCATTTTCAATCGTCACTTTTCTCAGAGTACGGGTTTCAGGATTTAAGGTAGTATCCCATAACTGCTCTGCATTCATCTCTCCCAAACCTTTATACCGCTGAATGTTAACGCTCTCTTCTTTACCTGCACCTTTCAATGCCTGTACTGCTGCGTCACGCTGATCATCATTCCATGCATACTGGAACTCTTTACCCTTTTTCACCAGATAAAGCGGCGGTGCAGCAATGTATATATATCCGAATTCAATCAGCTCCTTCATATAACGGAAGAAGAAGGTCAGAATCAGGGTAGTAATGTGAGAACCATCCACGTCGGCATCGGTCATAATTATGATCCGGTGGTAACGCAGTTTCTCCATATTCAATGCTTTGGCATCTTCGGGTGTACCAATACTTACTCCCATTGCGGTAAACATGTTCTTGATCTCATCATTCTCGTAGATCTTATGCTCCATTGCCTTCTCCACATTGAGGATCTTACCTTTTAAAGGAAGGATAGCCTGAAAATTCCGATCCCTGCCCTGCTTCGCTGTACCACCCGCAGAATCTCCCTCCACCAGGTATAATTCACAGGCAGCCGGATCATTGTTCGCACAATCGGCCAGTTTTCCCGGCAAACCGGAACCGCCCATAACTGTTTTACGCTGAACCATTTCACGGGCTTTGCGGGCTGCGGCTCTGGCTGTTGCAGCAAGGATCACCTTATTGACGATCATTTTAGCCTCACGCGGATTTTCCTCAAGATAATCTCCCAGGATTTCCCCAACGGCCACATCCACTGCACCCATCACCTCATTATTCCCTAATTTGGTTTTGGTTTGTCCCTCAAACTGAGGCTCCTGAACTTTAACGGAAATTACAGCAGTTAATCCCTCACGGAAATCATCACCGGTAATCTCAATTTTCATGTTTTTCAGCATACCCGATTTCTCGGCATAGGCCTTTAGCGTACGGGTCAGACCACGACGGAATCCGGCTACGTGGGTACCACCTTCATGGGTATTAATATTGTTCACATAAGAATGGACATTCTCAGTATAGGTATCATTATACTGTAGGGCCAGTTCTACAGGAATACCCTGTTTAATTCCTTCCACATAAATAGGTTCAGGAATTATAGATGTACGCATTCCATCAAGATATTTGACAAACTCCTTCAAACCACCCTCTGAATAGAATTCTTCCCTGAGGAAAGATCCATCATCGGTAGTTTCGCGCTCATCAACAAGAGATAAACGAATACCTTTATTCAGGTAAGCCAGCTCTCTCAAACGGGCCGCAAGGGTATCAAATTTATATTCAGTCGTTAAAGTAAAAATACTCGGATCAGGAAGGAAATTAACAATTGTACCGGTCCTGTCGCTTTCACCTATAACTTTAACATCGAAAAGAGGTTTTCCGCACTCATACTCCTGAGTAAAAATCTTCCCTTCACGATGAACCACCACTTTTAACGGGTTTGAAAGTGCATTCACACAACTAACACCCACACCATGTAAACCACCGGATACTTTGTAGGTATCCTTATCAAATTTACCACCGGCATGAAGCACAGTCATAACCACTTCAAGTGCCGACTTCTTTTCTTTGGTATGCATGGCTGTAGGAATTCCACGGCCATTATCTTCAACTGTAATCGAATTTCCCTTATGTATGGTTACGTTAATATCAGTACAGTAACCTGCTAGAGCCTCATCAATTGAATTATCTACAACTTCATAAACCAGATGATGAAGGCCTTTAAATCCCGTATCACCAATGTACATGGACGGACGTTTTCTTACGGCTTCCAGTCCTTCTAATACCTGTATATTATCCGCTGAATAATTTGATTTGTCTTCTGTTTCTTCGCTCATATATGATTATTACAACAAAGATCAAAAATAACCATTTTAGCTGGATTTTGCTACATTGTGGATAAATTAACAAGGCTTTTGTTTAGCTGTTTCCCATCCTAAATTAAATGATTGAGAAAATCGTACGAAAGATTATATTTGCTTAAATTTTTATAAAAAATTATGAAGAAATTAATAACAAGCATCAGTAAAATAACAGTCATTTTAGCACTGTCAGCCATAGTTGTATCTTGTAATAAAGAACAAACAAAAAGTACAGGAAATGCCGCCTCAACTTCAGCCTCTGTCGCAGAAGGTATCGTTTATGTCAACTCCGATTCTCTCTTAAATAATTACGATTATTATAAAGCAGTAAGGGATAAATTTCAGGAAAAATCAAAGAAAGCACAGGCAGATCTTACTGCAAAGGGAACTGCTTTTCAACGTGAAGTTGCTGCTTATCAACAAGGTGCAGCAGGTTTAAGTGCTGAGCAAAGAGCTACTACTGAAGAGCGTCTGGCGAGAAAGCAACAGGAACTTGCTACCTATAATCAAAACGCAGGCAATGCTCTTGCAAATGAAGAGGCTGCTGAAAATGACAAATTATACAACAAGGTTTCTGATTATCTGAAAGGATATGCTAAGTCGAAAGGCTATAAGATTGTTCTTACATATTCAAAATCAAATCCTGCGGTATTGTTTGCAGATGAAAGTCTGGATGTAACCAAAGCTGTTGTTGACGGCTTGAATGCAGAGTATAAAAAAGAGAAAAAATAAGGAGATAAAATATTCCAGTCTCAGTAAAAACCCCGGCCGATCGCCGGGGTTTTTATTTTTAAAGAATAATTTGAAGATGAAAAGATTTTGAGGATATTGATTAAATATGTCAGAGACAGAATTACATCATAAATTTATGCGAATTGCCATTCGGCTTTCTGAACAGAATGTCAGCAAAGCATTGGGTGGTCCCTTTGGTGCCGTCCTTGTTAAGGACGGTAAAATCATTGCCAGAAGCGCCAATAAGGTAACATTAAAGAATGACCCGACTGCCCATGCAGAGGTTTCTGCGATCAGACTGGCATGCAGGAAATTAAAGACATTCGATTTGAGCGGTAGTATAATCTATACGAGCTGCGAACCCTGCCCGATGTGTTTGAGCGCAATTTACTGGGCTAAAATCGACTCCATTTACTATGCTAACACGAAGCAGGATGCTGCCAGTATCGGCTTTAATGACTCTTTTATTTATGATGAGATCGCCTTGAATAAAGACAAGCGAAAAATAGCTATGCGCCAGATTATGAGTAAAGAAGCAAAATCAGCCTTCGAACTCTGGGAGCATTCAGCAATGAAAACCAGCTATTGATGAATGAAAAAGATTAGCAGAAGGAAATTTATCTGGGGTGGTATCGGACTGATTACAAGTGCGACCGCTATGGATGCCTTTTGGTATGAAAAAGTATTCATCGAACTCAATGAATATTACCTTGGAAATGCAAGTCCGGAAAGCAATAACCTTAAAATCCTTCAAATCTCCGACCTTCACCTTCGTGCTATCAAACCCAAGCATACTGAACTTGCGGCTCTTGTCAACCGGATTAAACCTGAACTGATTCTTTTTACCGGGGATGTAATCGATCGGAATAAAAACTTAAAGAACCTGGATAAATACCTGGGAATATTTGATCCTGCTATCCAAAAAACAGCTATTCTGGGTAACTGGGAATGCTGGAAGGTACACCCGCTTGAACTGCTTGATGTTTACAAGAAGCATAACTGTGAATTAATCGTAAATCATTCTTTCCTTTATACCTTCGGGGAGACCAGTGTTTCTGTTTCAGGAATGGACGACCTGATCGCCGGAAGAGCTGATTTTAACATGGCGATGGAGTTTTATCAGCAATCAGATTATCATGTAGTAATGACCCATTGTCCCCAGCACCGGGATATTATCAAAACACAAATGAAAGATATCCCGATAGATCTTGTACTCTCGGGGCATACCCATGGCGGACAATTAAACTTCTTTGGATTTGCACCATTCAGGCCAGAGGGAAGCGGCAGGTATGTCAGTGGCTGGTACCGTGAAGAACTGCCTCATTTATATGTTTCGAGAGGTATTGGTACAAGCGGAATTCCGATCCGGTTTGGGTCGAGAGCAGAGGTGACGGTGTTTAATTTTGAAAGGAAGAAGTAGGAACCCGATAGCTATCGGATGGGAAATAGGGAATGGATAACAGCAAATCATGAGCCCGGACACTGGTTATTTGATTTGAGTCAAGAACCAGGAGCCCGGAATCAAGAAAAGGAACGATGCTAATAGCTAACCCTCATTCCCAACGCAGGAGGGATGTCACACCTATTAAAATCGACTCTCAGTTAAATTGATATATTGTTATTATAAATTCTTATTTAAAAATGGGCCTTAATCTCAACAGATCCCTCCTGCGTCGGGATGACGGTATGGGTTGCACTGTCAACTGTCAACTGTCAACTGTCAACTCAGTCGAACCATCCCTCCTGCAGATCATCAATCTCTCTCCTATCCTTCTTTGTTGGCCGGCCGGTGCCTCGGTCCCTGCTGAGATTGCCGGTATGAAACATTGATTTATAGGCCGGTGTATCTTCAATCGGGGTGAGATCCTTATAAAAATTAACGGCGGTCTTTGCATCAACCCTCCTTTCCAATAGTTCAACAACTTCAATAATTTTCTTATCACTGCCTTTCTGAACAGTATAAACCTCTCCGACTTTTACGACATGTGAAGCTTTGAGATTATTCCCCTCGAGCTTTACTCTTCCTGCCTTACAGGCCTCGGTTGAAATACTCCGGGTTTTAAAGGCGCGGATGGCCCATAAATATTTATCGATGCGTAATTTTTCAGATCCCTGCATACTTCAAAATTACGCAAGAAATGATGAAATGATTGAAAAATTGGCAGAAAAATCCTTTAATTTGCGTTAAATTAAACATATGGTTACCGAATATAAAAAACTGATAGAAAGTGCCTGGGAGGATCGGACTCTCATCAACTTCAAAGAATACAGAATTGCTATTGAGAGCGTAATTCAAAATCTGGACAGAGGAGAAATCAGAGTTGCCGAGCAAATCGGTGATCGCTGGCATGTTAACGACTGGGTTAAAAAGGCAGTAATCCTTTATTTCCCGATCCGTGAGATGAAAGAAATCGAAGTGGGGCCATTTGTGTTCCATGATAAGATGAAATTAAAGACAGATTACAAAGAGACCGGTGTCAGAGTTGTTCCGCATGCGATTGCACGTTATGGTGCCTACCTGGCAAAAGGTGTAATTTTAATGCCATCCTATGTCAACATTGGAGCTTATGTTGACGAAGGCACCATGGTTGATACCTGGGCGACTGTTGGTTCATGTGCACAGATTGGAAAGCATGTTCACCTGAGCGGAGGTGTTGGAATTGGCGGTGTTTTGGAGCCGGTACAGGCCTCTCCGGTGATTATTGAAGATAATTGCTTTATCGGTTCAAGAGCGATCGTTGTAGAAGGCGTTCACGTTCAAAAAGAAGCGGTTCTGGGAGCAAACGTAGTTCTGACTGCTTCTACCAAAATTATTGATGTTACCGGTGATGAACCTGTAGAATACAAGGGTTTTGTCCCTGCTCGTTCTGTAGTTATCCCGGGTTCTTATACCAAGAAATTCCCTGCGGGAGATTATCAGGTACCTTGTGCACTAATCATCGGGCAGCGTAAAGAATCAACAGATAAAAAAACCTCTCTTAATGATGCACTGAGAGAGAATAATGTAGCGGTATAAGCCCTGCATTCAAGCTTTTTTAAATTACAAAAAGGATGATTGATACTCATCCTTTTTTAGTTTTAATTCAGGATGATGAAGATAGGCTTTGATGGTAAACGTATTACCCAAAACTTCACCGGCTTAGGTAATTACAGCAGGTATGTGCTCAGGATTTTGGCTGAAAACCATCCCGAAAACCAATATCAGGTCTTTGCAGGCAAAGCTTCGGGCTCATCAGAATATCTTCATCAATTCAGTTCCATAGAATGTAAATACCCCGAAAGGCAGTTTTCCAAAAGTCTCTGGAGAAGTTTTGGAATAGTGAATAAGCTCAGGGCAGAAGGGGTTGAGCTTTATCATGGTTTAAGTAATGAGATTCCATTCGGTTTAAAAAAGCAGGGAATACCTTCGGTTGTAAGTATACATGATCTGATTTTTTACAGGTATCCGCAATATTATCCATGGGTAGACAGAAAGATTTATGAATATAAGATGCGTTATGCAGCCGATCATGCCGATAAGATTGTTGCAATCAGTGAAACAACAAAGAAAGACCTGATTAATCTTTTCAATGTTGATTCCGAGCGAATTGAAGTAATATACCAGAATTGTGATCCTTCATTCAGGAATAAAATAGCCGATGCCGAAAAGCAAAGAATTCGTATTCAATACAATTTACCGGAGAATTACATCCTCAATGTAGGTACTATTGAAACAAGGAAAAATGCTTTACTGGCAGTTCGTGCAATACGTGAACTTAATGCAGGCGTTCATCTGATCATCATAGGGAAAGATACTCCCTATGCCCAAAAGGTAAAGGATTATGTCAATAAGAACAGCCTGAACAAGCATGTTCACTTTTTAAAAAATGTATCCTTTAATGACCTCCCTGGAATCTACCAGATGGCCGATTTATTCCTCTTTCCTTCAGAGTATGAAGGTTTTGGAATACCGGTTATTGAAGCGTTAAGCTCAGGTGTGCCTGTCATTGCAGCAAAAGGTTCCTGCCTGGAAGAAGCTGGCGGACCGGGGAGTATTTACGTAGACCCTAAAGACAGTTCGGCTCTGAGTAAACAGATACTGAGTGTGTTAAATGATGCTGAAAAAAGACGAAATATGATAAAAGCCGGATTGGAGCATCTGGAACAGTTCGCTGACCAAAAGATTGCCGGCCAGTTAAATAAGTTATATCAAAACATTATTAAATGCTAAAAGACGAAGTAAACAAAGCTTTTGAGGTATTAAAAAACGGAGGTTTAATCCTCTATCCTACCGATACCATCTGGGGAATTGGCTGTGATGCAACCAATGCAGAAGCCGTTGATAAGGTTTTCAAACTAAAGGGGCGTGCAGAAGAAAAAAGTCTGATTGTTTTGCTGGATAGTGTCAATAAACTTCAGAGCTATATTAAAGAGGTTCCTGAAATTGCTTATGACCTGATTGAATATGCTGAAAACCCTTTGACTATCGTTTACTCTGGAGCTAAAAATCTGGCACCAAATGCCATCGCCAGGGATGGAAGTATTGGTATCCGTATTGTAAGACACCAATTCTGTGAGCAATTATTACAG
>CAZGWG010000124.1:0-11184 GCA_964529165.1 uncultured Sphingobacterium sp.
ACTGGATAGGTGTCCCTCATCGTTCAGGTGGAATGGATAAAAGAGGAGTGGATTGTTCAGGGTTTACTTTTCTGCTTGAAAAGGAAGTTTATAATAAAGATTTACCACGAACAGCGAGGACAATGGCTGATAAGGTAAAGCGAAAATATGAACAGGATCTGGAAGAAGGTGATCTGGTTTTCTTTGATTTCGATGGTCAAAAGTTCAGCCATGTTGGAGTTTACCTTCATAATAATAAGTTTGTTCATGCATCAACTTCGAAAGGGGTCATAATCAGTGATTTAAAAGATCCCTGGTATTATAAATATTTTACAAGAGCGGGAAGCGTTAAACCCTAAGCTCAATTCTTTCATGGATTATCTGTTTTAATCAGTAATTTTGATAAAAATAATCCCAGACCTATTTATGAGCACAGAAAAAGGCGACTATACATTCTGGAAGAAATATAAGCGCTTTGCGACTACAGAGATTCTGATGTACCTTATTATGGTCCTGGGTATTCTGGCAGGCATCATAATCTTTAGTTAAACACATGAAATTAAACCTTAAACGTCCGCTTGCCTTTTTTGATCTTGAAACGACCGGTGTAAATGTGGCTTCAGACCGCATTGTTGAAATCTCTATTTTGAAGGCTATGCCCGATGGTTCGGAGATTGTGAAAACACTTCGTATAAATCCAGGTATTCCGATTCCTCTTGAATCGTCACTGATTCATGGTATTTATGATGAGGATATCCGTCATGAGCGTACATTCAAGCAGGCAGGTGAGGAACTGGCCCGTTTTCTTGATGATTGTGATCTGGCCGGGTACAATTCTAATCGCTTTGATATTCCGGTTCTGATGGAGGAATTCTTACGTGCCGGGATTGACTTTGATATTGAAAATAGGCATTTTGTTGATGTTCAGAATATATTTCACCAGATGGAGCAGCGTACTTTAAAAGCTGCTTATCAGTTCTATTGCGGTAAGGATATTGAAAATGCACATTCGGCAGAGGCAGATATTAAAGCAACTTATGAAGTTCTGAAAGCTCAGATCGAACGTTATGAAAATCAGAGCTGGGAAGATAAAAAAGGTGTTATTTCAAAGCCTGTTCAAAACAATATAGAAGCACTTCATGCATTCACAAATCTGAACAAACCGGTAGATTTTGCTGCCAGAATGGTTTATAATGAGGATGGGGTTGAAGTTATTAATTTTGGAAAACATAAGGGCCGACCTGTGGAAGATGTATTTCAATCGGAACCAAGTTATTATAACTGGATGTTGAATGGTGATTTCCCATTGTATACGAAACGCTGCCTTGAAAAAATTTGGAACCGTTTTAATGCAAAAAAAGAGCAGTTAAAGTCTGATCGTCAGGCAGCAGCAAACACCCAGCGCTCTGAACAAAATCCTTCGAAAAGTGGTAAAGAAGAAACAAAACCCATTACTAATGATCATTTGGAGCAGTTGAAGATGAAATTCGGGAAATAGGGAATAGGAAATAGGAAATAGGAAATAGGAAATAGGAAATAGTAACAGGTATCAGCTACTCCAAAGGGTAATACGCCTTCCTGATTACCCCTTCATCGCTTAACAGTGGATGCAATGTTTCTGATTCAAGTATAGCACGAACCGTAGATTTCTTTCCATTAAGCCATAACTTGTTCTGAATAAGTCGTATGCCATGGCTGTAGTCCACATGATCTGTTGTATGTCCGTTATGGAGTGGTTGAATTGCCTTGCCATCGGGTTTGTGCCAGCCGTAAATTGCAACCCTAAGTTGATTTTTGGAATTGTAAATCAGATTTGAGATTACAACATCTTTTTTATTTCCAGCTACCAGATTTCCCAAGGGATATCGCCTGATAGATTGTTCCCTTTGCTGTTTTACCATTCTGGTATGTCTTTCAAACACCGGCACGGTGATCATTGCTTTGGATGGAGGAATTGGCTGGGGCATCATTTTTACCTTTGCAGTATGGTATATTCTGTCGGAAATCTTTCGAGTTGGAAGACTACACTTTAACAAATCAGCAATTTTTTGAGCCAATTGTGGTCGCATCGGGCAATAGAAATAATCGGAATCAGAGCCAATAGCGAGAAAATCAGGCAGAACATAATATTTTATCCTGATCATTTTTCCATTGATAATTATTTTATCCCTGATTAAGGAAAGTTTTCTGTAGAAGCGGGGAATATTACCGGACATAATTTCATTAAACAGCATGTTTTCACGATCCTTTAGACTTAGGCTATTGTCGCTTAGGCTCTTTGAGAAATCAGAGCCGTTTAAGGCGTTGGCTGCCCGCTTTTTTAATTCAAGGTGCTGCGACTGACTGTCTATTGCCCAAAGAGAAATGAACAGGAATATGACATATTTCATTCTGCCAATTTAATAAAAGCATTATCTCTTATCCAATTCATTGAGATTTGCCATATAAGATTCGCTTACAGGAATTTGGATATCATTAATATGAATCTGATGCCTTTCAATCCTGTTAATTGCCGCTAGTGCTGCCATATAGGAGCGATGAATTCTGATGAATTTATTTTTCGGCAGAATCACTTCAAGTTCGGCGAAGGTCATTCTGGAAAGCAGGCTTTTATTTTTAAGGACAAAATTGACATAATTTCCGGCCGCTTCCAGGTACAGGATTTCGTCAAAATGAACTTTTTCCTGCTCGTAACCGGTTTTAAGAAAAATGAAATCAGCGTTACCGCTTTTATTCCTTAACTGGAAGAGTTCATACGCTTTATTACATCCCTTGATAAAGCGGCTCAATGAAAATGGTTTAAGCAGGTAATCGATTGCATCAAGTTCAAAACTGGCAACTGCATGCTCAGAATATGCCGTTGTGAATATAACCATTGGTTTTTTATTGAGGCTGTTCATAAAATCAATACCTGAAATGTCGGGCATTTTAATATCCAGAAATATCAGGTCAATGTTTTCTTTCTGAATGTATTCCATGGCCTTAAAGGCATCCGTAAATTCTGCCTTCAGGTTCAGAAAAGGAACTTTTAAAGCATGACTTCGCACTACTTCCAGCGCTAAAGGTTCATCGTCAACTGCTATGGCATTCATGATATAAATGTATTATTAAAATGAGTCTTTTCTTAAAGTTTACTATTCAGAAATCCAAATGAAATTGCTTGTTCAGAAAATGACTCATACTTTCTCTATTCAGCCAGTCATTAATAATAGGACATTCAAGTGTTAAAATTGAAGGTCTTTGATCTGCCGGATAATGAATTTTTGAATAATTTTCCTTTAAGCCGGATTTATCATACAAACTTTCTTCGCAGGCATTGAATATCTGACTAAAGATTAATACGCAAAATAAGCTTTTCATTATTGATTCAATTAGTCGAGTTGAATAGTCAGATGGACAAAGAAGTCTTTTCCGCTTTCGCGGATAGATAGCTCGTGTTTACCGGAGTACAAGAGCTTCAACCTTTGTTGTACATTAGTCAGTCCTATGCCATTATTATCCTTTTCAGGGTCGTTCAATGGTTTAGGATGAATGCTATTGGAAATATCGAAATACAGGATTTTATCTTTGCAAACCAGGCTGATACGAATATTTGATGGCTCCTTCAGACTGATGCCGTGTTTAAATGCATTTTCTATAAAGGGGATGAGCAGCATGGGGGCGATTTGCAGTATACCTGTATGTTCTTCAATTTCTGTATGAATCTGAATATCAGGAGATGATTGGGTGCGCAGAGTCTGAAGTGCTATGTAGTTGTTCAGATATTCTATTTCTCTGGTTAGTGAAATCTTCTCCTGAAGATTTTCTCTGAGCATAAAACGCATCATATCACCAAGTTTTTGAATTCCTTCGGAAGTTCGTTCTGCCTTTTCCTGGAGGGCTGTACCATATAGTGTGTTCAATACATTAAAAAGGAAATGCGGATTAATCTGGGAGCGAAGAAAGTTCAGATCGGCTGTTGAACGACCTAATGCGGTTTGCAATCCTCTAATCTCATAATCAACAGTGGTTCTGTGTTTGTAAACATACCAGGATAGGGGAGCCGTAAATAATAGTTGAAATACGATATTAAACAGGGATGTTAAAAATGCTATTTCACTATGATGATTTGGAATAAGAACTAATAATATAGTAAATAGAGGTATAGTGCTGAGTAAAACGAACAGGAAGAAATCTTTAAGATAAGTTTTAAACGGTTTTGATTTTTTAAAAATCTCAGGCAGTAATGCATACATGGAATGACAATACAGGAGTATACCAGCAAGAGAACATGTTGCAATCACCATGACCACTTCCGTATTGATTTGCCCAATTAATAAGAGGAATAGACAAATCATCCAAAAGATAAATGCAAAAATTCCATCCCGGGTGATTACTCTGTATTTTGCCAGAATCAGGTCAGAGTTTTCGAGCAGGTATATTGCAAAGAATTTTATCGTATTATATAGTGCGAACATTAACAAGAGCCAAAAAGAATAGATTGCTGATTCCTGAAAGAGTTTAGAATAAAGGGTATCTTCTGAATATTGATCGAACAGATATCCCTGAGTCCAGGTGTCGCTTACCCCAAGAACTACACTGATGAGGTAAAAGATAAGAAGGGTAAATATAATATTGAGCGTAATGTATTTTTTTCTACTAAGCGGAGGGATAATTACAAATGTAAGCAGGCAATAACTGGCATAAAAGCAAATATATCGACATAAACTTGGTAAGAAATAGTTATTAAAGTATGAATAATGTTGATGAGCCTCATCGAATTCATACTTCCCAGGCTGAACGCTATTATTTATGGCACCTGAAACAAGAAAGAAAATAGAGAATACAAACATTGTAGTTGCCGCCCAGAATTCTATCCTGTTAATATCTGAAGGATTTTTTATTAAGTTTTTCATTTTTACTGTCCTGAATTGTTAGAAACATCATCATTTCTGATGCCTCTTGAGTTCTTTTTAATAGCTGATTTTAATTTCCCAAAGCGGTAATTAAGGCTGGTATTGAATGATCTGTAAAAGGTTTGAAAATTACTGGTTTGGAAGAAATCCGGTCCAAATGATTCACGGATATTTGTTCTGTATTTTTTGAAAGGATTATTCGCTGCTGCAGAGAATGATAGTTTATCCTTAATCAGGTCTTTATTGATACTGAATGAGCTTCCAATATAGGAATTACTGGTTCCTTGTAATGATAAGTTTGGTCCGTTGACGTTAACGCTTGTATTCAGGCGCCAGCCTTTTTCAAACCGGTAAGAACCGGATGACGAAAAATTATACATGAATCCTTCATTTTTGACAAGTATGCTATTAACAATGCCCTCCACCCGTCCGTGTGCCAGGCCGCCATTAAAGCTGAAATTTAACTTTTTTGTAAAGGGATAGTTTATATTCAGGTTAGCAGTAAAAAGTCTTGCCTTGCCTGTATTATCATAAGAATTGTATGTAATAAATGTCGTGGGATTATAAACAGAGACTGGCATAATCAAATCTTCGAAGGCCTGGTATCCCAATAAGAAATTAAAAGAGCCTTTTTTTGATTTACTGTAGCCTAAAGACAAATTACTGCCGGTAGTAGGATGTAAATCAGGGTTTCCTGTCGACTCAAAATTGGGATTTGAACGGTCTACAAAGGGATTTAGTTGATAAATGCCGGGGCGCTGAATCCTCTGTGAAAATGCCAGATTTATATTGCTCATATCTTTAAGTTTTCTGTTCAGGCTGAATGATGGTATTAAATTAAGATATTCCTGCCTGACCTGTGTCTTTCCTGAGATGAAATCTGCATCTATTACAGTACGTTCAAGTCGAAAGCCACCTTTTAAACTCCAGTTTTTTAAATTATACTGATAGGTATTGTATGCGCCCAGAACCTCCTGAGTATTATCAAAAACATTGGTTCTCGCAGGATCAGTCTCATACTGGCCGCTGTTCTCGTCAAAGTATTTGAAGCGGAAATCACTATCGTTTTTCCTGCGGATGCCTTTCAAACCAACCTCAATAGTAAGTTTTTTTACTGGTTGGATGTAATCTATCTGGATGGTTTGTTCCATAGTACCACCATTGTTGAACTGATTGTAATCGGGTATATTATAATTGAGAGGATTGTAGCTTATCAATTCATTATTTTGTTTGTTTCGGTAAGAATAGATCCGGTATGAAAATGTTAAAAGCTGTTGTTTGTTTTTTCTGAATCCAAGCTGATAATTTAAAGCCGCATCCATGCCATGCCCATTTCCTTCATTGTTTCCATCCAGATTGTAGCTTTGCAAGACACCTGTTTGTCCGTTAAGTAAGGATTGCTGATAGTTTCTGTTTTCGTTAGAGTTTCCGTTTAAATTTAATTGTCCTGAAATAAGATGTAAGCTATCAATCTCAAAACTTAATTCGCTGCCGAAATACGCATTCCTGCTATCTGTTTTTCTGCTGCTAATCTGTGATAGGTTGGTATTGGTGTTTCCAGAGCTCGTTCTTGAAATTGTATTGGCTATTAAAGGGGTTTGGGAAGTATTGGCGCCTCCATATGCCGAGATTCCAAGTTTGCCCTGCTTAAATGTTGCTGAGCCACCGGTTCCAGGTCCTCCGGCCGGAAATCTTTGGCTCATATTTATAGATCCATTATAACCGTTATCTACCTTTTTATTGGTTATAATATTTATAATTCCTGCAATTCCTTCAGCATCATATTTTGAAGGTGGATTTGTAATTACCTCTATATTCTGAATACTTGAAGCTGGCATACTTTTCAGAATGTCTTTTGCATTTCTTTCCATCATACTGGAGGGCTTTCCATTGATGAGGATTTTATAATTGGCATCACCTTTAAGCATGATATTATCGTCGCCATCTACTGAGATTAATGGCACTTTCCTCATGATTTCCATTACGTTACTGGTTTTGCTTTCTGGATCGGCCTGCAGATCGTATGAGATCCGGTCGACTTCCTGTTTTATTATTGGTTTATCTGCCAAAACGAGTACCTCTTTAAGCTGATTTGTTCGTGAACTCAGATAGATAATATCAAGTTCAAGAGTGTTAGGACCCTTACTGAGATCAAGTTTTATCGTTTTAGTCTGATATCCCACAGAGATTACAGTAAGTATATAATTGCCTGGCTTAATTCCGGAAATTATAAAGGTTCCGTCCGTCTGGCTTAATGTAGATTTTATTGGGACATTTTGATCTGTTTTCAGTCCTATAGTTATATAGTCAAGGTTTTCCCTTGTAACCGAATCGGCTGTACGCCCCTTCACAGTATAGAGTGCATCGGTATTGGTTTGTGCTTGCAGCCCAAAACTCAGTAAACAAAAGAGTAGTAGTAAGTATTGTTTCATTGGTCATAAATTTTCGGGCCATTTTAAACCCGGTTATCACTTGTTTTTTATTATGAAACAATGATACAGCAGCCTTATCCAGTCTGCTAATAAATGTGACGGGATGGTGAATAAATGTGATGAGTTGGCTCAGATTCTGAATTCGAGACAGGAGTGTACCTCAAAGTGGTTTTAAAAAGTCTAAATTTCTCTTCAGTCCGGCATATTTTGTTCTTTTGACTGCAGAGTTTTTAAAGACCTTATTAAATGTTTCTTCAGTAAGTTCATGCCAGTCGGCCTGTTTAAGTCCCAGAAGCTCCTTGTGCGGACTAAACTCCGGCTCTTTATTCAGTACAGAAAATTTATTCCACGGACAAACATCCTGACAGATATCGCAGCCAAACATCCAGTTATCCATCTTTCCAATGAACTCAATGGGTAATTCATTTTTTAGTTCTATGGTCAGATAAGAAATGCATCGGCTTCCATCAACCATATACGGGGCTACGATTGCATCTGTTGGACATGCGTCAATACATCGTGTACAGGTGCCGCAATGATCTTTTGTTGGAGTCACATCATATTCAAGTTCCAGATCAATGATTACCTCAGCTAGGAAGAAGAATGAGCCTGTATTTTTATTGATCAGATTACTATGCTTTCCGACCCATCCAATTCCCGCTTTTTTAGCCCAAACCTTATCAAGAACAGGTGCTGAATCTACAAATGCCCGCCCATTTACCTCTCCAATTTCTTTACGTATTATCTCCAGGAGGAGTTTAAGTTTATCTTTTATTACAAAGTGATAATCTTTGCCAAAAGCGTATTTACTGATTTTGGGCGCAAGGGGATCTTCTTGTTGCTGATCGGTATAATAATTCAGAGAAAGAGAAATTACAGAACGCGCATCATCAACAAGTTTTCTTGGGTCCAGCCGTTTATCGAAATGATTTTCCATGTAGCTCATTTCGCCATGCAAACCATTTTTTAGCCAACGTTCCAGTCTGGGGGCTTCTTCCTCCAGAAATTCAGCTTTAGAAATACCGCAAAATTGGAAGCCCAGTTTCAGGGCTTCATTTTTTATGAATTTCGAATATTCTGAGCTACTGACCATTATTTAGTTCAAAGATAGGAAATAAGAATATGTTGTTGATTGCCTTAAAAATAGCCTATAGAACGGTCAGGAGGCTTATTTGATTTTATGGTATAGCTATTGCACTGTAGAGTTAAATTAATTATATATTATGAAAACACATTTTCTAAAACTATCAGCACTGGCACTAAGCTTAATTGTTACTGCCGGAGCAAATGCTCAAGAGAAACCTGAAAGCCCCAAATTGTTCTCGCCTTCAACGGCATTCAACACCTGGTCATTTGGTATTAGTGGTGGTATTCTTGCGCCAACAGTAATTACTGGACAGAACGATTTTACAAAATGGAAAGCCGATCTAGGTTATGGTGCAACGTTGAAAAATCAAATTTTGCCTGCATTAGGTATTCAAGCCGACTTTGTAGCCGGAAAGCTTAAAGCAGATAATAGTAGAAATTGGGGGAATGGACTGCCGCCTGTAAGTCCGTTTGCTTCTTATGAAACCAAATTAGCTTATGCCGCCAGTTTAAGTGCGAATTTAACCCTTGCGAATATTTACTGGATGAATCGTGTAAATGCAATAAGGCCCTACATGACTGCTGGTTATGGTTTTATGGGTTATAAAGTAACTCAAATAGATAAGGCCGGAATTGAAACCAAATTTAGAGCTGGTGAAAGTGTTAAGGAAACATATATGCCGATAGGACTTGGAATTAAATTCGGCATTTCCAATTCTATCAACCTTGATTTGGGATATACTATGAATTTTGTTGATGCTGATAACCTGGATGGATACTATGCAGGGATGCAAAACGATAAATTCTCTTATTCACATATCGGACTTGAATTTAATTTAGGAAGCAAATCAAAAACTCCATTGTCAAGCTATAACCCGGTTGCAGCATTACAGGATGATTATATCACCAGAAATGCATCGCTTCAGGCAGTTCTTGATGCTGACAGAGCTAAACATGCAGCGCATATGGAAGAGATGAACAAAGAAAGAATGCGTTTCCTTAGCGATAGTGATAAGGATGGTGTGTCTGATTACTTTGACAAATGTCCAAATACTCCAGCGGGAGTACAGGTTGATGGCGCAGGTTGTGAAATTAAAGTAACCACAACAGTAGTTAATCCTGTTCGGGTTGTAGTAACTGAGGAAGACAGAAAAGTGGTTGCAGAAGCCATTCGCAATCTTGAATTTGATTTTGGTAAATCAACTTTACGTTCAACGTCATATCCAAGTTTGAACAGGGTTGCTGATTTATTGAAATCCAAAGACTTTAGTCTTAAACTTGCAGGTCATACCGATGCTGTAGGTAGTGATGCAGCAAACTTGAAACTTTCGAAAGATCGGGCAGAGTCTGTGAAATCTTATCTTGTAAGTCAGGGTGCTAATCCTTCACGTATCGAAGCAACAGGTTACGGTGAAAGTCAGCCAATCTCAACTAACAAAACAGCCAAAGGCCGTCAGGAAAACAGAAGAGTTGAATTTACTTTATACTAATACCAATTATAATAAAAAAAGGGGCTGATCCATGTGGACAGCCCCTTTTTTTATTTAATCTTTTTATTCAATAGTTCCAGAGTTCTTTCCCAGGCAAGTTTTGCCGCATCGGCATTATAACGTTCACCGCCTGTATCATTATTGAAAGCATGTTGTACACCGTCATATATATATAGCTGATAGTCTATACCAGCGGCTTTTAAAGCTGTTTCATAAGCAGGAATTCCTGCATTTACACGTTCATCCATTCCTGCATAATGAAGTAATAAACTAGCTTTTATTTTGGGCACATCAACAGTTTCAGGTTGCCCACCGTAATAGGCAACTGCTGCATTCAAAGAGGGAGAATTTACGGCAAGCAGGTTCGTCATTCGGCCTCCCCAGCAAAATCCGACACAAGCTGTTTTTCCATTGCTTTCCTTTCTAGTTTTCAGGTAGTCAAGAGCTTTCAGGAAATTATTCAGGTTTTTGGAGGCATCTATTTTACTGAACATTGCCCGGGCTTCATCGGTATTAGCGGGCGTTCCGCCAAAAGGGGAGAGGGCATCAGGTGCCAGGGCAATAAAGCCAGCTTTTGCTACCCTTCGTGCTATATCTCTAATATGAGGGTTTAGACCTCGATTTTCATGTATAACTACCACGCTTCCAAATTTACCCTGACCTTTTGGGCGGGCTAGATAAGCTTTCATCGTACAATCATCGCCAGAATAGGAAATGTCTTCAAGGACCAGGTCTTCATCCTGCTCAGAAACTGTTTCTGCTTTTGCGTAACCCAGCTCCAGTACAGAAAGCGCGGTCATAGCCATGGCCGCACTTCCGGTAAGCTTTACCAAGCGGTTCATAAACGACTTTCTACTCAGTGGCTTATGCGTGTATTCGTCGTAAAGATTGATAATTTTCTGATCCATATTGATTTACATTTATACTTAAATATAAATCAATCATAATATCAAAACAAGGTGTTGCTGCCACCTGATTTTATCCGGCCTAAATGCTTATATGCAGCCTCCGTGCATTCTCGCCCTCTTGAAGTTCGCATGATATAACCTTCCTGAATAAGAAAGGGCTCATAAACTTCCTCAATAGTTCCTTCTTCTTCACCAACTGCAGTTGCAATTGTTTTAAGACCAACCGGCCCTCCTTTGAATTTATCAATAATGGTAAGAAGAATTTTATTATCCATTTCATCAAGGCCATGTTCATCAACATTTAACGCGTTCAATGCATATTTTGCAATTTCAGTATCAATATTTCCTGTTCCTTTAATCTGTGCAAAATCCCTGGTACGTCGTAATAGTGCAT
>CAZGWG010000125.1:0-11060 GCA_964529165.1 uncultured Sphingobacterium sp.
GGTTTCACTTTCTAAAAAAATACAACTTTGGGGGTTGTCTTGCCGATGATATGGGTCTTGGGAAGACCGTTCAGACTCTTGCCCTGATTCAAAAAATTAAGGAAGAAAATCAGGAAGAAGGAATTCATACTACTTCTCTGATAATTATGCCGACTTCACTTGTTTATAACTGGTTGAATGAAGCAAAAAAATTCGCTCCAAAACTCAAAATTCATGTACATACAGGAACTTTCCGTAATAAGGATGTCGAAAAATTCACAGCCTTTGATGTTGTATTTACAACCTATGGAATATGTCGTGTCGATATTGAATCCTTAAAAACTTTTTATTTTAATTATATCATTCTTGATGAAAGCCAGAACATAAAAAATCCGGCTTCAAAATCATTCAAGGCTGTAAAAGCCTTGAAATCAAAACAAAAATTAATCTTAAGTGGTACTCCTGTAGAAAATACAGTCAATGATCTTTGGACACAAATGTCATTTATTAATCCCGGCTTGCTGGGAAGCCAAAGTTTGTTCTATTCTGAGTTTGTAATACCAATCGAAAAGAAAAAAGATGAAGAGAAAGCCACAAGATTACAAGCCCTGATCAAACCATTCGTATTAAGGCGTACCAAAACTCAGGTGGCCACAGAATTACCTCCCAAAACTGAGAACCTATTCTATTGCCAGATGAGTGAAGAGCAAAAAGAGTATTACGAAAAAATCAAATCAGAATACCGTAATGTTCTCCTCCTTAATCTCGAAGATGGTTCATTTAAAAAATCACAGATTCAGGTATTACAGGGACTCACCAAACTCAGACAAATTGCTAATCATCCTCAAATGATTGATGATGGGTATGAAGGAGATTCAGGAAAATTTGAAAATGTAATCCATACTCTCGAAAATGTACTTACCCGGGGGCATAAAGTACTGGTTTTCTCGCAGTTTGTTAAGCATCTTGATATCTACCGGCAATATTTTAATTCAAATAATGTCTCATATTCATACCTGGATGGAGCCACCTCCCAAAGAGGGGAAGTTGTAAAGAAATTTCAATCTGATAAGGATATTAAACTCTTTCTGATTTCAATTAAAGCAGGAGGCGTAGGACTTAACCTGACAGAGGCCGATTATGTTTTTATTTTAGATCCCTGGTGGAACCCTGCTGTTGAGCAGCAGGCAATTGACCGGACACATCGTATTGGACAAAACAAGAATGTATTCATCTATAAATTTATAACCAAGGATACAGTAGAGGAAAAAATACTTGCTCTGCAAAACCGTAAACGCAAAGTGGCTGAGTCTCTGATTACAACCGAAGAAAGCTTTGTTAAATCTCTAACAGCAAAAGATATTGAAGAAATTTTAAGCTGATTTTTTTGACCCGACTTTCGGTAATGTGAGCTGATACTTGACTGCAATAGTCCTTATCAAAATGATCAAACTAACACTAATAAATGAATTTAAATTATCATCTACCCTAATCAGTTTTAATAATACGAAGACAGCAGCCCCAGACAAGCAGGCGGTAGCATAAATCTCCTTCCTAAAAATTAACGGCAATTCGTTTATCAGTGTATCTCTGATTACACCTCCCATAACCGCTGAAAACATTCCCATAATTATAGCAGCAAGCGGTGAAACGTCGTATATAAGCGCTTTTTGAACCCCAACTACTGTGTAAATAGCAATACCTAAAGTATCAAACAGGAAAAAAGTGCGACGGTATTTTAGGATATAGTATTTAAAAGAAATCGCAATAATTACTCCGAGAGTTATCGCAATCAGATAATTTCCATCTACAACCCAGGTCGGACGAACCCCGAGAATCATGTCTCTAAGAGTTCCTCCACCCACTGCAGTAACGAAACCAGTAAACGTTACTCCAAAAATATCACGGTACATATTTTTATCTGAAGCCGCCAGTGCTCCTGATACTGCGAATACCAGAGTTCCGAGAAGATCGATATAATAAGGTAATTGCATTCTGAACAAAAAATTACAAGTTAATTTATGAATAATAAAGCTTAAGAATAAATCCGATTTTGATAAAAACCCGTGTTCAGATATCATTAAGAACAGCAAGATATTCCTTTAAGCTAATAAACCCAGCGCCCATACTCTCCAGATGACTGGTATAAACCTGGCAATCAATCAGTCTGAATTTATAGTTCCGGCATAAATAAATCAATGCAGCTTTTGAGGCATTACTAACTCTGCTAAACATACTTTCCCCGCAAAAGACATGATTTACCTGCACTCCATACAAACCCCCAACCAGAAGACCATTTTCCCAGACTTCCACAGAATGAGCATAACCCCGTTCAAATAAATGAGTATAAGCCGATTTCATTTCGGTCGTGATCCAGGTTCCTTCCTGCCCTTTCCTGCCCGAATTTGCACAGGCCTCTATCACTTCAGAAAAGGCCCGATCATATGTAATTGTGAACTTATCCGATCGTAATACCTTAAGCATTGAAGAAGATACTTTTAGTTTTTCAGGTAACAGCACGAATCGTTCATGGGGAGC
Source organism: uncultured Sphingobacterium sp. (assembly GCA_964529165.1). Classification (GTDB taxonomy): domain Bacteria; phylum Bacteroidota; class Bacteroidia; order Sphingobacteriales; family Sphingobacteriaceae; genus Daejeonella. The sequence goes on from CAZGWG010000125.1 coordinate 2,518, forward strand.
ATGCCATAATATAGGATCACCCTCAGAAAACCAAGGAAAAATTCCATTTCTATAGGCTAAAAGCAGCCTTTGAATTGAAAGATCGCCACCAAATGCCAGCAAACCATCTTCGTCTGCAAGTTCAGGTTCAGGAAACCAGATCTTATCTTTCGATAATTTAAAGACCATTTATAAAAATATTAACTAGTGTTATGTTAAGTGTAACTGGTCATTGGTTTTTGCTAAGTGCTATGGGCTTTCAGCCATCAAATTTGAGTAATACTCACTTTACTGCTATTTTTCAGATTTCAAGCTGATTGCTCATAGCCATCAACGTCATTTCATTTTTAACATAACACTAGTAGCTAATGCCATACAAGTTATTAATTAGAAAGGCTGGTTGATATATTTTTAGTGTTATTCAAGTAAGATTTAACTTGAAAAAGAGAACAAATGCGAAACATTCGCCAATTAAAAATTGGATATGGCCACTAGAGCATTCTTTATAGCATATCATTGAATTAATATTTAAACCTCTGAAACTTAAAATAAGGTACTACTTACAGTTCTTCTCAATAAAGGTTGAAGACTTATCACTACCCAACCTTCTGATAATATGAAAGTCTTCGCAAGCACCCTCAATATCTTCCTGTTTTAGTTTACGCAGTGCCTGCTTTAGCAAGCGGTCTATATATTTTTCATCAAATCCTAACTGGTATTTAAGAGCTTGTATCCTCATTTCACCAGCCTCGTCATTTACTCCAGCTTCCTTTTTGTCGTAATAATTAAAGATTACTTCGCTCATTCCCTTCCTCGCCTGATAGGCATTTATTGCTGCACTAATTTCATCTTTCGAAAGCTGCTCACATTTAAAGTCGCGAAGTGCGAAATTTACCGGTAAAACTATAGAAACCAATGAATCATAATTAGCAGGCATAATCCACTTGCCTGAAGTCAGGCGAACAACGCGCAGTGCCTCCAGGTCAAGATCAGTGCCGAAACCTTTTTGAACTTCTGAGTCGTAGATACGGCCCTGTTTATTCAGTTTGAAGCTGATATTAACCGTACCCTGCAGACAATTATCCCTTGAGTATTCAGGATAAATCAGCGCATTGTTTATAAAGGTTGTCAGATTTTTGCCTTTAAATACAGGTCGATCATCAGCAAATAGTAAACTAAGATGCAGGAATAGACTAAATATTAAATTGAAGGCCATAGTCTAATTTAACGAAAAAACAGGGATATGATTATAATTACCGGCACTAAATATTTCTCAAGACCACATTAACTCAGCTCAATCAGGCAAACAGATAGCGATAATTATAAATGTAATGGGAAAGTGCACCTGCAACTACAAAAAGATGCCAGATTTCATGACTATGAACTTTTCTTCCTATTGGCTTATCCATATAATAAAATACAGTACCACCAATATAGAATACACCTCCTAAAAGCATCCAACCAATTGCCGACAAGCTAAGTTTTTCTGCCATCTCGCTCATTAAAGGAACTATGAGCGCGCCCATTGCAATATAAATTCCAAGCGAAAGTCCTTTATGCTGAAGACGGTTAAAAATTTTAAGTGTACATCCAGCAAGAGCAATGGTCCAAATCATCCCAAAGAGAGTCCATCGGGTATATCCATCAAACACAAGCAAAGCCGTAGGCGTGTAAGATCCGGCTATCATAAGGTAGATGCAGCAATGATCGATCTTTTGCCAAAATCTAACTTCGGCTTCTGTACTAGGATAGCCATGATAAATTGAACTTATGCTAAAGAGAACAATCGTACAGATACCATAAACCCATGCTGCTGTATATTCAATTGGCATATCAGCCCGGTTTAACAGAAAAAGAGTACCAGGGATGGCCAAAATCGCCGGAATAAGATGTGTATAGAAATTAACTGGCTCCCGAATAATCCTCATTTCAATCAATCATCCTGTCCAGGTTCTTCAGCCTGACGTGGCTCTTTACTAATCTTTTCAAACAGCTTGTCCATTTTCTCAACATATTCGCTGGTATCATCCAGAAAAAATTCAAGATGGGGAACTATCCTAACCTGATCCTTAATACGATTACCCAATTTGTAACGAATCTCATTTGAATGAGATTTAATAGTATTTAAAGCAAGCGAGTTATTCGTACTGTTAAAAAAGCTTAAATACACTCTCGCTATTGCCAGATCTGGTGAAACCCTCACTTTAGTAATCGTTACCATAATATTGGGTAGAAAATTCAATCCTTCCCGCTGGAATATCTCTGCCAGATCTTTCTGAATAACTCCTGCGAACTTCTGTTGACGTTTAGATTCCATAAAAAAAGGATTAAGATAATTTACAAATTAAAAAAATCAATCTGAATGTTCAGATATTTATAAATTCTGATTCACTCTACACTACCAAACTGTTTAATAAAGCAATTTATCGTAAGGATAACGTTTCGTATGAATCGCTTTTACTTTATCATATAACAATACCCTGAACTCTTCAATATTTTCTTTATTCAATGCAGATATGAAAATTGCAGGATTTTTGTCCTTGTTCATCCAACTATTCTTAAAGTCTGTAAGAGTTAGAGGAGGATGCTCATCTGCCCATTGCGGGTCGAAATCGGCAGGTTTATAGGCATCAATCTTATTAAATACAGTAATCACCTCCTTATCTATCGCGCCCATATCCTTCAGAGTTTCATTTACTGTATTAATCTGATCTTCAAAATTGGGATGTGAAATATCTACAACATGAATTAAAATGTCAGCTTCACGAACCTCATCGAGTGTTGATTTAAAACATTCGATCAGATGATGAGGTAGTTTTCGGATGAATCCAACCGTATCGGAGAGAAGAAAAGGCAAATTCTCAATTACAACTTTGCGAACTGTTGTGTCTAATGTTGCAAAGAGCTTATTCTCGGCAAAAACTTCCGATTTAGAAATCATATTCATGATTGTCGATTTACCAACATTAGTATAACCAACAAGTGAAACCCTGACCAACTGAGCACGATTCTTCCGTTGGGTCAGATTTTGCTTATCAATTTCTTTTAACCGCTCCTTTAACAAGGATATCTTATTGAGAATTAAACGACGGTCAGTTTCGATCTGACTTTCACCCGGACCACGCATCCCGATACCACCCTTCTGCCTCTCAAGATGAGTCCACAGGCGCGTTAACCGGGGAAGTAAATATTGAAGCTGTGCAAGTTCAACCTGAGTTTTAGCCTGAGAGGTTTGTGCTCTTTTGGCGAAAATATCCAGAATCAAATTACTGCGATCAAGAATCTTTACCTGAAGTTCATTCTCGATATTCCTAAGTTGAGAGGGCGAAAGTTCGTCATCAAAAATGACCATATCGATCTCCTCAGATTTAACATAAGCACTAATCTCTTCCAGTTTTCCTGTACCAACAAAGGTAGCTCTGTCAGGACGCTGCATCCTTTGTGTAAATGCTTTTTGGGTTTCTCCGCCAGCAGTTTCAACTAAAAATTTAAGCTCATCCAGATACTCATGAGTTTGCTCTTCTGTCTCACCAGGTGTAATTATACCCACAAGAACAGCTCTTTCTGGCTTAGCTGCAGTATCAAAAAATTTTTGTCTTGGCATTAAAATGTATTAATAGTTGCAAAGATAGGTGTTTAAACCTGAGTAATTGAACAGCAGGATGTCAGATTACCCAAAGGTAAATTTGTAAAATACTGATTTTTAAATATTTAATACAAACTCTTTCATTGCCTTTCCAGGGTCCGTTTCCTTCATAAAGTTCTCTCCAATCAAAAAGCCATCAAATCCTGCAGTGCTTAATTCTCTGATAGTATGAGGATTACTGATCCCACTTTCAGAAATTTTTAAGAACCGGGATGGAATATGCGGTGCAAGGTCATAAGAATGCTGTACAGACACCGAAAAATCACCCAGATTTCGGTTATTCACTCCTATGGCATCCAAATCATCACAAATACTCCGGTCAAGTTCTTCCCTGTTATGTACTTCGAGCAACACATTCAGGCCCAGGTTTTTTGCACATCCGGCAAGCTTTCGGATTTCTTCCGGAGTTAAAATAGCGGCAATTAATAAAATAATATCCGCACCCATTGCTTTTGCTTCGATAATCTGGTATTCATCAAGCATAAAGTCTTTCCTTAATAAAGGTAATTTATTTACTTTTCTTGCTCTGATGAGATCCTCATCTTTTCCACCAAAAAAGCTCTGGTCGGTCAATATAGAAAGCGCAGAAGCTCCAGCTGCAGCGTAAGCATTGGTAACCTCTTCAACCGAAGAACGATCATTTATGATTCCTTTGGATGGAGAACGACGCTTAAATTCAGCAATAATCCCTGTACGTTCGGGATCTAAAATAAAATCGCGCAGAACATAACATTCACGCGAAAACAATTCACTATCCTTAAGCTTTTCAATCGAAATTCTGCGCTTTGCTTCTTCAATTTCTTCCCTTTTCTTCAGAACAATCTTGTCAAGAATATTTCCGCTCGATGCGTTCTTAGCATTCATATCACTCCTAGTCATATTTTCATAAATCTTAACTCAACTCAGCCAGTTAGAGATCATCAATTTTCCATGCTCTGTTAACACAGATTCAGGATGAAACTGTACACCTCTTACGTCAAGTGTCCGGTGACTCAATGCCATAATCACTCCTTCAGGATCGGTTGCTGTTACATTGATCGCATCAGGAAGGAGATCATTCCGAACCGCCCAGGAATGATATCGCCCTACTTTAAATTGTTTTGGACAATTCTTGAACAATCTTTCATTCTCGTCGAGTACGGTTATTTCTGTAGCCCTACCGTGAACCGGACGGGACAGATTATATAGTTCGCCTCCAAAAACTTCAGCAATTGCCTGTAATCCCAGGCAAATACCTAAGATGCTCTTACTAGGTGAATAGGTTCGAATCACATCCAGCAGAAGGCCTGATTCAGACGGAATGCCTGGTCCTGGCGAAAGCAGGATTTTTTCAAAATCATTCACATCAGTGAGCTTGAATTTATCATTTCTCCATACCGTTGCCTGATGACCTGTTTCATGAAGCAGATGTACCAGATTGAAGGTAAACGAGTCGTAATTGTCTATAACGAGTATGTTCATTTTTATTTATTGTTGTTTTTGTTAAGAAATGGAAACACTCTATTTCCTATTCCCTGTTTCCTATTCCCTGTTCCCCAATCCTACAGCTCCTCTGCTAATTCCAGTGCTTTCCTTAATGCTGCTATTTTATTATTCACCTCGTTCAACTCACTTTGCGGGTCTGAGTCGGCTACAATCCCAGCCCCAGCCTGATAATGCAGTACATTATTCTGACTCAGAAAGGAACGGATCATAATTGCATGATTAAAATCGCCGTTGAAGCCCATGAATCCAATTGCTCCACTATAAAATCCCCTTTTCTGACCTTCGAAAAGATCTATAAGCTGCATCGCCATATATTTTGGCGCTCCGCTGAGTGTTCCAGCTGGATAGGTATCCCCTACAACATCAAAAGGATCAACTGAAATCTGTAACTGTCCCGTCACTTTAGAAACCATGTGAATGAGATGCGAATAGTATTGAATCTCTTTAAATGACTTAACTTCAACTTTATCGCAGTGTCTGCTCAGATCATTTCGAGCCAGATCGACCAGCATTACATGCTCAGCATTCTCTTTGACATCCCTTTTCAGATTTTCAGCAAGCTCGGCATCCTGAAGGCTGTTTCCAGTCCTTTTAAAAGTACCTGCAATCGGATAAATGGTTGCAACATTGCTTTTAATGGTAAGCTGCGCTTCGGGTGAAGATCCAAATAACTTAAAATCCCCATAATCGAAATAAAACAGATAAGGAGAAGGATTAATTGACCTTAAGGCACGATATACATTAAATTCATCCCCTAAAAATGGTTTAGAGAAAGCTCTGGAGGGAACAATCTGAAATACATCCCCGCGGTAAACATGTTTTTTTACATTTTCGACAAGGCTGATAAACTGCTCATCGGTAAAATTTGATTTTTCATCCCCATTCAGACTGAATTTGTACTCAGGGAAATTTTTATTCTGGATCAGATACTGAATCTTCTCCAGTCCGTCAGGAGCGTTTTTTTCAGTACGGTGCTCGAGTAAATATAATTCATTCTTAAAATGGTCGATAACAATAATGTACCTGTAAACATGGTATTGCATCAAAGGAATATCTCTGCCATCTGCCGATTTTGAGTGTAATTTTATATCCTCAAAATGCTCTACACTCTCGTATGCGAAATACCCGAATAAACCATTTGAAATAAATTTAAAATCATCAGTTGAAGTAGATTCAAACTGTTTTCTGAATATTGAAACCTGCTTCTTTAGTTCAAGATCTTTCAGTGGATATTGCTCCCTTTCCCCATCCGGGAAATAGGTTTCCAACTTATCTGCACTTAAAACTATACCAGCGATTGGGTCACAACAAACATAACTCAAACTATTTTCCCTGCTGTGATAATCGGAACTTTCAAGTAAAATACTACTTGGGAAAACATCTCGTAAACGTAAATATATACTTACCGGGGTAGTGGTATCGGCAAGCAATTTTTTGTGGGAAGTGTATAGTTTATATTTCTTCATAATCATTAATATTGTCTGATCAGGATTTCGAATTTTTGTAATCACAGACCATAAAAAAACCCGACGTCTCAGGCGTCGGGTTTTATATTTTAAGGTTTTGCTTGATTAAAATTGATCAAAATACCTGTTCCCTGCGCCCTGTTTTGAAGTGCACCACCAATTTGCTGTATTTTGTTTGATGTTCATCGCTCACAAAAATAAAAAGAAATTTGACATTGCAAATTTTTTCATTTGTATTCGTTGTTTTTTATTAGCTATGAAGCTAATACGAATTAGCCGGGCAAGGTAACGTAGGTTCTGTAATGTTTAACCCAAAATTGGTCGACCACTTTGATAAATTGCCACCACAATAACCAAAACTGCCAAACCATAGTACAATGCTATCGATCTGTGCTTATTAAAAGTTTCTGCGGACTTCTTAGAACGGGAATGTCCTACTGTAATCAGGACAATTGCAAAAAGCATCATTACAGCATGTTCAACCGTCCAGTAACGGATTGTTGCATCTTTCATTGCTTCACCCATATTTGAATAATTTACTACCGGGCTAAAAAAATAAAGAATCAATCCCACAAGAAATTGTGTATGAGTAAAGATCATTGTGAACAGATTTACTTTGCGGTTGGTTTCTGTATATGGTTTTTTACCAAATAATCCAACTAAAGCCAGTAATAAAGCAATAGCTAATAATAGCAGGACTATATACCGTAGTCCGGAGTGTAAGCCTAATAAAGTAGAATACATATCTTTTTAATTTATCTTCAAAGTAAAGAAAAAACCTTCATTTATAAGAATTCAAATATTGCTTAACGCGCGTCAAGGTAAATAGCTTCAGGGCTGCTGCTCAGATCCGCAATAAATGAAGGGGCAATATTCCCTGTACCGGCATAATTGAAAACAAGAATTTTCCGTCTTGCTTTTTCAGCAATATAGATCAGATCTTTATCCTCTCTGTCATCCCAGGCTACATCAACCGGATTTCCAAGTCCTGTGAGAGCCCCTTTAATTGTTTTTGAAGGGGTTACCGGATCTCCGGCTTCAGTGAATTTCGAGTTTGCATCTGTGATGATATGGATGGAACCATCTGTATCGAAACCGGCAGATGTCGCTTCAGCAATATCTGTCAGAATCAGGACATCTCTGGAAGATGAATAGGTAATACCATGAAGTCTGGCAGCCCCTGTAACCATAATTTTCTTTGTTGGAACTATCTGCCCTACCTCCAGAGCTGAAGCATTTTCAAATAGCTGTACTTCAGCCCTTGTCTGATCGATCACCACAAAAAGCCGGTCATTATCGAGATGCATACCCCAGGGCTGACCATTAAGTTTAAGTTTCTTATCAGCCAAAACAATATCTTTAAGTGTGCTTACACTATTATAAACATAAATTGCACTATCGACATTACTGGATATATAGAGTATATCTCTCGACCGATCAAAAGCCATTTCCCGTGCACTAAGTAAACCTTCATGAACAAAGGAATTCTTATTCACCAGACTACCATCTGTATTCACCTTAAAGGATTTGACATTTTTATTCAATCTACTAACCTGATATACAATACCGGAATAGGGATCGAACAAAATGCCATTACCATCGGGTAATTGAGAATTGAATTTATAAGGTTCGTTAAATTTTGCCTGATCTGCCGGATCAAAGATCAGAGTATTTGTTACTGATGCATCAGTGTCGGCATTTGAAACATACAATCTTGAAACCGTGCTTTTTGGCATAGGCGCATTCTCATCCTTTACACATGCAGTTAGGATGAGTAAAGGCAGAATAGAACAAGTCGTAAAAAGCAGGGTCCTTGATTTCATATTTAATTCCAAAGTTAAGAGTTGAAACGAATATATACTCAAGCTATTTTTCAGATATACACAGAAGCAACTTAAAAACGCTATATAATAAATAAGCTCCTGATGGGCAGGAGCTTATTTAAACTAACCAATTATAAACCTGTT
>CAZGWG010000126.1:0-11048 GCA_964529165.1 uncultured Sphingobacterium sp.
CAACATAATTTCCAATATATTGAGGAAACCAGGTTGTACTTGCTTTTGAAGTTTCATTGATATAGCTTCCGAGGATAGAAGAAATATAAGAATCGCCTGAACGTTCCTGCGTGGTGTAACCGCGCACCAGAAAGTCCTCTCCTTTTAACTCGAGTTTGTATTGACCGATACTAAAATTACGTAAAGAATAACGATCTGAACCAGTATATACTGAAGTACCGGAACCCCAGTTAGCCTGAAAAATAGCTTCTACTGAATTACTTAACTTATAATGTAACGAGGTTGATGTTTTTAAAGATTTGGTCTTATAATCAACAAGATTAACCTCATTATAACCTGTTCTTGAAACAGCCTGATCCGGAATAATTCCTGCTCTCAACCCAAAATTAAAGGGAAGAACGTTTTGAATAGTGGGTCTTAAAGCTGCAGGGAAAGCGCTCAAAAAGCCGCCGATCTGAGCAGGGGTAGCCGTTGGTGGAAGAGATGCATTAATCATCCCAATAATATTCGGAATTGCACCACCGGTTGCGGCAGCAACTCCGGCATTAGTTGCAGTTTGAACTGAGTTGGCAATAATTCTCATATTCTGACTCACTTCATCACCGTAACTGTTGATTCCATCATAATTAGGATCGGTACTGCGGTCACCATTTTTAAAGGTCCTTGCAGTACGGTCAAAATTAGAATAGTTAGATGCCTGCCAGTCATCTGCCTGCAGGAAAGAAAGAGTAGTTTTAAAGGCAAACTTGTTCCATGCCTTTGCAACACGCACTCCTGCTTCTTCAAAGGGCTGAGTACCTCTCAAAGGATCATTCACATGATTTATCCCTCTTTTGAGTGAAAAGCTTACCCCTTCTGAGGTAAAAGGATTCTTTGAATTCATTAGCATCGTTCCGTTGATACCACCAGCGCCATATAATGCAGAGGAAGCACCTGGAAGAAGCTCGACATTGTCAACATCCAGCTCAGAAATACCGATAATGTTACCAACAGCAAAATTCAAACCTGGGGCCTGATTATCCATTCCATCGACATATTGATTAAAACGGGTATTACCATTGGCATTAAAACCTCTTGTATTGATTGATTTGAAAGTTAAACTTTGAGCACTCATCTCCACCCCTTTCAAATTATTAAGTGCATCATAGAAAGTTGGGGACGCAGTTTCACGTATAGCCGCATGTCCGAATCTTTCAATTGAAACCGGAGATTCCAAAATCCGCTCTGGCGTCCGTGAAGCAGCAACGACAACCTCTTGTCCAAGAATAGACTGTGATTCCAAGGCAAATACTAAATCAGAAACAGAAGCATTGATTTCCCTCTCAACAGATTTATACCCAAGATAACTTATCACTATTGTAAAGGGCGTACTCTCAGAAGTACTGAAAGTAAATTTCCCTTCTGTGTTGGTTGATGTCCCTATAGATTTACCTTTAATATTAACAGAAACCCCGGGCAAGGTTTCATTTGTTTGTTTGTCGGTGACAACTCCCGAAATAGTAATGCTTTGAGCAAAGGCCATAGGAATGGTCAGCGTAAGCAAGGCTAGAAAACAGGCTAGACGAGTAATGCTTCTGTTCATAATTCTCAGATTTATTTGGTGTTAAATACATTTTAACTATACAAATTAGTGTAATATTTTAATTCTTGCAAAGGATTTTGACTTTTTTTTATGCTTGCATAGTAAAATACCTGCTTTACAGATAGATATCAAAGAATTCTGACATTTTTTAAATGCAAAAAAAGCAAACATAATTTTGAATTAACTATTAATTTTTAACATATTTAATCTTTTAAAAGCTCCCATGAAAATAGTTAAAGCAGTCATTTCAGGTCTTTTTGCTTTTGCATTGATCTATGTACTCAACAATAAATTTGGTGACATTCCACCTCTTGCCAGATTCCTCGATCCCTTTGATGGTTTTTGGGCTAATGCTGAAAATAAGGTACAGGCTCATGAAAGAGATTTGACAATTGAAGGCTTAAATAATGTCGTGGAAATCCACTTTGATGAACAGATGATCCCTCATATTTTCGCTGAAAATGATCATGATCTTTATTTTGCCCAGGGATATATCACCGCAAAAGACAGACTATGGCAAATGGATTTTCAGACCCGTTTTGCAGCAGGAAGACTTTCAGAAGTTGTTGGCCCTAAAGCAATTGGGCTGGATCGGTATCAACGACGTATGGGAATGAGTTTCGGAGCCGAGAATATGGTTGAAGTAATGATGAAAGATCCTGAGATCAAGGCAATAATGAACGCTTATTCAGCAGGTGTAAACGCCTATATACATTCCTTAAAACCTTCCGATTATCCAATTGAATTTAAGCTTCTGAATTATAAACCGGAAGATTGGAAACCTCTGAACTCGGCATTATTGCTAAAACTCATGTCTGCAACCCTTGCCGGTGGTTCTAACGAGTTTTACATGAATAATATATTACAGAAATACGGAGCGGAAATTGCAAAAAACCTATTCCCTGATTACCCTTTCAGGGAAGACCCGATTATTCCTGTTGGAACAAAATGGAATTTTGATCCCATCAATATCCCTCAGGTTCCATCTGCCAGTGAAAATAAAACCACTTTCAATATAAAAACCAAAGAAATTGAGGAGGGTATTGGAAGTAATAACTGGGCACTTTCAGGTAAAAAAACCGCCAGCGGTTATCCTTTGCTTTCCAATGATCCCCATTTAGATCTTACTCTTCCAGCAATCTGGTATCAAATACAGCTCGCATCATCCGATGTGAATGCCTGCGGAGTTTCAATCCCCGGTTCGCCCGGAATTATTATTGGTTTTAACCAAAATGTAGCATGGGGAGTAACAAATGTAGGAGCCGATGTTCTGGACTGGTACAATATTAAATTTAAAGATGCTTCGAAAAAAGAATACTGGTTTAACAACAAATGGAATCCGGTAAAGCAGCGAATTGAAAATATAAAGATTAGCAATGGTCAGACAGTAACAGATACTGTTTTGTATACCCACCATGGCCCTGTAGTATATACCAGTGATCAAAGACCAAATAACTTTCCAAAGATTAATAATATTCCCAGCGGGCATGCTTTAAAATGGGTAGCACATATTGGATCAAATGATATTAAAACATTTATAGATCTGAATAAGGCTAAGAATTACGATGATTATCGCAAAGCACTCAGCTATTTTTCGGCACCAGCCCAGAATTTCGTATTTGCAAGCATTGAGAATGATATCGCCATCACTCCAAATGGCTATTTCCCCTTAAAATGGAAAGACCAGGGTAAATTTTTACTTGATGGAACTGATCCTGCAAACGATTGGAAGGGCAGGATTCCTGCTGAACATAACCCAACTGTCAAGAACCCGGATCGGAATTTTGTCAGTTCAGCCAATCAGTCACCATCAGATCAGAGCTACCCTTATTACCTCAACTGGGAATATTCAGGTTATGAACGTGCACACCGGATAAACAAAAGGCTATCTGTTATTACACAGGCAACTGTAGATAGCATTCAAAACTTACAAAACGACAATTACAGTATACTTGCAGAAAATATTTTACCGACATTGCTTAGTCTCGTAGATTCCGAAAAGCTGAATGCAACAGAACGAGAAGGATTTAACATTGTCAGTAAATGGAATAAGTTTTTCGATGCTGATGAAATCGGGGCAAGCATCTTTGAGCTATGGCATAAGAATCTGGGGATTCAGATCTGGGAAGACGATTTTGGAGACCCTAATACACCGATGCGCTACCCTTCCCGCGATAGAAATGTACAACTGTTGCTTAATGAACCTGATGCAATGTGGTGGGATAATGTACATACAGCTAAAAAGGAAACCCGGGCCGATCTGGTGAATGCTTCATTTAAATTTGCTGTTGATAGTCTTCAAAGAAAATTCGGGCCTTTAGACAGCGACTGGGCATGGGCAAACCTAAAAAAGACTCATGTACCTCATCTGGCCAAAGTGGCAGGTTTCGGATCAAAATTCCTTTATAATGGTGGATCAAAAACATCTGTTAATGCAACAAGTGAGAGCAACGGCCCTTCATGGCGAATGATTGTTGCACTTGGAAAGGATGTAAAAGCGTATGGTGTATTCCCCGGAGGTGAGTCGGGTAATCCAGGCAGTCATTATTACGATGACATGATCGATACCTGGTCGGATGGCAAACTAAATGAACTGGTTTTTTTGAAGGCAAAAAATGAAAAGTCAAAACGCATCATTTCTTCATGGAAACTAAATAAAAAATAACACATCAGAAATCTTAAACTTAAAAATCATGCTAATACTAATTATCGCCATAATTTCTCTGATCTTACAATTTTTTCTTCCATGGTGGATCATTGCACCGATTTCATTTGGCCTCTCCTTCTGGATAGCAAGATCCGGCAAACAGGCATTTGGTTCAGCGTTTCTGGCCATATTTCTTTTGTGGATAATTATTGGTTTAATTCATACCCTGCCGAATGAAAACATTCTGGCTAACCGGGTTGGCAACATGTTAAAACTTCCCGAAACTTCATTCAACTGGATCATCGTTCTAATACTAAGCGGCATCATCGGCGGACTCGCAGCCGGGTTTTCCGGGCTTTCAGGATTCTACTTCAAAGAAGCGATTAAGAAAAGTTGAGACCCAATAACCATCGGGTGGAGAGTTGAGAATTGATAATTGACTGTTCAATATGGTAGATAAAAGGTTTCGTGGATATGATCTTATTTTTTATTAAATTAGTATTTACTTCAAATCAATAATACTTTCAAAGAATTTCTTGCAAGCCCTATACCGACCTTATAGGGACCTTATACCGATATAACTAGTGTTAAGCATAGAACAAGGTTTGTGGAAGGTTCGATCCTATCAGTTGCGAGGGCTAATTTGATAATTTGTATTACTGAGAATGGGGAAGGACCTATTGATTAATTCGATTAATAATTAAAACTTTATTCTGAACCCGATGACTATCGGGGCTCAACTAACAACACATTCCATATCTTTGTATGTGCAACAGATAAACCCAGATCTCATTTTCTCTATTTCCGGTCCTTCGGAATTTGAAAAGCTGTCTATTGAGATCTTCAACTATCAGATCAGAAACTGTGAGGTATACGCTCACTTTGTCTCCAATCTAGGCCTTAACACCCGGCAGGTGAGAGATCTGAACAGTATTCCCTTTTTACCGATAGAATTTTTTAAAAGCCAGAAAGTAATCTGCGGCAATATTGAGGAACCTATAGTATTCAGCAGTTCGGGTACGACAGGAATGACCCAAAGCAAGCATTTTGTTAAGAATATCGATATATACAAGAAAAGCTATAGAAAAGCTTTCAGATTGTTTTACGGAGAGATCAGTAAATATGCTGTTCTGGCCTTGCTTCCCTCCTACCTTGAACGTAAAGGATCATCACTGATCTATATGGTCAATGACCTGATTGATTTAAGTGAAAACCCTAAAAGCGGGTATTTCCTTGATGATCATGATCGCTTGCTCCAAACTCTTGAGGAGCTTAAACTAGCTCAAACTCCAACAATACTGATCGGTGTGACCTTTGCCCTCATGGACTTTGTAGAAAAGCATGCCATTGAATTTCCACAGCTTATTGTCATGGAAACCGGGGGAATGAAAGGAAAGCGCCGCGAAATTCTTAGACCAGAACTCCACGAGGCCCTCTGTGCAGGATTCGGAGTCCGGGTGATCCATTCAGAATACGGCATGACCGAACTACTTTCTCAGGCCTATTCCAAAGGGTCAGGAATATTTGACTGTCCGCCCTGGATGAAAGTCAGAATCAGAGATATCAACGATCCGCTCACATTACTGCAAGGTGACCACACTGGAGGGCTAAATATTATTGATCTGGCCAATATTCATTCTTGTTCATTCATCGCCACCCAGGATCTTGGAAGATGCTTCCCAAATGGCAGTTTTGAAGTGCTGGGCAGATTCGATCATAGTGATATCAGGGGGTGCAATTTGCTGGTGCAGTAATAGTGTTGGGCTATGAGTATTGAGATGTGTGATTATGGCTGCTCCGAATTATATGAAGCAGCCATAAAAATCTCTACTAAGCCCCAAGTGTCCAGCCTTTACGATATTCCCGTTTTACGAACTGATTGGCTTCATCGAAATTTGTAATTTTCATATTCGGGCCATCCCAAAGCAGCTTCTTATAACGTCCGGGGTAAATAAATCCATTTCCTGAAGCATTGGGCTTACGAATATCAAAACCACGGATTGCCAAATTACCCATCAGAAGTGCTTCAGTCAAAGGTCCCGCAATAGAAAAGTCAGAACTCACCTCCTGTTTTCCATATCCGGCAATAGCTGCATCCACCCATTGGGTATAGTGTCCTGCTTCCTGACCAGGAACCCTTGCAAGTGTTGCAGGAACATTGATTTCAGCATTACGGGATGCAGGTAGAAGTCTTGGATTTTTACCGTAGGTATCACAAAGCATTTTGCCTTTTGTACCAATAAATAATACCCCATTACCCCCATCACCAAATATCTCATCAGGGCCCAGCTCTTGTGGACGGGCAGGTTGAATTCCACCATCCATCCAGTGCATTTTAACCTCAGCATTGTTTTGTTTAGCTGAATTAAAAGTCATAATCACGTGAGATGAGGGAGGACAGCTTTCAGGGAAGTATCCCCGTTTGAATTGATCAACATAAACACTTCCCACACTACACTCTACATCGGTAGGATATTTTAATCCTAAAACCCGGAATGGTGCATCAACCAAATGACAACCCATATCTCCCAAAGCCCCTGTACCATAATCCCACCATCCGCGCCAGTTAAAAGGAACCAGTTTATCTACATAATCTGTTTGTGGAGCAGTCCCAAGCCAGAGATCCCAGTCAAGTTCTTTTGGAATATCACTCTTTGTTGTAGGCCACGCAATACCCTGTGGCCAAACGGGCCTGTCAGTCCAGCAATAAACGGTATGTACGTCACCAATTACTCCGGCATTATACCATTCTATTAGTTTACGTGTACCATCGCTGGATGCACCCTGATTACCCATCTGGGTAACAACTTTATAACGTACAGCAGCTTCAGTCAGAATTCTTGCTTCATAAATATCATGTGTAAGGGGTTTCTGTACATAAACATGCTTTTTCAACTGCATAGCAGCGAGGGTGGTGATTGCATGATTATGATCGGGAGTAGAAACCGATACTGCATCAAAATGCTTCGATTCTTTATCAAACATCTCACGCCAATCTTTATAGTACTTCGCTTTCGGGAAATTTTTAACGGAACCTGCGGCCCTGCGGTCATCTACATCACATAAAAACCCGATGTCGGCCTTTCCCCCGCTTACAAAACCTGTAAGGTCGCTAGCGCCTTTACCACCGGCACCTACACCGGCAATTACTAAACGATCGCTTGGCGCGATAAACCCTTTACCTCCCAAAACATGGCGGGGTATAATCATAAAACCTGCCGCAGCTAAGGCGGTGGCTTTAACAAAATCTCTTCTGGAACTACCAGATTTGTTTTCTTCCTTCATAAATATAGTTCAGCGGTTTAATGATAATTGTTCCATTTATGCCCAGGCCCGATCGCCTTTTTTATAGGGTAGGTTTCCATCATAGCTTCCAGGGGTTTCAACATATCTCAGAGCTTTTGTTGCTCCAATTTCTGATGTAAAAAAGCCCAGAAGAGTTAGTTCCTTCATCATTCTGAAATAATGCGATGGTTCTTCTGCAGTCTTCTTTTCGGTGTATGCTTTTTGCTCTGCATCCAGTGTACTTAGGTATGAGGTACGTTCAGCCTCACTGCAGTCCATAAAAGTTTTACCTGTTTTATCCTTGCATCCCTTTTCCAGAGTCTGTATTCCTGCTTTAAAAATTTCCTGATCAGCTTTAGTATAACAATCCTTCACCATCACATTCATAAATTCGCCAACCTTTGCATCTTTAGCTCCCGGGGTGTTGGTTTTAGGCAGTATGGTTTCTGCAATCTCATTCAATAAGTCGGTGGTTGACTGATCAAAAAAATCTGAGGTCTGCTTGGAGCTGGAATTACATCCGTATTCAAGAAATATACTTGAACCGATAATAGTTCCTCCCAAAATCCAGCTAACTTTCTGTATTGCTTCTCTTCTGTTCATAATTTCCTGAATTAAATATTTCCTTTTTTGAGTTCGCTTACTGCATAATCAACAGCACGAGCTGTTAATGCCATATAAGTCAATGATGGATTCTGACATGCAGCTGATGTCATTGCAGCACCATCTGTAACAAATACATTTTGCGCATCCCAAACCTGATTGAATTTATTAAGTACTGATGTTTTCGGATCCAGTCCCATACGTGCAGTACCCATTTCATGAATACCTTGTCCGAGGGCGTAGCCCGTATCAAAGGTCTTCACATCTTTGAGTCCTGCATTTTCGAGCATTTCTTTAGCATCCTCCATCATATCCTTTCTCATTTTCAGCTCATTTTCCTTGATCTCAGCATCAATGGCCAGAACATTCAAACCCCATTTATCTTTTTTAGTTTTATCAAGTGTGACTTTATTTTCATGGTATGGCAAGGTCTCACCAAAAGCTGTAATACCCATTGTCCAGGCACCCGGTTCGCATAAAGTATCTTTAAAATCGGCTCCAATATTCATTTCGGCAATATTCCGGCCCCATCCTTCGCGACTTGCACCGCCCTGGTAACCAAATCCACGAATATAATCCCGTTTATCATTACCAATATTTCTGAAACGCGGTATGTAGATCCCAGTTGGCCTACGTCCGTAATAATACTTATCCTCAAAGCCTTCCATTCTGCCGGATGCTCCAAGTCTGAAATGATGATCCATCAGGTTATGTCCTAACACTCCGCTACTGCTTCCAAGTCCGCCATCCCAGATATCTGTTGCCGAATTCATTAAAATCCAGGTAGAATTTAAGGTAGAGGCATTAAGGAAAATTACCTTTGCAAAGTACTCGTAAGTTTTATTTGTTTCTGCATCCAGTACTTCAACCCCCTTAGCCTTTTTGGTATCCTTATCATAAAGGATTTTAGTGACAATAGAAAAAGGACGCAAGGTTAAATTACCTGTAGCCACAGCCGCCGGAAGGGTTGAAGATTGTGTACTAAAATATCCTCCGAAAGGACATCCTAAAGAGCATTTACTGCGATACTGGCAATTTGTTCGACCAGGAAGTGCCTTAGTCAGGTTAGCGGCCCTTCCAATAACCATATGGCGGTCTCCTTTATAATGTGCTTTGATCCGGGCTGCTACTTCTTTCTCAACCACATTCATTTCCATCCCTGGCTGAAACTCTCCATCAGGAAGCTGCGCTAAACCTTCTCTGGTTCCGCTTATCCCTGCAAACCGTTCTACATGACTATACCATTTCTCAAGATCTTTATATCTTATTGGCCAGTCGACAGCAATACCATCTTTAGCATTGGCTTCAAAGTCCATTTCACTAAGGCGATAACTTTGGCGCCCCCACATTAATGATCTCCCGCCAACATGATATCCACGATACCAGTCGAAACGCTTGACTTCTGTATAAGGGCTGTCCTTATCGCTCGCCCAGAAGTTCAAATTCTTTTCGCTAAGTGGATAATCCCTTTTCAGCACCGGATAATCTTCAATCATCTGTTGTGTACGTCCACCTCTATGAGGGAACTCCCAGGGACCTTTTGTCGCATTTTCATAACCTTTTACATGTTCAACGTTGCGGCCACGTTCAAGCATAATCGTTTTGAGTCCTTTTTCTGTGAGTTCCTTGGCGGCCCAGCCACCACTGATCCCTGAACCGATCACTATTGCATCATAAATATTATCAGCCATATCCTTTATTTTTGTTTTTTTCTTTTTTCCTTATTGCTATAGAACCATAGAATAAGGGTAAAAGACCTAATCGTCTTTATTCCTTATTCTTTACTTTAAACATCACATATCCTGACAGCCTCTTTTAAAGCTCCAACTTTATCAGGATTCAAAGGAATAAATTCCTGAGCTACATATCCTTTAAATCCGGTTTCGAGTATTGCTCTCATAATCGCAGGATAATTAAGTTCCTGTGATTCATCTATCTCATGTCGTCCGGGCACCCCGGCAGTATGATAATGAGCAATATACTCGTAGTTGTCTTTTATAGTCCTGATGACATCTCCTTCATCAATCTGCATATGATAAATATCATACAAAAGTTTAAAATTATCAGACCCTACTTTTTTCACCAGTTCCACGCCCCAGTTAGTTCTATCACACTGATAATCAATATGATCAATTTTACTATTTAGAAGTTCCATAACAATAGTAACGCCATTCCTTTCAGCAAGGGCCATAATCTGCTTCAGGCCTTCTGCACAGTTTTGCAATCCCTTCTCATCATCCATTCCCTCCCTGTTCCCACTAAAACAAATTAAATTCTTAAAACCCGCAGCAGCAACAAGAGGAATCATTTCTCTGTAGTTATTGAGCAGTTTGGAATGATATACCTTGTTGTTCCAACCCTGCTCAAGGCTGATTTCTGCTCCGTTACACATCGTAGACTGAAGTCCGTATTTTTGCAGAACAGGCCAGTCTGAAGGCCCGAGCAAATCAATTCCTGCCAGTCCGATTTCCTTTGCAAATTTGCATAAGTCCTCAATCGAAAACTCATCAAAACACCAGCGGCATACTGATTGATTAATATTAGCTTTTAACGATTGAATATCAGTCATTTATTTGAGAATAATAAGATCTATTAATTTAGAACTTCGATTTCATTCAGATTGTTGTTTTTCTTTCCAGATTTTCTTTACTCTGATTAAAGGTAATCAAGAACAATACCGCTACAACTGCTGCTATTCCTGAAGCAATCATCCATATTTTTTCCCAATCGTGCTGATTGTCTGAAACTTTATAGGCGTCACTTACTACTCCGGCAACCCAGAACCCAATCAACATTCCAACACCATAAGTAGCCAGTGTAATTAAGCCCTGAGCAGCACTTTTATACTTTTCACCGGCCTTTGAATTTGTAAATATCTGTCCTGAAACAAAGAAGAAGTCATAACAGATACCATGAAGTGCTATTCCAACG
>CAZGWG010000127.1:0-10951 GCA_964529165.1 uncultured Sphingobacterium sp.
CAATTTCAAGAAAGTTATTTGCAAAGAGCAGTGTAGATATTGTCAGACAATTTGATTTGGATGGAGTGGATATTGATTGGGAATATCCTGCAATGAGGGGTGAAGAAGGCAATGTTTACCGGCCTGAGGATAAACAAAATTTTACTCTTATGTTCAGGGAGATCAGGACAGAGCTTGATAAACTTGAGGCAGAGAAGGGCAAAAAGTATCTATTAACGGCAGCAGTAGGTGGCTCAAAGTCTTTTGTGAATAATACCGAAATGGATGAAGTGGGAAAAATACTGGATTATATTCTGATTATGACTTATGATTATGGTGGTAAAACAGTAGCACATCATACTAATCTCTATCCTTCAAAAGGTATGGGGAGCTCAAGTTCAGCCCATAAATCAGTAATGGATTTTATAGCAGGAGGAGTTCCTGCACATAAGATAGGACTAGGTGCTGCATTTTATGGGAAGAGCAGGGAAGCTGAAAACGCAGTGGATAATGGACTCCATCAGCCGCTGGTTTCTGGTTCAAAAGCTATTATTGGACAGGGTGGTGGTTATAGTAAGATGAGAAAAGAGTTTATCAATAAGAATGGATATAAACGACATTGGGACAGACATGCCAAAGCTCCTTATCTTTTTAATCCAGATACAAAGGTATTCATTACCTACGATGATGAGCGTTCTATCAGAATGAAAGCGAAATATATCAGGAAGAATAAACTGGCAGGTATTTTCTTCTGGGAGTACTTTTCAGATCCTGAGGAGCACCTTTTGAAGGAGATTGACCGAGTGCTTGATTGAAGGAATTGGGAATAGGAAATTGCAGGAAGAGTTAAGCATCAAGGATCACTACTATCCCTATTAAAGGATTTATTACATGTCTTAGATTTTCTTAGTGCAGTTATATCTCATCCCAACCTGTCAGGGATTTTATCTCTTACCAACTTTAAATCCAATTTCAGGGAATAGATTTTGCTCCGCGTTTTTACCAATGAGTTCGTCCAGGTATTGAAATACGATATCCAGGTTTTTATCATGATTGTTTAGCTTCTTTTTGATTTTTTCAATTTCAAGATTAAGCTCTGAATGATTGCTAAGAATATGCTTTATTCGGGTAAATATTCTCATTATCCGAATGTTTACCTGAATTGCTCTATCACTTCGTAATACCCCTGATAACATAGCTACTCCTTGTTCTGTAAAAGCATAGGGCAGTTTTCTTGTCCCACCCCAACTTGATATTCCATTTTGGAATATCAAGTTTTTATATTCCTCTTCATAAAGCTGGAACATGAAGTCCTCAGGGAATCTGGATTTATTTCGTGCAACGGATTTGTTTAAATTTCCTGTTGTTACCTGATAGAGTTCGGCCAAATCTTTATCGAGCATTACCCTGACATTTCTGATGATATATATCTTACTAATAACGACTTCGTCATTAATGATTTCAGCATTCGATCCCATTGTAAGAATTAATTTTCCTAAAACAATTTAAGACTCATGTGCTTTAATCTGATTAATAGTCAGTTATCGGTATGAATGAATGAGTGAAAGGCAAATAGGTAGAAAGTTTTGTCAGGAATTAAAAAATAACATCAATGCTGTTTTATGGCATAAAGCCTTTTAGATTCAATTTGTTTGCAATAATCTTATTTCGAATAAGCAACCTTATTAATCAGGTCTAGCAAGGAACGATTCCCTGTTGCATCTCCTAAGATTTGCCAGATCATTATTCCAGATGCTTTTTCTTTAGCAAGCAGGGTTTTCTTACGCACGGTTTCTTCCCCGTTATAATACATGATCTTTCCGTCAGGCATAGTGATCTGATCAGTTTTTTCAGATCCTTTAAATTTCTGTACAATCTGGCCATAGTTCATACTTGAAGCTGGAGAGGTCAACTCTGGACCGAAACCATAACCGTAAAATCCAACACCTAAAACAATTTTCTCTCTTGGGATATTTCTTTCCGTTCTGAAATAACCAAGATCAGTAAGTGCATGTTCATAAGTTGAATGCGGTCCAGGTTTGGAAGGTTTCCAGGGGCCGGTATGGTCATAACTCATCAGGGTCATGTAATCATATTGAGCCAGAGCCCGATCACTTAACTGATCTTTATAGAAAATAGCAATTGCGGAGCTGAGCAGCTTTTTTTGAGGCTTTAGAACATTCGCAAGTCCAACTACAAAGTTTTCGTAATTTTCATCAATATCACTTCCTTCAATATCGACATCTATTCCATCAAAATTATATTTTAAAGTAATCAAGAGCAGATCATTGATGAATTTAGCCCGTTTATCATCCTTTAGAAGTCTGTGGTAATAATCATGTTTTCCACCTCCGGCAATTGATGGTAATACCATAACATGGTGCTTATGTGCTTCTTTTATAAAAGGAGCAAGTGCAGAAAGATCCTGGTTGAAATTACCCAGGGTATCTGGATTAAGAAATGAAAGGTTGATATGGGTCAGTTTTTTAAAGGGAACTGTTTTTAAATCAGCAGACATTGCGGCTTTCAGTGAATAGTAACCAACAATTCTGAAATCCGATTTTTTCAGTGATTGGCCCTGTATTGGTGAAAATAAGAATGCTAAACCAATGAATAGAATTATTTTTTTTGTCATTTTTGAGACTATAAATTACGATGACTAATTAGGATAGAATTCTCTTACTCGTATTTCTTCCTGAAGAGCTTGTTTAGTTTTACCCTGTTTTCTTAAAATTTCAGCCCTGTATTTATGGCATTTTGCAGCTACATAAGAGTCTGGAAAGGATCGTGCGGATTGGGTAAACAAATCGTAAGCTTTTTGCTGTGAATCTGCATCTTTCTTCTTCATTAGTTTCTTGCCGTCAATATAATCCTGATGCCAGCGGCGTGCCACCGGACTCATGCGATCGGCCTCCTGTAAGGTAGCAAACTGAGGAGGGAATTTAGATGGAGTTTTCGGTATTATACTAAGATTACCTTTTTTAAAGAATGTCTCAATAGCCAGAGCAATAGCAAGGGCCTCATTATAATTGTGTTCTTTTGTTTTTAAGCGGGCTTCTTCCTCTGGATTGGTGAACAGAGATGCTTCCGCAAGTACGCCCGGTATTCCATAGGTGCCCCTTAAAACTGAAGAGCCGGCACCCGAAAAGATAGTAAAATCAGAAACTACACTTGCCGGAGTTTTTGTTTTGTACATGTATTTGGTCAGATTCTTTGCAAGAAGTTTACCGAAAGTAACACCAGCCTGATTTTCTGAAGCAAGACCATGATAGTAAATGATCGGGAAATTAACAGATGGGTCGGCAGTAGCATTATGGTGAATAGAAATAAAGAAGTCAGCTTTATTATCAACAGCCATTTTGGAACGTGCCGCAAGTGGGAATGGGACATCAGTACTTCGGGTCATCAGTACTTTAGCGCCTTTTTCTTCCAGTAATTCTTTCAAGAGTAGGCCAACACGAAGGTCAATCCATTCTTCACGTTCACCTGTAGGTCCCTGACGGTAACTGTCGGTAGCAGCAGAACCTCCATGACCTGGATCTATACAGATAACTTTACCGCTAAGTATGCCTGATTTATTCGAAATCGTTTGAGCAACAGGTTTCTGGATAAAAAAAACCAAGAGAATTGAAAGTATTGCCGTTATTTTTACAATTAATTTATGCATGAGTATTTGGTCTTTATATCAAGAAGGTTGTTTTATGGCAATGAGTAGTGATGCGGCCCATTTCATTTTTATGCAAGATAACTTTCCAGCCTGAAAGATAAAAAACAAAAAAGCCTACAGGGTTTTAAAACCTGTCAGCCTTAACTTTTTAATTAGGATTATTGTTTAATATTGTGTCTATGCAAAAACTCTTCAGTATTCTTTTTTTTAGCATTGTTCCGGCTCTTCTTATGGCGCAAACTTCGATAAGGCCTAGAGAAATGGGCTTGAAGATAGGCGTTTTGTCACCTGGTGCCATGAATGCAATCACTGATGTTCCGGGAGTAAAAGTTGGACATAAAACTCTGATTAGAGGAGACTCCGTACGTACGGGAGTGACTGCTATAATTCCACATGAAGGAAATGTTTTTCAATCAAAAGTACCCGCTGCTTTTTTTTCAGGAAATGGTTATGGGAAATTGAGTGGGACCACTCAGATCGATGAACTTGGTACTATTGAAAGTCCGATCATTCTTACCAATACGCTTAATGTAGCTGAAGGAATTCAGGCGGTTATTCAATACACGCTTGAACAGAATGGTAATGAAAGGGTACAATCAGTAAATGCTGTAGTCGGTGAGACCAACGATGGTAATTTAAATGATATAAGAGGCCGTCATGTAAAAAAAGAAGATGTACTTTACGCGATTCAATCTGCAGCAGCAGGTAAGGTTGCCGAGGGAAATGTTGGTGCAGGCACTGGGACGGTTTGTTTTGGTTATAAGGGTGGAATAGGAACATCTTCAAGAAAATTACCTCAGAGTTTAGGAGGATATACCATAGGAGTACTGGTGCAGACGAATTTCGGTGGAGTTTTACAGATCGATGGAGTTCCGGTTGGAGAGGAATTAGGAAAATTCTCGTTCAGTGATAAACTGCTTAATAATGTCGATGGATCTTGTATGATCATTGTAGCAACAGATGCACCACTTGATGCAAGAAATCTGGAACGTTTAGCAAAACGTGCATTTATGGGAATGGCCAGGTCCGGAGGGATAGCATCAAACGGAAGTGGTGATTACGTCATCGCTTTTTCTACTGCAGAAGCTATTCGTGTTCCTCATCAGCCTTTACAGTCTGTGATTCATGCCGGATACCTGCATAATGATTTTACTTCGCAGTTATTCATGTCCGCTATTGAAGCAACTGAAGAAGCAATAATAAATTCATTGTTTGCTGCTAAAACCACATCAGGTAACGGTAATAGAATAGAAGCTCTTCCTTTGGATAAAGTAATTCCGATATTGAAAAAATACAATAGACTATAAAATGGGTAAATTATACGTTTGGGTGAATGATTCTCTGGTCCCCTCTGATGAAGCGAATTTAAATATTAGCGACCTCGCAGTACAGAGAGGATATGGAATTTTTGATTTTTTTAAAACAATAGATGGGAAAGCTATCTTTCTTGACGATCATCTGGATCGTTTATTCAGATCAGCTGTTCTTATGCGCCTTGGAATTAAACAAAGCCGAGATGAAATAAGAAATAAGATATTAAAACTTATAGAAATAAATAACTTCAGCGACTCAGGAATAAAAGTCATTCTTACCGGAGGTTTTTCACCGGATGGGTTTAATATCTCAGGATCAAATCTGATTATTAGCCAACAGGAGTTTCAAATTCCTAAGACAATGTCCGAGAAAGGGATACGTATCTTGACACATGAATACCAACGGCAGTTTTCTGACGCTAAAACTCTGGACTATCTTCAGGCAATCTGGCTTCAGCCGATCTTAAGGGAAAAACAAGCCGATGATGTGCTATATTATTCGGAAGGACTGCTTCGTGAATGTCCGCGTGCAAACATTTTTATTGTAACTAAAGACAAAAAGGTACTTACTCCCGAAACAGGGATGCTGAAAGGAGTGACCAGAAAACATATCCTGGAAATCTCAAAGGGAATATTTGATACAGAAGCCAGAAATGTTGGTGTTGAAGAACTTAGAAATGCTTCTGAAGTTTTTATTACGAGTACTACAAAAAATGTCCTTCCTGTGGTTGAGGTAGACGGTTACCTTGTGGGAGATGGTAATCCTGGAGAAGTGAGCAGAGCTTTGGCTAAGGAATACAACAGGATTATATACGGATCCTGATACGGACTTTATGAGGAAAGGGATAAATAATATTATTTATCCCTTTCCAGGATATTATAATCTAACTTTTACAATCAATTTCTTGATCACGCTGTCAGCAATCATCGGTGCATGCACATCTTCGGGAAAGAAGATAGCAAATTGATTATCGGTTAATTCGAAATAAGTATCAGGAGCATCATTGTAAAATGCAACATCTTTTTCAGAATTATATTCGCCTTTCATCGATTTGCAAGCGTTGCGTGGCTTCCATCCAAGTTTT
This sequence comes from uncultured Sphingobacterium sp., assembly GCA_964529165.1. Taxonomy (GTDB): domain Bacteria; phylum Bacteroidota; class Bacteroidia; order Sphingobacteriales; family Sphingobacteriaceae; genus Daejeonella. The sequence goes on from CAZGWG010000127.1 coordinate 6,045, forward strand.
TCTTTGCCGCTGATACAAAGTTGAATATCAATATTATTGTTATGGCATTCAAATTTTGAGATAGACTCTTCTAATGTCATGCCTCCTTTTTCTACCACGGCATAATTTAAGCCTTCGCTGATCTCATATTTTCCAGGTTCAATTGTCTTAAGGTCAATTGAATTCAGAAATTCAAATGCTTTTGAAAAAAGCGGATGAACTGAGGTGTATTTTCCTGAGTTTTCTAGGGTATCTATAATCATAGTCTTACTTTTTAGAGATTTCTGTATATTAAAAATCCGCCTGGGACGCAGGCGGATTTCTTATTTCAAATACTTGTTTAGCGTTGAACACGTCCAGAACCATCACCACCTACCAGGTCTTTAACTTCTGATAAAGTAGCATGATTTAAGTCACCCGGAATGGTATGCTTAATTGCAGAAGCAGCCACACCAAACTCAGCCGCATCGCTCATTTTCATACCTGTTACTAGTCCGTAGATAAACCCACTTGCAAATGAATCCCCGCTACCTACACGGTCAACGATACGAACTTCATATGATTTGGTATGATAAAATTCAGTACCATCGTAAACTAATGCCGACCAGCCATTATCTGAAGCGCTATGACTTTCTCTCAAAGTTGAGGCAATATATTTAAAGCCAAATTTAGCTTTCATTTGCTGGAATACATCTTTGTAACCATCCAGGTTCAATTCACCTTTAGTAACATCTGTACCCTTGCTTGTAAAGCCAAGAGTAGTGTCAGCATCTTCCTCATTTCCAATACAAACATCAACATATTGGCATAATCTGGTCATTACTTCTCTTGCTTTTTCTTTAGACCATAATTTTTTACGGTAGTTCAGATCAATACTGGTAGTAATTCCTCTTGCTTTAGCAGCTTTTAAAGCAGCCTCAGTTAAAGCAGCAGCTTTATCACTCAAGGCAGGTGTAATACCTGTTGTATGGAACCAATCAGCTCCTTCAAAGATTTTATCAAAATCAAATTCTGAAATTTCAACCTCAGAAATTGATGCATCAGCACGGTCATAAACTACTTGTGAAGCACGCATTGAAGCTCCGGTTTCCAGAAAATAAATTCCTAATCGTTTTCCACCTCTTGCAACAAATTGGGTATCAACACCGTAGCGGCGTAAATGATTGATCGCCGACTGACCTAAAGGGTTGTTTGGAACTTTTGAAACAAAGGTTCCGTTTAATCCGTAATTGCATAATGCAGCAGCTACGTTAGCTTCTCCGCCACCATAGGTAACATCAAAACTATCACTTTGTACAAATCTTTTGAAATCGGGAGTCGATAGACGCATCATTATCTCTCCAAGTGTTACGACTTTTTTAGCCATGATTTAATTCTGTATTTAATTGAAAGAAGATTATTAAAAATCCAAATATAGGATAAGCAAAAATACATTAATGGTCGATAATTAAAAGTTTTATCCATGCTTTATTGCCTAAAGGCAAACAAAATGTTACGTAAACGGACAAATACTTCGATTTACGATTCAGTTTAGCTAATTATTTATTAATTAGCTAATTTAGCGGCTTAGTTTTACTTAAATAATAATACAGATGAGCAAGAAAGCAGAACTCTTGAAATTAATACCCGATCAGGGGATATTACCTTTATATTTCAACAAAGATAAAGAGACTAGTATTGGATTATTAAAAGCATTATATAGTGCAGGTATTCGGGCTGTAGAATATACTAACAGGGGAGAGGCAGCTCTTGCTAATTTCAAAGAAATGAGAAAAGTAGTTGATTCTGAGTTGCCAGGAATGTACTTGGGTATTGGAACAATCAAGGACGGAGCTATGGCTCAGACTTTTATTGATGCAGGTGCAGATTATATTATTTGTCCGGGACTTGTTGAAAGTGTTGCAGAGGTTGCAGATAAATACGATATGTTATGGGCACCAGGCTGCATGACACCCAGTGAAATTATCAGAGCAGAGACTTTAGGAGCAAAAGTGATTAAACTTTTCCCTGGAAATGTTTTGGGCCCAGGTTTTATGTCGGCTATCAAAGAATTATTTCCCAACCTTAAGTTTATGCCAACAGGTGGTGTTGATCTGGACCGAGCTAATATCGAAGGCTGGTTTAAAGCAGGAGTATGTGCTGTTGGAATGGGCAGTAAACTGGTAAGTAAGGATGTGATGGAAAATAAGAAATACGATGAACTGATAGCCTCTACAAAGTCAGTTTTAGAAATTATTAAATCAATCAGAGCTTAGGTTAATTATTCATAATAGGAAGCCGGCCGGAGTATTTCTGCCGGCTTTTTTGTTTTCTGCCGGGAGATAAACAAAATGATGGATTAGTGCAGATTTTAGCATTTTCGGAGAAGCTTTCAAAAGAGGTTCACCTTAACAATTTCATATCATTATTTAGTTTTAATTGATTTGAAAGGTCGTTATTTTCTATTTTTATAAACCGATATAGCTCATCTGAACGTATCTTACCTTAGAGTTCAGTTGGTGGGAGACAAATTAGCCCCAAAGAGGAATGTTCAGACAGTCATATTTATTTTTTTTGCTTCTTTCTATCTGGATGGTTTCTTCAGGCACAAAAGTTATTGCCCAGAGTGTATCCAATGAAGGAACTGATTTCTGGGCTGTGTTTCCAACGCATATGCCTGCCGGAACCAGAGACAGAAGTGGGAATGTTATTGAATCTTTTCCGGCAGAGTATTCCATATTTATAACAGGTAAACAGACTTCAACAGGTACCGTTACAGTTGGAAGTTTTGTTCAATCGTTCAATCTTTCAGCTGCTAACACGGTTATTGAAATCAAAATTCCAAGATCTCAGGCCTATATTAATGATAATGAATCTGGTATAGTGCTGGCAGGGAGGTCAATAAGAGTAAAGGTCGATCCAGGTAAGCCTAAAATAGTGGTTTATGGTCATATTTTTGCTGGTCGTCGCTCTGCAGCTTCACTAATATTGCCAGTAGAGGCATTAGGCCAACAATATTTTAGCATGAATTACTCTGTTGGTATTCCTACTGATGGAGGGCAAAATCATATAGTTGTAGTAGCCAATGAACCTGAAACCAGAGTGTTTTTGCAAAAGAATGGAAATGATCTTGTTCCTGGTGGTATCCTGTTAAAAAATGCAGGAGATTTGTATGAATTTTTGTCGCCTGAGGATCTTACAGGAACAAAAGTGTTTGTGGATCCCATATCTTCAGCATGTAAAAAAATAGTACTGTTTTCGGGTACAACTAATTCTACCATTATACCATCTGGATGTAATCTGATTCCATCGGGTATTTCCTCAGATCCTTTATATCAACAGAATTATCCTGTCGATAGCTGGGGCAAATCTTACGGATTTATTCCATTTAGTTCCAGAAGCCCACTAGGTATTGGGGTAAGGACTAGGGGTAATTTCGTTCGTATTCTTGCAAAAGAGAATAATACGATGGTTCAGTATAATGGGAATCAGGTTGCAGTTCTCAATGCAGGTGAGTTTTACACAACTCCAAACCCTGACAATCAACCGGCTTATATATCAGCAAATAATGCGATTGCAGTAGCTCAATATTCATTAACCGAATCCTGTTCAGGAGGAGGGGTTGGCGATCCAGATATGGTTATATTAAACCCAATCGAATATAATATTAAAAATATTACTGTTTACTCATCCAATAAGGAAAATATTAGAGAGAATTACGTGAATATTTTAATCAAAACCTCCGCTGCGGCCTCTTTCAGGATTAATGGGCGATTACCCGGAGGGAATTTTACGACTTTGAGAAATAACACGGAATATTCTTATCTGCAGCTTAACCTGAATCAGTATAATACACAGATATTTAACTTGTCAGCCTCCGATGGTTTTAATGCAATTGCTTATGGATTTGGGGATGTGGAATCTTATGCTTATTCAGCAGGAACAAACCTGGCTTCCAGTCAGTTTATCAGGGCCGTTAATAAGATTACTCTCGAAGAGATAACAAGTGCCTGTACAAGACAGGACCTTGATTTTAAGTTAACACTGACTGCGCCTGCTTCAAGTTTAACCTGGCAGCTTGATGCTACTGATGCACCGGTTACGCAGACTGATCCCGTAGGATTACCGGTTGTACGCAATGGCATTACCTTTTATGAGTATTTATTCCCAAAAGATCTTGGATACAATCTGCCTGGTCAGAAAACAATCAAAATAACAGCTAAATATGCCACGCTTGCAGGATGTAATCTGGATGAACAGGAAATAGATTATCTGTTCGATGTATTTGACCCGCCTGAAGCTTCATTCACCAATACAAGTAATTTTTGCTCAAATACTGAAATAAGCTTTACAGATAGGAGTAAGGATAATGGTAATCCCATTACTTCCTGGGAATGGGACTTTGGCGATGGGAATACTTCAATCGATCAGAATCCGAAGCATACTTTTATCAATCCGGGATCATATACAGTTTCTTTGAGAGTAAGGAATTCAACAAGTTGTAATGCAAAAGAATTTACAGAAACTATAGTAATAAGAGCAAGTCCGGTAGCAGATTTCTCAAGTTCAAATCCCGGTTGTGATAATGCTGCTATTACCTTTACTGATCTATCAAGGGCAGTTGATGGAAATATTGTAAAATGGGAATGGGATTTTGGAGACGGTGTGAAATCAATGAAAACTGTCTCTGCTCCGATTACTCACCAATATACTTCAGGAGGGGAATTTCTGGTAAGTCTGAAAGTAACCAATGAGTTTGGTTGTGAAAATATACTTAACCGGCAGTTAAGTATTACAACACCATTTTTGGAAGCAGGAGAAGATACATTTATTTTACGTGGGGGCTCTGTACGTTTTGATATTCAGGCTACTGGTACGAACTTAAAATATAAGTGGACTCCGTCAACCGGACTCGAATCAGTCCCGGTTGCTCGCTGTCGGCGGCGGAA
>CAZGWG010000128.1:0-10932 GCA_964529165.1 uncultured Sphingobacterium sp.
GTCCTGCAAATAACTGGGGGAATTGGGCTTATGTTGCAGGTGTAGGAAATGATCCGAAAGAATACCGGCATTTTAATGTACTTAAGCAGGCTATGGAATACGATCCAAATGGTGATTATGTGAAGCTATGGATTCCTGAACTTTCGAAGCTTGATGGGCCGAACGTTCATCAACCCTGGAATCTAAGTTCAGCCGAACGGTCTGATTATCAATTGATAAACTATCTGGCAGCGCCGAAATATGCACCCGAATTGACTATTAGTAAAATAAAAACTAAATAAAAACCATTAATTAATGGCTTTTAAAGCATATTTCGACTGTTTTCCTGAACATTTTTTATTAATTTTCCGGCGTAGATATTTTGTGCTTCCTGGTATGCTCTTTATTTCAAATTAGCATTCACTTTTACACGATTCTATGCTTAAAATCTTATTTTTGTGTCGCAAACACTTTGTTTTTAAATGAAAAATTTATCATATCTCAATAACGCAAATTCTGCTTATATAGATTCTCTCTATCAGTTATATAAAGAAGATCCGGCTGCAGTCGAGTTTGGCTGGCAGAAATTCTTTGAAGGATTCGATTTTGGCCGCGGTTCTGAAGCAGGAGTTGTCAGTACAGAAACTCCAGATCATTTTTTAAAAGAGATTAAAGTATTAAATCTCATTAATGGCTACAGACAGCGTGGTCATTTATTTACCAAGACTAATCCTGTTCAGGAACGCAGAGCTTATTTCCCTGGAAAGGAACTTTCAACTTTTGGTTTGGATAACGGTGATCTTGAAACCGTGTTCAATGCAGGTGTTGAAGTAGGTATCGGTCCCGCTAAATTAAAAGATATTCTGGCCCTTGTTGAACAAACCTATTGTCAATCCATTGGAGTAGAATATAAATACGTAAGAAATCCTGAAAAGCTTAAATGGTTTGAACATAGAATGGAATCTGAGCGTAACACGCCAAATTTCAGTATTGAAACCAAAAAGGGGATTCTGAAAAAGCTGAATGAAGCTGTTGTGTTTGAAAATTTTCTGGGAACCAAGTTTTTAGGTCAGAAGCGATTTTCACTTGAAGGTGCTGAAACAGTTATCCCTGCTTTAGATTTTGTGATTGGTAAGGGAGCTGAACTCGGAATTGATGAGTTTGTAATTGGTATGGCGCACCGTGGACGTTTAAACGTTCTTGCCAATATCATGCAAAAGACCTATAAAGATATTTTCTCTGAGTTTGAAGGTAAGGGTTTTGATGCCAACACACCTTATGGCGGTGATGTGAAATACCACATGGGTTATTCAACTGATGTTGAAACTGGTTCAGGTAAGAAAGTGCACCTGAGTTTATGTCCTAACCCATCACATCTTGAAACGGTCGATTCAGTGGTGCAGGGAATGGTACGTTCTAAAATTGATTTCAAATACGATGGAGATTATAAACGTATTGCTCCAATTCTGATTCATGGCGATGCATCTCTTGCCGGGCAGGGGATAACCTATGAAGTTTTACAGATGGCGAAACTTGATGGTTATAAAACAGGTGGAAGTATTCATCTGGTTATCAATAATCAGGTAGGTTTTACAACGAATTTTAAAGACGCCCGTTCATCAACCTATTGTACGGATCTGGCAAAGGTTACACTATCTCCTGTATTTCACGTAAATGGGGATGATGTTGAAGCCATTGTTTATGCGATCAATATGGCGGTTGAATACCGTCAGAAATACCATAATGACGTATTTATAGATATTTTATGCTACCGTCGTTACGGTCATAATGAGGCCGATGAGCCTAAATTTACGCAGCCGCTTTTATACAAAGCGATTGAGAAACACCCAAATCCTAGGGAAATCTATAATCAGAAATTACTGGATCAGGGGAGCGTTGATGCCAATCTGGCAAAGGAAATGGAAAAGAATTTCCGTGCCTTGCTTCAGGAAAAGCTAAATGAAGCTAAAGAAGATCATAGCTATTCTGCAGTACATCAAATATTCGGTGGTTCATGGAAGGGCCTGCGGCTCGCAAAACCCGGTGCTTTATACGAGCAGGTAGATACAAAAGTGCCTGCTGAGACTATCCTTTCAATTGCAAAAGAAATAAGCACCTTGCCGGGTGATAAGAAGTTCTTCAAGAAGATTGAAAAACTCTTTGAAGAGCGTAGAAAGATGTCTGACACCAAAGTGTTCGACTGGGCTATGGGCGAGTTGATTGCCTATGGTACATTGCTTCAGGAAGGTTTCAGAGTACGTGTGAGCGGGCAGGACGTAGAGCGTGGAACCTTTTCACACAGACATGCCGTTATTACCCTTGAAGATTCTGCACAGGAATATATCCCATTGGCTATGCTCGATAATGGAGCAGCTAAATTCGAAATATATAATTCTCATTTATCTGAATATGGAGTTCTGGGTTTTGAATACGGGTATGCACTCGCAAACCCAATGGCCCTGACAATATGGGAAGCCCAGTTCGGTGATTTCGTGAACGGTGCTCAGATTGTAATTGATCAGTTCATAACCAGTGCCGAAACAAAATGGCAACGGTCAAATGGTTTGGTGATGCTGCTTCCCCACGGATTTGAGGGACAAGGTCCGGAGCATTCATCAGCGAGAATTGAGCGTTTCCTTGAGGCCTGTGCCGATGAGAACATACAGGTTGCTAATTGTACCACTCCTGCAAATTTCTTCCATGTTTTACGCAGGCAGTTGAAACGCGATTTCCGTAAGCCACTGGTTGTATTTACACCAAAGAGCCTGCTTAGAAGTGCGCAATGCGTAAGCAAACTGGAAGAATTCACCAATGGACATTTCAGAGAGCTGATTGACGATACGTGCGTAAAAGCTGCTGATGTGAAGCGCGTATTGTTCTGCAGTGGTAAGATCTATTATGATCTTCTAGAAAAGCAGCAGACTGATAAAATTAAGGATACTGCAATTGTTCGTCTTGAACAATTATATCCTTTGCCTTATGATCAGATTGAAGCTATCAGAACCAAATACAAAAATGCCGATGAGCATATATGGGTGCAGGAAGAGCCTGAGAATATGGGGCCATGGCCATTTATATCCAGAAAATTCCGTAATTCATCCATCAATTTTGATGTAGTATCCCGTAAAGAAAGCAGCAGTACAGCAACCGGTTATGCCAAGCAGCATATTGCACAGCAATTATATGTTATTGCTACTGCATTTGAAGCCAAAGCCGCAGGTTCTGAGGTGAAAAAACGGGTAGAAAGAACAGCAAAGAAAGTTGTTGATATTGACTAATAGAATAAAGAAAAACCATTATGAGTTTAGTGATCAAAGTTCCGCCGGTAGGCGAATCTATTTCCGAAGTTACATTGTCCCAGTGGATCAAAAAGGATGGCGATTATGTTGAAATGGATGAAATAATTGCGGAGTTAGAATCTGATAAAGCAACATTTGAACTTACAGCAGAAAAAGCCGGAACTTTAAAAACGATTGCAAAAGAGGGTGATACACTTGAGATTGGTGCTCCTGTCTGCAGTATTGAGGAAGGCGGAAGTCCGGCTGCCGGTAAACCCGCGGCAGAGGCCCCTAAGGCAGAAGCACAAAGTCCGGCTGTAAAAGTTGAAGATTCTAAAGCAAGTACTTATGCTTCAGGTGCTCCATCTCCATCTGCCGCTAAGATATTAGCCGAAAAGGGAATAAATCCTGCAGAGGTGAAAGGAAGCGGAGTTGGTGGAAGACTAACAAAAGAAGATGCTTTGAATGCATCACCTTCCGCTAAAACTGAAAGCGCTCCGGCAAAACCTGCTGCTACTGCTCCTGTAGTAAAAGCAGCTTCAGGTTCAAGGCAGGAAAGACGCGAAAAAATGTCTTCATTACGCAAGACCGTTGCCAAACGATTGGTTACTGTTAAAAATGAAACAGCAATGCTGACTACTTTTAATGAAGTAGATATGCAGCCAATAATGGATTTGCGTGCCAAATACAAAGATAAGTTTAAAGAAAAGCATGGCGTAGGTTTAGGTTTCATGTCTTTCTTTACCAAAGCAGTGTGTGAAGCCCTGAAAGATTTCCCATCTGTTAATGCCCGTATTGAAGGTGAAGAAATCGTGTTCAATGATTTTGCCGATATCTCCATAGCAGTGTCTGCACCAAAGGGCTTGGTAGTTCCTGTAATCAGAAATGCAGAGTCTAAGTCACTGGCAGAGATCGAAGCTTCTGTAATGGAATTAGCTGTTAAGGCCCGTGATAGTAAATTGACTATTGAAGAAATGACCGGTGGAACATTTACAATCACCAACGGTGGTGTATTTGGTTCTATGATGTCTACCCCAATTATAAATGCCCCTCAGTCGGCAATTTTGGGTATGCATAATATAGTTGAACGACCAGTAGCTCTGAATGGTCAGGTGCTTATCAGGCCAATCATGTACGTTGCATTATCCTATGATCATAGAATTATTGACGGACGTGAGTCTGTAGGCTTCCTGGTAAGAGTAAAACAATTGCTGGAAGATCCGGCAAGGCTATTACTGGGGGTTTAATTGGTATTGAGTATTGAGTATAAAAAAGGTTGCTTCAAATGAAGCAACCTTTTTTTATGATGGCTACGATAAGTTTGTCCCCGAGAAAATAGCTTAGAGGCCTTTTGAAATTCTTCCGGAACCGCTTTTCGTGCTGTTCACAACTGCATTACCGCTATACCTGATATCTCCTGATCCGCTCACTACCGCTTCCAACTGTTTATCGGCAATAATTGAAATATCTCCTGAGCCACTTACTTTTGCACTGGTATTAGAGGTTTTCAAACTGCTTCCATGAAAATCACCCGATCCGGCAACTGTAATTTTGGCATTTCTTGCATTGCCCTTTGCAGTAATCTCTCCTGATCCACTGATTACCGCTACGTAATTTTCAACATCAATATTCAGCGACATACTTCCTGAACCACTGATCGTATTACTGAGGTTGGCTGATTTTACTTTTCCGTTTACTTCCACATTACCAGATCCACTAAGCACCAGGTTATTCAGGCTCTTTGCTCGTATATAAATATTGACTTTGCCAATATTGTTCCATTTATTAGAATTTTTGAGCTGCTTTTTATTGCGAATTTTCAGAACACCATTCTCTACTTTGGTTTCAATCTCACTGATCGCATCGGCATCGCCTTCTAATTTTAAGCTTTCAGTATTACTCATGGTGATATAAACATTATGCCTTCCCGAAACTGAAATTTCTGAGAATCCCGATACCTGACGCTCGTCGTCTTTCTGAAATATTTTATTGTTTTCGGTATTTAGGAGCGTATTTCCTACAGCGAGTTCTGACCCGGCGGAAATGAATAATGCCAGAATTAGGTATTTTCTGAGTTGTTTCATCTTGAATATTTTTTAAGGGTTTTTAGTGGAAGGCTACCCTTCCTTTAACTTTGTGTTTATTAAGATGAGACGCAGTTTCTCAGATAAAGTTGCACGACTCCTATATTATTTTCAGATTTTATTCAGACTGTGTTATTCCCGTTTCTATTTGTTTAAGCCGGATGTAGAAATTGTTGGTATCAGGTGCAAAGACAGATTTCACTTTTATTTTTTTCCATTCATTCTCCGGTTTAATCCATTCCAGCTTATTGCCAACTTTGATTCTGATCGGCATGTTGAAATCTGTCACATCTGCCTGCCAGCGATAAGAAACCTCATTCCCTTCCTGTTTGTATTCAAGAACAGGAATCTGGGCATAGCGCAGATACTGATCATAAATCTTAGTAAGATCCTTGCCTGTAACCTTATTTATATAAGTTACAATTTCTTCTGTAGTAGTTGTTTTAAGGCCGAATTCCTTATTGATCCCCCTCAGTAATTCACGCCATTTTTTATCATCATCCAGTATGATCCTGGTCATGTGAATCAGGTTGGCTCCTTTATAATACATATCGCCGGAACCTTCCTGATTGAGATTATAAATGCCGATGATAGGTTTGTTATTCATGATATTCGAACGGATACCGGCAATGTATTTGGCACCAGCAGCTTTCCCCTCCCTGCTTTCAACAAATAAGACCTCCGAATACATCGTAAAAGCCTCATGAATCCACATATCAGCGATGTCTTTTGCAGTAATATTATTTCCAAACCATTCATGCCCGCTTTCGTGGATGATGATATAATCCCATTTTAAACCAAGTCCGGTGCCCGAAAGATCCCTTCCCCGGTATCCGTTAAGGTATTTATTGCCATACGCAATTGCAGTCTGATGTTCCATTCCCAAATAAGGAGTCTCAATCAGTTTGAAGCCATCACGATAAAAAGGGTAGGGGCCAAACCAGTTCTCAAAGACACTGAGCATAGGCTTTACGTTTGCGTTAAATTGCTTTCTGGCTTTTTCAAGATTCTCTGGCAGAACATAATAATCAAGAGTTAAAATTCCTTTTTCTCCCGGATATTTATCTTCAAAATGGACATAATCAGCCACATTAAGGCTGACATTGTAATTGTTGATCGGATAAGAGACATACCAATTGTACTGCGTATAGTCGTCTTCTAAATTCTTTACAGAAAGCAGACGGCCATTACTTACATTCATAAGTCCTTTAGGAACGGCAACGCTGATGAGCATGCTGTCAACCTCATCCGATTGATGGTCTTTATTTGGCCACCAGGAACTGGCTCCAAAACCCTGGCAGGATACACTGACCCAGGGTTTACCCTGCTGATCAGTAGCAAAGGTGAATCCACCGTCCCAGGGCGGATTGATAGCAATTGTTGGATTCCCATTATAATAAACCCTGAACTCTTCCTGACTCCCCTTTTTTATACTTTCCGGAAAATCTATAAAAACCGCATTGAACTCCCTGCTGAATGGAATATCTTTCCCTTTGTAGCTTACCTTTTCGATGTTAAGATTATCAAATAGATCGAACTGAAGTCGATTAAGATCCTGTACCGCTGTGAATCTGAACAGATTCGATCCGCTGATTTTCTTTTTTGCAATGTCGAGCCTGATGTCCAAATGATAAAAATTAATGTCGTATGAGCTTCTCAGCGGACTTAAAGCCCCTCTCAATGTATCAGCTCTCGTAAAACTACTGGTTTGAGCCCGACTGCTTGTAATGAACACAGTCAGAGATAAGAAAAGTATAATCCGGATTTTTATTTTAAACATACTGCTTAATCTTGAAAAGAGCGCTTAATAATTGGCTATAGAATATCAAATGTAATTAATTCCGGCTAATCTGTCTGGACTAGGATTAATAGGATTTGTAGGATGATAGGATTAGAGTGATTGTTTGATTCATATTTCCTATCAGTTTTCTTTAGAGAAATATTCCTAATCCTACTAATCCTATTAATCCAATAATCCTATTAATCCAATAATCCTATTAATCCTATTTTATGATTAGGGTGATTGTAATGATTTATACTTCTCACTAGTTTTTCGTTAAAGAAGCCTTCCTAATCCTACTAATCCAATAATCCTATTAATCCTATTTTATGTTTAGAAAGATTGTTTGATTCATACTTCCTATCAGTTTTCATTAGAGAAGTGTTCCTAATACTACTAATCCTGTTAATCCAATAATCCTATTAATCCTAATATTTATTAACTTTGGTTGAAATTAAAAAACATCCAAAATGCAATTTGACGTAATAGTAATAGGTAGTGGTCCCGGTGGTTATGTTGCCGCCATTCGTTGTGCCCAACTGGGTTTAAAAACAGCAGTTGTTGAAAAATACAGTACTTATGGAGGTACCTGCTTAAATGTGGGTTGTATTCCATCAAAGGCTTTATTAGACTCGTCAGAACATTACCACAATGCCCTTCATACCTTTAAGGAACATGGCATTAATCTGAAAGATCTGAAGCCAGACCTGAAACAAATGGTTAAGCGCAAAAATGAAGTTGTGGCACACACTACCGGTGGAATTGCTTTTCTTTTTAAGAAGAATAAAATTACAGCCTATCAGGGAATGGGCTCAATGGTCGATAAAAATACGGTAAAGGTCAGCAAAGCCGATGGGAGTTCAGAAACTATCAGTGCTAAAAATGTGATCCTTGCAACAGGTTCAAAACCAACGCAGCTTCCTTTCCTGAAAACCGATGGTAAACGCATCATTACCTCTACAGAGGCTCTGAATTTGACGGAGATTCCAAAACACCTGATCCTGATTGGTGGTGGAGTTATCGGTCTTGAGCTGGGTTCAGTATATGCCCGCCTGGGATCGAAAGTAACCGTCGTAGAATTTATGGATTCTATTATTGGAACCATGGATAAGAGTCTGGGTAAAGAACTTCAGAAAGTACTTGCTAAACAAGGCATGGAGTTCTTGTTAAGTCATAAAGTTACCGGAGCGAGTGTAAAGGGGAATAAGGTTACCGTAACGGCTGATAGCCCGAAAGGTGAAAAGATCACCTTGGAAGGCGATTATTGCCTGGTTGCTGTAGGTCGCGTGGCTTATACTGAAAATCTCGGACTTGAGAATATTGGAATTACCTTAGAGGAGCGCGGTAAAAAGATCCCGGTTAACGAGCATCTGGAAACTTCTGTTCCTGGAGTTTATGCAATCGGCGATGTAATCAAGGGTGCGATGCTGGCTCATAAGGCTGAAGATGAAGGCACATTTGTGGCTGAAGTGATCGCCGGACAAAAACCACATATCAATTATAATTTAATTCCCGGTGTAGTTTATACCTGGCCGGAAGTGGCGAGTGTGGGGTATACCGAAGAACAGTTGAAAGAAAGCGGTACCAAATACAAGACTGGTTCATTCCCATTCAAAGCCAGCGGACGCGCAAGGGCAAGTAATGATTCAGACGGATTTATTAAGGTGCTTGCTGATGCATCTACTGACGAAATCCTGGGTGTACACATGATCGGACCAAGAGCTGCGGATATGATTGCCGAGGCAGTGGTTGCAATGGAATTCAGAGCATCTGCAGAAGATATTGCAAGAATCTCTCATGCACACCCTACCTATACCGAAGCATTTAAAGAGGCCAGTATGGCGGCTACTGAGAACAGAGCCATCCATATTTAAACAGCAGGCATAATGCTAAAAGGTTTTTCCCTGAACAAATGCTGAGCGCTGATAACTGATATTTAGTAATGCAAATAGCCTCTCATATTGCAATAATCCTTGGAACCATTGCATTTATGGAGGCTTTTTCCTGGTTTATTCATAAGTATCTGTTTCACGGTCCCTTATGGTTTATTCATAAAAGTCATCACAGGGAGAGGCACGGCTGGTTTGAGTTTAATGATGTATTTAGTCTGCTTTTTGCCGTAATATCGCTATATCTGATGTGGGATGGAAGGCTGGATCTGAATTATAAATTCTGGATAGGACTTGGAATTTCGGTCTATGGCATGATCTATTTTATTTTTCACGACTGGTTCATACACAATCGTTTTAAGAGTTTTAAATCTACCAATCGCTATCTTTTAGGGATCAGAAGAGCGCACAAGATCCATCATAAATCAACCGAAAAGAATCCTTCCGAAGAATTCGGTCTGCTGCTTGCATCCAAAAAGTATTTCAGTCCGAAATAAATGCTATTTTTCCTTTAAATTATTGCAATGCAGCTAATCGAAAACGTTTCTCTTAAAAACCTGAATACTTTCGGAGTTCCTGCCAATGCAGCCTGGTATGCAGCTATCAGGAATGAAAATGATTTGCAGGTACTGTTTGCAGAGGATCACTGGAAGAATTGCCCCCGTTTGATTCTGGGTGGTGGCAGTAATATGCTCTTTACCGCTGATTTTGCAGGTCTCCTTGTACATGTTAAAATTCCGGGTATCCGCAATGAAGTGAAGGGAGATGATGTATATGTGACTGCCGGTGCTGGTGTTGTTTGGAATGATCTGGTTAATTACTGTGTTGAGAACGGCTTCGCCGGAATCGAAAACCTGAGCCTGATTCCCGGTTCTGTGGGTGCGGCACCAGTGCAGAATATCGGAGCTTATGGAGTAGAACTTCAGGATATTTTCCAAAGCTGCCGTGCATTTGAAATTGCTAGTGGTACAATCCGGGTGTTTGATAAGGAGGATTGCGAATTTAGTTATCGTGATAGCGTATTTAAGTCGAATCTGAAGGGACTTTACATCATTACCGAAGTAAGCTTTAAACTCTCCAAAATCTTTAAGCCTGAGCTCACCTATGGGGCCATTAGTGATGAACTCCGGAAAAGAGGGATCAGTAATCCCGGTATTAAAGATCTTTCTGCTGTCGTTTCACATATCCGTGTAAGCAAATTACCTGATCCAGCCACTATAGGTAATGCCGGTAGTTTTTTTAAGAACCCGGTAATTCCTGAAGCACAGTTTCTCAAATTAAAAGCCGATTTTCCCGGAATTGTTCATTTTCCTGCCCAGGAGGGTTACATCAAGATTTCTGCAGGATGGCTCATTGAGCATTGCGGATGGAAAGGCAAAGTGGTAGGCAATACCGGAACATGGAAAAACCAGGCTCTGGTATTAGTGAACCATGGCCATGCAAGCGGTAAGGAGATTTATCAATTTTCAGAATCAATTATTGAGAGCGTGAATACCAAATTCGGGATCGTTCTTGAACGGGAGGTTAATATTATTTGATTTTTAAAAGACTCTCTTCAGTAAAAGGCGCTGCTTTGACCGAGCAGGTTTAATTGAGTTATTTTAAGATTGGAAGGATCGAGCTTTCGCTGAGTCCGATAAGTATTGGATGACCTATCAGGCGCTCGTTATTGGAAGGTTTTGGTTTTCGCTGGATCCGATAGGTTATCCGGTGACAAATTGCGAAAAAGGGATAAGGGGGTTCCAGCTTTCGCTCAATATCATTATTTAAGGATTACCTGGTTGAGAGCGGCCTCGGATCCGCATTATTTAATAACGACCAAATGATGTTTTATACATGATCAACGGGCAAATAATAAGGGGGTCCTGAATTCGTCAGTAAATGTTTAAAAAGAAGGGGCGGGGTTTCCGGCCGCAGGCCGG
>CAZGWG010000129.1:0-10925 GCA_964529165.1 uncultured Sphingobacterium sp.
GCAAAGAAAGCAACATGGAGTTATAGAGTCAATATGGAGTTGGTCGGGCGGTTACGTTTAAGGGAACTTAGCCTGGTAAAGGCAGATGTTATCAAAGAGCGTATTCATTTACCAAGATTAGGTACACGAAAGCTGTATTACCAACTAAGCAAGCAAATCAGAAGTAAAGGAATAAAGATTGGCAGGGATGCCTTATTTGATTTTTTACGTTCAGAACACATGCTGATCAAGCCAAAGCATGCTTATCACAAGGCCACCAACTCCAAGCACTGGCTGCATAAATACCCCAATTTGCTTAAAGGAATAAAAGCATCCAGATCAAATGAAGTGTGGGTGAGTGATATTACCTATATCGATACTCAAGCAGAAACAGCTTATCTAAGTTTGATCACCGATGCTTATTCACGCAAGATCGTAGGATACCATCTACATAGTAGCTTACATACCGATGGCGTTGCCGCAGCAATACAAATGGCTGTAAAACAAGAACAAATCAATGCCCCTTTAATACATCATTCCGATAGAGGATTACAATATTGTTCATCACAATATCAACAATTACTGGCCAGACATAACATTACTCCATCTATGACAGACGGATATGACTGTTATCAAAATGCGTTAGCTGAACGTATTAATGGAATCATTAAACACGAATTCCTGATCAGCAAACCTGCGGATATACATCAAGCCAGACAGATGATTAAACAAGCTGTTGGCATTTATAATAACCGAAGGCCACATCTAGCTTTAAACTATCAAACACCACATGCTGTACATCAACAAAAAATCCTCGCCAGTATTACCTGACAAGGACTATATTTATATCATTATTTATTGTCAACCTATATTTTAGGACGACTCAATCTTTATTTTAAGTGTTTGGGTTTTAGTCTTAATAGTGTGATAGAAGGGGATTTACTTTTTTATACGAATCGGGTTATAATTATAAACAATACTGTACTTTTGATTTTTTAAAGACGATGCTAACTGACCCACACGTAGGTTCTCCTCTTGTGGCGTTGCCTCGCAGACCGAGTACTTCTCGCCATAGTAAGTGACTACATTACCCACCGGCTTATCAAATCTGACCGCCATAGTGATATGCGTCGGGTATAATAAAGCGATCATCGGGAGGTTGTATATTTCTTTAACGAGATAGAAGAACAGGGCCGCACGGTCATCACAGTCACTATATTTTGAAAATAAGGTTTGCTCAGGAGAAAGTCTTTTTTCTTTCCCAAAATTGTTCTCATCCGTTTGGTATAAAAATGCGTACCTCGTGAAACGCATCAGGTAATCAACCCCTTTTTTCTGATTCATACCGGAGATGTTTTTTTTCAGTATTGGAATCAGGGAGTGATAAGTTTCATGACTTAACGGAATATTGAAATAAGATTCAAAATCAACTCCGGGATAATTTTTAAAGATATTTTCAACTTCCGGATTAAGTTTGACCTGAAAGTGATAGGGCTTTGAACGGTAGTTGAACTGAATCTCTCTTTCATTATAGGATTCCGGTTTGAAATCAGGCATCCGGGTTACTTTATATGAGAATGCATTTTTGGCTTCAGGAATAGCCACATTCACCGGAAAGACTTTATCTTTTTCGAAATCTATTTTGCCATAATCGTGATAATTCAAACACATATACTTATAACCCTCCACTTTAAAAAATGGAATGTCATTGATGTTTTCATCGTTTCTGACATAAAATATTATCAGGTTATTGCCGATGGAAACCCTGGCATCATAACCAGATTTGCTCAATAAGAACCATTTATACAAGGTATAACGGTGATAATTTTCGGCTTTCGGACTGATTGACTGAGCTGTTTTACGAATCAACTGATAATAGATCCAATCGTTTAATTGATGCTTTTCTTTATAGACTAGTAAGGCTTTCAAAACAGTTTGGTAATTGCTCTGATCCAGTTTGTTATAAAAATTCAGGATGGCCTGAGTAGAAAGAGGATCTGTAAAAGCTACCTGAGAGCCTGGGTCCAGTTCGAAATTGAAGGTTCCACTATAGAATTCAAAGCTGAAATTATCAGCCATAGCCCTGCTATAAGATATACTTAACAGGAATATCAGGCATAGTTTAAAGCTTCTTTTAATGGTTGAGGATATCAATTCTTATTTTCTTAACATTAAATTTACATATAAATAATGTTAAGTTAATAAACCTATGCTTCTTTTTCGAAATTTTTACCCAGTTTTTCAAGCATTTCTTCAGGGATTTTTTGAAGATCAACAACTAAAAATCCATCCAGGCAATCAGAAAATTTAGGATCAATATTAAAACAAATGAGTTTCGCATTCAAAGCCAGATATTGTCTTAGTAATACCGGGACTTTAAGCTGAGACCTTTCAATTTCAGAAATGAGGCTGTCCAGATCCTTAAGGTTTTCATTGGATGGAAGTAACAAATCTTTATCGATTTTGGAAAAATCAAGTTTGAAATTTTTACGGGGTTTTACATATCGGGCAAGTTCATGATCAAAGTGATTCTTTATTATAAAATCAACAATTAGTGATTTCGATAATCTGGAGAAGTTATTACTAATACTTACAGGGCCTATAAGGTAGCGATATCTTGGGTTATCTATCAGATATTTCAGAATTCCTTTCCAGAGAAGGAATAAGGGCAGGGGCTTTTGCTGATATTCTTTTCGAATCCAGGATCGGCCTAGCTCCAAACTCTGTCGTAAAATCGGATAGAACTCTTCTCTTATTTTAAAAAGTTCGTTAAGATAAAACCCTCTTTTTCCTAAACTATAGAAGATTTCATCTCCCTTGCCGATCCGATAAGCTCCAACAATCATGTTACTCTCTTTATCCCAGATGAATAAATGATTATAATAAATATCATATTCATCCAGATCGGTTGATTTGTTCGTGCCTTCTCCAACTTCTCTGAAGGTTATTTCCCTGAGTCGTCCAATTTCCTTGATAATATTGGGTAATGCCGTAGACGGGGAAATATAAATCTCATAGTTCTTTTCTGACCATATTTTATATTCGCCGAGGCTATTAACCTCTTTTAAAAGTATTTGATTATCAAGTTCAGGAATAATGGCTTCAGCCTTTTTTTTTACTCTGAAAATATTTCTTGGATTAAATATGTTTCGTTGATTTTCAAGTCCGGCACCTAAAGCGTACGTTTTAGCACGAAGAAAGTCAAGTAATTTTGCCGAATCATGTTGATAATCAAGATCAGATGGCAAAATTGGTTTTCCAATTCTGAGTTTGATTTTATGCCCGCGCTTATTAAATAGTTCTGAAGGTAATTTAGCCGTTCTTAATGCGGGATGTATATAACTAAGCAGATTAAAAAGAAGTCCATTGTTTCCGTGAAAATAAACTGGAACTACAGGAACATTGGCTTTAGCAATCAGTTTTCCTACAACCGGATGCCATAATCTGTCGGTTATTTGCTGGGTATCCGCCTTGAATGTTGAAACTTCACCTGCAGGAAATATTCCGATAGGGGTGCCTGATCTCAGAAGCTCAAGCGTTTGCTTAATCCCGCTGATACTTGATGAATGTTCAATAGTCTCAAAAGGATTTACTGCAATGAAGTATTCGCTAAGGTTGGGTATTTTTTTTAGCAAGAAATTTGCCATTAATTTCGAATCTTCCCTGATCATACACATAATCCTTAATAAAATAAGGCCCTCGATTCCCCCGTATGGATGGTTAGCAATGACTATAAAAGCTCCTTTTGTGGGGATGTTTTTTAGTTCGGCTTCATCAAACTCAATTGTTATTCCAATAACCTGAAGTATTTTATCAATAAAACTGGTACCAGTGAGGTGCTCGGCTTTTTGAAAAACATTATTTACTTCATTGATTTTCATAAGCTCCATCAAAATGGAAGCCAACCCTGGCATATAAATTTTGTCGAGCTTGGTGGCTCTGGAAAATTCTTCTTTGGTGATTATTTGCATGATAAAAGGCAGTGGGATTGTTGTGTTCTGATTTTATTCCAGCTTCAATATACAGATATATCAGCTGAATTTTGTGCAAATATGAGTAATTAAGACTCAGATAATAAAAATAAATAAATTACTTTTATGTAAAGTCTATGCCTTTCATGGTCCCCAATGCCGCTTAATGCCTCTGATGGTAATCTAAAGCAAGGCAGATCTATAATTACTTTAACCAATTAAATTAAGATTATGAGCCATGGCAGAAATCCAATCAAATCATATTTTGATTTTTCTAAAAAGGAATTAAATGGCATTTTTTTGCTCTTTATTCTGATGACATTCGTTTTAGCAGTTCCTTATCTATATCCTTTGTTTGTGGAAGAACAAAAATATGATTTTGAGCGGTTTAAAGTTGAAACGGAGCGCTTCAGAGCTGCTATTAACCAAAATGAAATTCAGCAAAATAGGGGCAGGATTAAAACGGTGTCAAACACGGTTAATCCACAATATTTTGAGTTTGATCCCAATAGACTCAGTGAAGAGCATTGGTTGCAACTGGGATTGTCGCTTAAACAGATCAGGGTAATCCGAAATTATGAACAAAAGGGTGGCAGGTTTTTGAAAAGAGAAGATTTGAAGAAGATTTATTCAATCTCTCCTGACCAATATAAAAGGCTTGAACCATTTATTCGTATAAACAACGCTTATTCAAAGCATGATACTGCTGGTTTCAGATCAAATTACAAGCAGGCTGAAAGTCTCTTAAAAGTCTCTGCAGCTATTATTGAATTGAATGCGGCAGACTCAGTTCAACTTGTCGGTATTCGTGGTATTGGCCCAGCTTTCGCTTCTCGAATTCTCCGTTTCAGAAATCGTTTAGGTGGCTTTTACCGTAAAGAGCAATTGCTGGAAGTATATGGGATAGACTCTGTTAAGTTCAGGAAATTAAGAGATTTGATTGAAGTGAATGCCGGACTAATCAGGATGATTAACCTAAATAATTTTACTTTTGAAGAAATCAAGAATCACCCTTATCTGACATATAAACAGATGAATGCAATTGTTCAATACCGTATTCAGCATGGATCATTTAAGTCTATTGATGATTTAAAGAATATTGCCATACTGAATGAAGAAATTATCCGTAAAATTGAGCCATATATTGCATTGAAGCCATGATTAGTACTAAACTAGAGAATGCCATAAGAGATGTTGCTGATTTCCCTAAACCCGGTATTGTTTTTAAAGATATAACCCCAATATTAAAAGATGCCAGTCTTTGTAATGCAGTAATTGATGAATTTATAAATCGTTTGAAAGGTATTCAGATAGATGTAATTGCAGGTATTGAAAGCAGAGGCTTTTTGTTTGGTTTAATGCTTGCCAACAGGCTTAATATTCCATTTGTTCCAATCAGAAAGAAGGGTAAGTTGCCCTTTAATACGGTTGAAGAGGCGTATGAACTAGAGTATGGATCAGCAATTCTCGAATTGCATACAGATGCAATTTTCCCGGGTCAAAGGGTTCTGATCCATGATGATTTGCTTGCCACCGGTGGCACAGTTAGTGCAGCGACTCGTCTTGTTCAAAAATTGGGGGGAAAGGTTGCCGGCTATGCTTTTGTGATCAGCCTTGATTTTCTCAATGCAAGAGAAAATCTGGAAGCAGTTTCTGAAAATATTATCACTTTAGTTTCTTTCAAATAGATTAATAAGAAGTGCTGATAAAGCTTCTTCTATAGAATATTTGAACCGAAAACCATTATGTTCTGTATCTATTACCGGTTTTATCGCTAAAAAAGGGTGTCATAATTGCTATACTTGTAATCTAACCAAATTATTTTATGCAGTCAATTATAGCACCCGAATCATCCGGGATGAATTTCAGTTTATCCGAGAATCAGCAGATGATTATTACTATGGTACGTGATTTTGCTGAAAAGCATATTCGACCGAATGTTATGATATGGGATGAGGACCAGATCTTTCCGATAGAAACATTCAAGAAATTAGGTGAACTGGGCTTGATGGGAGTTCTGGTGCCTGAAGAGTATGGCGGTTCCGGATTAAGTTATTTTGAGTATGTCAGTATTATAATTGAAATCTCAAAAGTATGTGGATCCATCGGTCTTTCTCTTGCAGCACATAATTCTTTATGTACCGGGCATATACTTGCATTTGCCAATGAGGATCAAAAGCTTCGCTGGCTACCAAAGCTGGCTACAGCAGAATGGATAGGAGCCTGGGGATTAACTGAGGCTAATACAGGTTCAGATGCAATGGGTATGAATACAACTGCCGTACTGGACGGAGATCACTATATTGTTAACGGTTCCAAAAATTGGATAACTCATGGCAAATCAGGAAATGTAGCTGTAGTTATGGTTAGAACCGGTGAAAAAGGTGAATCAAAAGGAATTTCTGCACTAGTTATAGAAAAAGGTACGGATGGTTTTACTCATGGTAAAAAGGAAAATAAGCTTGGAATGAGAGCTTCTTAAACCACCGAACTCATATTTGATAATTGCCGCGTACCAAAAGAAAATCTGCTTGGTAAGGAAGGAGATGGTTTCAAACAGGCTATGTACGTACTTGATGGGGGAAGGATTTCAATCGCTGCACTATCATTAGGGATGGCAAAAGGAGCACTTCAGGCTGCAATATCTTATTCAAAGGAACGCTATCAGTTTGGTCAGCCAATAGCTAGTTTTCAGGGTATTTCATTTAAAATTGCCGATATGGCTACTGAAATTGAAGCTGCAGAATTGTTGATCTTGCAGGCAGCGGATCTGAAAAATCGTGGAAAAAATGTTACAAGGGAATCTGCTATGGCAAAATATTTTGCCTCCGAAGTATGTGTTAGAACGGCAACGGAAGCTGTTCAGATTTTTGGAGGATATGGTTATACCAAAGACTTTCCGGTGGAAAAATTTTACAGAGATTCTAAGCTTTGTACCATAGGGGAGGGAACTTCCGAAATACAGAAAATAGTTATAGCCAGAGAGATTCTCAAATAGAAGTTTCGGATTAAACTTCATTTAAGAATTAAATACAGAGGTTTCGATTTTGGGGAAAGTATTGAATTGTCTTTTATCAGGTAAGCTGAGCCGGATTTTGAGAGATTATTTTCATTATTTTTGATGGACAGAAATATTTAATTCAAAAGAAATTTGCAATTTCACCAACTTGATGAAATTTATTATTCAAGGAATTAATCTTATTAACTCCGTACTGTCAGACATTATTGATCCTGTAAAGAAGGCCAGAATTCACATTCTGTTCTACATGATGTCAATTACTATAATATTTGCATTATTTCTTACTGTTGTTTACCTCATTGAGGGGCCTCCATTACAATTATTGCGGATATTGGTAGTGCTTTCACTTCTGATTTATGGTTTGCGACAAATATTGCTTTATCATAATCACAGGCCTGCAGCACATACTGCTATTGTAATTCTGAATTTTCTGGTATGGTCAAATATCTTCATGATCGGAAATGCGATAAGTATAGTAACCATACAGTACATTCTGCTAACAATGACGATAAGTTTCTATTTGCTGGACAATCGTTTCGGGATGATTTACTCCATTCTGATTTTGGTTCCTGTTTTCATTTATTTTTTTGTAAAGGGCGCAAATGAATCAGATGCTTTCATAAGAGGTCAACAAGCGAGTGAACCGATATTTATTGCAGTAATGATGTTCAACTTCTTTCAGTTAATCTTTGTAAATTATCATTTTCTGAGAGGTTTTCATAATGCTATTTCAAGACTTGAGAAATCGCAGGTTGAAGAGAAGCAGTTAAACGAGCAGTTAAAGGCTGCGATAGAAATGGCAGAAAATTCATCTAAAGCAAAGTCAGATTTTCTTTCGACCATGTCTCATGAGTTACGCACGCCGCTAAATTCAGTGATTGGAATGAGCCATGTTCTGCTGGCGGATAATCCCAGAGAAGATCAGGCAGAAAATTTGAAAGTACTTCATTTTTCGGCTGAGAGCCTTCTTGCCCTCATCAATGACATACTCGACTTTAATAAGCTCGATTATGGTAAGATTGAGATGGAGAAGATCGGATTCTATCCGGCTGAACTGATTGGAAGGATTCATAGCGGCCTGAAGTACCAGGTAGATGAAAAGGGACTTTCCTTCAGGCTGGAACTTGATGATAAATTAAAGGATATTGCTGTTATCGGAGATCCGACCAGGTTATTACAGATATTGTTCAATTTAGTTGGAAATGCGATCAAATTTACGTCAAAAGGTGAAATCGGGTTAGCTGTAGAACTGATTAATTCGGATGAGGAAAGTGTCACACTGGCTTTTTCGGTAACAGATACGGGAATTGGCATTAGTGAAGAACAAAAGGAAATTATTTTTGAACCTTTTACACAGGCATCAAACAAAATTACAAGAAAGTTTGGTGGATCCGGACTGGGTTTAGCAATAACCAAGCAACTTCTTGATCTGCATAACAGCCAGATTGAGTTGAAAAGTGAAGTTGATGTCGGCACTACCTTTAAGTTTGAAATAAAGTATCAGAGATCCCAATCTGGTGATGTCACTGTTAATCCACTTATTCAGCCCAATATTGTTGCTAATGAAGAGCTGATTACTTTGCTTAACATTCTTGTTGCTGAAGACAATTCAATGAATATTTTATTAATGAAGAAGCTTTTTTCAAGCTGGAATGTTAAGGCCGATTTTGCAGTAAATGGATTGGAAGCTTTTGAAATGGCAAAAGAGAAGTTTTATGATATCGTTCTGATGGATATACATATGCCTGTAATGGATGGCTACGAATCTGCCAGAGAGATTCTATCATTTTATGAGAATAAGCCAGAATCTCCATGGCTTATTGCCCTGACGGCCTCAGTGGCTAATGATATACATAATAAAATTAAACTTGCGGGATTACATGATTATGTTTCCAAACCTTTTAATCCCACTGAACTTAAGAGTAAGTTAATAGGGTTATCCAGACTGAAAAACAGTAAAGTTTAATTTTTAAGCACTGAAATAATATTATTTGCTTCATAGGATATTCTGATATTAATTGCTCTCTAAGAGCAATTAATTTTTCTTGATCAGAAAACTTATTTTTCAATATTTTTTGTAGATTTGCAGTCCAAAACCGAAAGGGGGTATCTGTAGATTATGATCATTATTAATGTAAAAGACGGCGAATCATTGGATAAAGCACTAAAACGCTTTAAAAAGAAGTTCGAAAAGACTGGTGTATTAAGAGAACTTCGCAGCCGTCAGGCCTACGAGAAGAAATCAATTACCCGCCGTACTCAGGTTAAGAAAGCTATTTATAAGCAAGGATTGAACATCGAAACTGTTTAATTTTTCTTTTTTAGATATATTCATAAACTATTTGTATATTCAATTCGTTGGATATGCAAATAGTTTTTGATGTTTATAGCCCAATTTATACAATACCTGAAATTTGAAAAACGGTTCTCTCCGCTTACCGTTACAGCTTATCAGAAAGACCTTAATCAATTCCTCGTTTTTTTAGAAGTACCAGAATCAGATCTTGTAAAAGTTACTCATCTGCAGGTAAGAAGCTGGATGGTAAGCCTTATGGATCAGGGCAATGAAGCGAAGACTATTAATCGTAAGATTTCTAGCCTGAGGTCATTATTTAAATACCTGCAGCGAAATGAAATAATTATAACGAATCCAATGACCCAGGTTAAGGCGCCAAGAATTCCTAAACGTTTGCCTGTTGTTATTACTGAGCAGAAAATGGATACACTCCTGGATGGTGGATTCCAATTTAGTGATGATTTCTCAGGATTACGGGACAGGCTGATCATCGAATTGCTTTATGGTACGGGTATACGGCTGGCAGAGCTGGTTGGATTAAGGGATAGTGATGTGGATGTTTATGAACAGCAGATCAGGGTTTTGGGAAAGCGGAATAAACAGCGGATAATACCCATCCATATTTCTCTGACAAAATTGATCGAAGATTATAAATCTCAGAAATTAAGTCAAAACTTCGATAACAAAAGCAGCACATTGATCGTTACAGATAATGGGAAGGATGTTTATCCGAAGTTTGTTTACAGAACAGTTAAAACTGTTTTATCAGTTGTTTCAACACAGGATAAAAGAAGTCCGCATATTTTGAGGCACAGTTTTGCTACATCATTATTAAACAGAGGAGCTGATTTAAATGCAATCAAGGAATTATTAGGGCATTCCAGTCTGGCGGCCACTCAGGTTTATACCCATAATTCGGTAGAAAAACTAAAATCTATATACAAACAGGCACATCCGAAAGCATAAGTGTTTTATGATTAATTTGACTAAACTATAACATTGTAAGCCGGGTTTAACGAGACAATTATCTTAATTTTATATAAACAAAAAGGAGGCAATATGAAAATCAGAGTGCAATCGATCCATTTTACAGCAGACATTAAATTGCTGGATTTTATACAGAAAAAAGCTGATAAGCTGGATCTGTTTTATGATCAGATAATTGGCGGGGATGTATACCTCAGACTAGAGAATACAGATGATGAAGCAAATAAGATTACCGAGATAAAGTTGATGATTCCGGGGAATGATCTCTTTGCGAAGGAGCAGTGCAAGAGCTTTGAAGAGGCAACCGACAGAGCAATCGAGTCGCTTAGAAGACAACTTGATAAACACAAGGAGAAAGTCCGTTCAAGAGTCAGTAATCATAAAGAGGCGAGTCTGTCGGAAGAAATTTTATAAATTCTTTTTTTTTCTAAAGCCCTAATAATTAGGGGCTTTTTCGGCAGTCGAAAGGACTGCCGATTTTTTTTTGTAAAAAATTTTGTCCAACTCTAAATTTTCGTAGATTTGCAGTCCATTTCAGAGGGGGTTATGTTTAAGCATAGCCAGTATGAAAAGGAAAGGTTCTTTAAGATACTAAATAGTTTAAAGGTTTATACATTTCGCCTCCTTAGCTCAGCTGGTAGAGCAACTGACTTGTAATCAGTAGGTCATTGGT
>CAZGWG010000130.1:0-10701 GCA_964529165.1 uncultured Sphingobacterium sp.
TCAAAAAATAGAAAAAGGCTGTATCGGTTTATTTTGATACAGCCTCTTTTTTTTGATCATATTTCAAGTCTTGTGCTCAAAATATTATTCTATTTTTGAAACATGAGTTCAGTACTTCCCATTGGAATTTTTGATTCCGGAATAGGAGGCCTTACGGTTGCAAATGCTATCCGGAAAATACTTCCAAATGAGCAGATTATCTATTTCGGTGATACCGCTCATATGCCTTATGGTGATAAATCACCTGAGGCAATCAAATTCTATAGTTTGAAGATCGCTAAGTTTCTGCTGGATAAAAATTGTAAGCTCATTCTTATTGCCTGCAATACAGCATCGGCTCATGCTTATCATGAACTTGTGCATTTTCTCGGCGACAGGGTGCCAATTATCAATGTAATAGATCCGGTAGTTAATGCGATGATCGCTACCGGGAAGTACAAAAAAATAGGTGTGATTGCAACAAAATCTACTATCCGATCGGATATTTATGCTAAAAAATTTAAGTTAATAAATCCGGCTATTGAAGTATCCTCATTGGCAACACCGCTGCTGGCTCCTATGATTGAAGAAGGATTTTTTAATAATAACATTAGTAAAACGGTTATTAATTCATATTTGACATCTCCCAAACTCAAGAAAATTGATAGCCTGATACTTGCATGCACGCATTATCCGTTAATAAAGCCCGAAATAGCTTCATTTTACGGTGGTAAGGTTGATATTATTAATACAGCAGAAATAGTTGCTGAGGATCTGAAAGTAAGGCTTAAGAAGCTTAATTTACTTAATGAAGACCCTCCAAAACGGCATCAGTTTTTTGTTTCTGATTATACCCCTTCTTTCGCGAAGAGTACCCGTTTATTTTTTGGGGAAAAGATCAACCTGTCCTATAAACCGATCTGGGATTAAATTAAATTCTTTTTAATAGATAGATTTAGTCTGCATTTATAAGCATAATACTTAAGTTTGCGTACATAAGCCCGATAAATTGACATTCTATCTGACATATGTATTAGTTGCTACCGCATTATTTGCATTTACGGCTCTTTTTACCTTGTTTGCCCTGTATTCCGAGCGTAAGATTTCGGCATTTATTCAGGATCGCATCGGGCCGATGGAGGTCGGTAAATATGGTACCCTTCAGGCATTTGCCGATATTATTAAGATGCTTCAAAAGGAATTTATCATTCCAACTGCCGCCGATAAAATCCTGTTTGTATTAGCTCCCATAGTTATTTTCGTTTCTGTTTATCTGGGTTTTGCCGCATTACCCTGGGCACCTGAGCTTATTCCTGCCTCCCTTAACCTTGGGCTTTTTTACATTTTTGCGATACTGTCGATCGAAACTCTTGGAATATTGATGGCAGGCTGGGGCTCCAATAATAAATATGCTTTGCTGGGTTCCATGCGTTCAGTGGCTCAAATGATTTCTTACGAGATTCCTGCAGGGATCGCACTTATTTCTGTGGTTATGATCTCGCAAAGCCTGAATCTCCAGGAAATTAGCATTAAGCAGGGAATACTCAGTACAGAGAATATTTACTTCTTTGGAATCTGGGAGGTGAAGTCTTTGGGTGGCTTCTTGGCATGGAATATTTTTCAGGCTCCGCATCTTATTCTTGCTTATATCATTTATTTTATTGCCTCACTTGCTGAATGTAATCGTGCCCCTTTTGATATTCCGGAGGCTGAATCAGAGCTTGTTGGAGGATTTCATGTTGAGTATTCCGGACTAAGGTTCGCTTTTATTTTTCTTGCCGAATATTCTATGATGTTTCTTGTGGGAATGATTGGGGTTGTCTTGTTTCTTGGAGGATGGAACAGTCCGCTGCCTAATATTGGTGCCGCCAAACTTGCTCTGTGGACCACCGGGATGGGATGGGGAATTTTCTGGATTCTGATTAAGACCCTAGCGGTTGTTGCAGTGCAGATATGGATAAGATGGACTTTGCCAAGGTTAAGGGTTGATCAGCTTATGGGCTTTTGCTGGAAAGTTTTAACCCCTCTTGCATTTTTATGTATGCTTATCTCAGGCTTGTGGCGGCTTGCAGTGATGCAATAATGGGAGCAGATAGAAGATTATGATGCAGATATATCCTGTAATAAAATGATAAAAAAGGTATTACATGCGTTCATTACAGTATTTAAAGGATTAGGCCTGACTATGGGCCATTTCTTTGCGGCCAGAGAGAGCAGAAAAGTATTATCAATAACTGATAAGGATTATTTTGTTCAGAACAGCGGTATGACAACGATTCAATATCCGCATCAGAAACTGCCTGTGCCTGAATTGGGAAGATACCAACTGGATGTAGAAATGGATGATTGCATTGTTTGTGATCTATGTGCCAAAATTTGTCCGGTTGATTGTATAGATATAGAAAGCATTAAAGCAACTGAGGCGATCGGGAAAACTTCAGATGGCACAACCAAGCGCCTCTACGCGGCTAAGTTTGATATTGATATGGCAAAATGCATGTATTGTGGTTTATGTACTGTAGTTTGCCCTACCGAGTGTATAGTAATGACCGATACGTATGACAGGAGTATGCCGGATCTGACAGAGATGATTTATAAATTTTCGGATATGAAGCCCGAAGAAGCCGATGAAAAACGTTTGGCTTTAGAGAAACTTAACGCAGAACGCCTTGCTGCAAAAGAAGCTGCTATGCAGCAGAAAGCTCAAAATTAATTATGGGACAGGAACAGATTATATTTTACTTCCTCGCAGCATCCGTGCTGATTTCTGCTCTGTGTGTTGTAATTATGAAGAATCTGGTAAGAAGCATTTTTCTGTTTTTTGTAAGCCTGTTTTCTCTTGCGGCACTTTATTTATTTGCACTGGCTGATTTTATTGCAATAGCCCAGGTTGTTATTTATGCCGGAGGAGTACTGGTTCTTATGCTTTTTGCTTTTATGTTATCCAGCAGAGAATTGCTCAATAGTATCAAGCCAGCAGCTACGGGATTTAAGATCAGTTATTTAGCAGGAATTTTAATCAGCCTTTTATTCCTTTTTATATTAATCACAGTTATCGTTAACACTGGTTTAAATCAATTGGAATGGATGCAGAAAAGTGTACCAATCAGTATGGCTGATGATACAACGCATCAGATTGGTATCCATACCATGACAACTTATCTGCTTCCTTTTGAAGTGCTTTCAGTGTTTCTGATGATGGTTTTGATTGGGGCAGCACATCTGTCCAGAAAGGGGAGTAAAATATGATTCCTCTTTCACACTTTATGCTCATTAGTGCCTGTCTATTTTGTATCGGCCTTTATGCCGTATTAACACGTAGAAATGCAATTCAGGTTCTGATTGGGATAGAATTCATGATCAACGCAGCAGTATTGAATTTTGTTGCTTTTGGCAGATATGATAAAATATCAGGAGGAGGGCAGATGTTTGCTTTATTTGCAATTGTGCTTGCAGCAGCAGGAGTTGCGGTCGCTCTGGCTATCATTTTAAATGTGTATAAATATTTCAAGTCGATAGACCCGACGAAAACCGATACATTGAGGGATTAATGGAAGGAATAAACTTAGTAGAATATAGGGGTTTGATTGCACTTTTAGCTGCGATATTACCCCTGATTTCTTTTATTTTCATTCTTGCTTCAAAAAAAGGGGGCGGCGCCAATTTTGCATTATCTGGTATTTCATTGTCTTTTCTTTTGTCGCTGTATCTGTTCTTACAGATCTGGAATGCTGAGCCCGAACATAAACAAGTATCCTGGTTTCTGATTGGCAAAGTTCAGTTTTATGCCGGTATATTATTGAATAATCTTAGTGTTCTGATGATGGTTCTGGTTAGCGGAATCTCCGTTTTGGTTCATATTTATTCACGTGAGTATATGAGAAAGGATCCCAATATTCACAGGTATTGGGCTTATTTAGGATTATTTTGTTTCTCAATGCTCGGTCTGGTGATTTCAGACAGTTTATTATTGATCTATCTGTTCTGGGAACTGGTTGGGTTTTCATCTTATCTCCTGATAGGCTTTTGGTTTAGCAAACATGCGGCATCACAAGCTGCAAAAAAGGCGTTCATCATCAACAGGATAGGTGATCTGGGTTTTCTTTCGGGTATCCTGATCATATATACCCAGTTTCAGACACTTGATCTGCTCAGTCTTTTTGGAGAAGGAGGTTTGCTTAGTACCTCATCAGTCGTAAATAATCTATGGATAAATGGTTCACAGCAAATGCCGGTAATCTGGCTGAGTATTGCAGGCTTCGCTTTTTTTATTGGGGCAATGGCTAAATCAGCACAATTTCCATTACATACCTGGCTCCCTGATGCAATGGAGGGTCCAACTTCCGTTTCTTCCCTGATACACGCAGCGACAATGGTTGCCGCCGGAGTATTCCTGATCGCCAGAATCTATCCTCTTTTCGATCCCCTTGTTTTAGATGTAATGGTTGGCATAGGTGCTTTTACAGCCTTTATGGCTGCTACAATTGCCTTAACTCAGAACGATATCAAGCGGATCCTGGCTTATTCCACGATCTCCCAACTGGGATTTATGGTTATGGCACTTGGAATCGGAGCTTATTCTGAGAGTATTTTTCATTTAACAACGCATGCATTTTTTAAGTGCCTGCTGTTTCTTGCTGCGGGTTCGGTGATTCATCAACTCCATCATTATTGCCTGAAGAACAATCATGATTTTGATTATCAGGATATCCGACTGATGGGGGGATTGAGGAAAAGGATGCCATTCGCATTTTGGGGAATGTGCCTTTCTTCGGCAGCCCTGGTTGGTTTACCTTTAACAGCAGGTTTCCTGTCAAAGGATTCTATACTTATCGGTGCATTTGAATGGGCCGCTGCACGGGAGGGGGGATTTTTAATCCTTCCATGGTTAATGGTTCTTACCTCCTGGTTGACTGCCTTTTATATTTTCAGATTGGTGTTTAAAGTTTTTTTTTCAGAACCCAGGGAGATTAAAATAGAGAAACTTAGTCTGATAAAGGATTCTCCGGGCTCAATGAGCTATGTCTTACTCGTTCTTTCATTCTTCTGCTCATTTATTATCTTTTCAGTTAATCCTTTCTCATATGAAGCCTCCTGGCTCTGGAAGGGATTTCAGGCATCTACGGTTCAAAAGGTCAATATTTTTCACTGGCTGATTCCATTGATGTTAAATTCAGGAGCTTTTGTATTAATCTTTGTTTCCTACAGAATGTATGTCCCTGAAAGAGGTACTAAATCAATAGAAAACACCTGGCTTTATCGCATTTCAAACAGGGAGTGGTATTTTAATGAGTTATACAACTTTGTCTTTATACAATCAGTTGAAAAACTATCTGTTTTATCCTATAAATTTGACCGCACTGTAATTGATGGTTTAGTAAGCGGTATAGCAGGTCTGACGAAAACCATATCTGTAATTGCCGATTGGTTTGACAGAAAGATTATTGACGGTTTGGTTAATGCTACAGGGTCATTATCAAAATATATTGGTCGGTTTTTCAGGAATTTTCAATCGGGCAGATTGCAGCACTATCTTATGACAATGTTGCTTGTTTTGCTCTCTTTTTTTATTTTAAGCTATCTGATATGAGATTAATTCAATTATTCATCTCCGCAAAAGGATTAAGGGGAGGGTCAATATGAATCTGCTTTCTGTGCTCATATTTCTTCCAATTGCAGCAGCCCTGCTGATTTTGATACTTCCCTCTGCTTTTCAGCAGAGATACAAATACATTGCCCTCGGGGTTAGTTTGATTCAATTTTTCTTAAGTGTCTTTATCTATACCTTTTTTAACAATACTTCGGCCGGAATAAATAAGGAAGAGCAGTTTCAGCTTATTGAAAAATTGTCCTGGATACGTTTAGATCTTGGAAATATAGGTAAACTTGAGATTGATTATTTCTTAGGTATTGACGGTTTATCAATGCCCTTTCTGATACTTAGTGCCCTGGTCATGTTTGTTGCGACCCTGTCATCATGGGAAATTAAAACTAATTTAAAAGCATACTTCTCTTTGTTCCTCCTGCTGAATACAGCAGTAATGGGTGTTTTTTGCGCTCTTGACTTTTTCCTTTTTTATATTTTTTATGAACTGATGCTCTTACCACTTTATTTCCTGATCGGAATGTGGGGTAGTGCCGGAAGAGAATACGCGGCGATCAAATTTTTTCTTTATACGCTATTCGGTTCAGTATTTATGCTGCTGGTAATTATCGGATTATACTTTTCTGTTATTAATCCGGTAACGGGCAACCATACCTTTAATATGATTCTGATGATGGATCCGGGGAATTATCTTGAGGGTTCTGTCTTTTCAGCATTGGCTGGGCAGAGTATTTTGGGAATATCGGCCAGATTACTTGCTTTTATCGTACTCTTTATTGCTTTTGGAATCAAGGTTCCAATTGTTCCTCTTCATACCTGGTTGCCTGATGCCCATGTGGAGGCTCCAACCCCGGTTTCAATTATCCTGGCTGGCCTGTTGTTAAAAGTAGGAGGCTATGGTATTCTCAGGATATGCTTCAGTATTTTTCCTGATTCCGCTATTCAATCCGCCTGGTGGATCGGGCTGATCGGGCTTGCCTCTATCCTTTATGGAGCCATGAATGCATTGGCTCAAACCGATCTGAAGCGAATGATAGCCTATTCTTCCGTTTCACATATGGGTTTTGTTATGCTTGGTATTGCTTCGGCAACAACAGAAGGAGTAAGTGGTGCAATGCTTCAGATGATTAGTCATGGTGGGCTTTCGGCTATGCTCTTCTTCCTCGTTGGTATGATATATAGCAGGGTTCATGACCGTGAAATCTCTAATTTCAGAGGTTTGGCAAGCTTGATGCCTCAATTTACATTTTTTGTAATCATTGCTTTTTTTGCCTCTTTGGGTTTGCCGTGCTTCTCGGCATTCATGGCAGAAGCTTTCAGTCTGATCGGTGCATTTACTTCAGAAGATGTTAACGGCCTTTTACCTAGATGGATGGCAATAGGAGCTTCAGTTGGAATTTTACTCAGCGCTGCCTATTTTCTCTGGACATTACAGCGTATGTTTTTCGGACAGCTTCGTTTGAAGGGTGGAGAAGAATGGAAAGCGCAGCTTGCTGACATTAATACAAGAGAGAAAATTGCCCTCATACCTTTGGCCGTGCTTGCTCTGCTTTTGGGAATATTCCCATCACTGCTTTTTGATAAAATGAATGCCTCAGTTCTTGCTTTAGTTCAGTTAATTACCGGTTGATGAATGATCTGATTCCATATATTTCATTATCCATAAGGGATTCATTAGGGAGTTTATCCTTCTTTAGTGCCGAGATAAGTCTGGTTCTGGGTTTTCTTTTAGTAATTCTTGCTGATCTTTTTTTTAGCAAGCGATATCCTCAGCTAAGTTTTATTCTCAGTCTTTTTACTTTATTACTGGTCGCCGGTCAAAGCATCGGCCTGCTCAGAATCGGGAGCACTCCGCTATTTGGTGGAATGATTATTCTGGATCATTTGTCTGTTCTTTTTAAGCTTCTCTTCTGTTTGGCCAGTATACTATTTGTCCTGTTTATTCGATTTAACAGGGCTTTTCAGAAACATGATAAGGGTTTTGGAGATATGTATGCCCTAGTGCTCGGGGTTCATCTCGGACTCAATCTGATGGCTATGTCAGCCAATTTGCTGATGGTTTATCTGTCGCTCGAAATGGTCTCCCTCGGATCTTATTTAATGGTTGGCTATCTTTCAACAGGGCAACGCCAGACTGAAGCAGCCATGAAATATGCCCTGTTCGGAGCTGTTTGTTCAGCTATTATGCTTTATGGAATTTCATTGCTTTATGGATTTACCGGCACTCTTTATTTAAATGACCCTTCATTTCTTTCGGGATTGATGAATGTACCAGTGATGGCCTCAGGCCTCGCCTTGGTCATGGTGTTTATCGGGATTGCCTTTAAACTATCACTTGTTCCCTTGCATTTCTGGGCACCCGATGTTTATGAAGGTGCTCCGACACCAGTTACCGCATTCTTGTCGACTGCTCCTAAAATTGCAGGATTTGCTGTTCTGATCAAATTCCTCGAGATTTTCTATGACCAGGAATCAGGAACATTAAGTTCAGTTATATTAGACTGGAATTTTATTCTGGCCTTATTGGCTATTCTGAGTATGCTTCTTGGAAATTTTGCAGCTATCTGGCAAAATAATGTTAAGCGAATGCTGGCCTATTCATCAATTGGCCATACAGGCTTTATGCTCATGGCCTTATTTATTTTTTCAGCCAGCGGCTTTAAAGCAATCATTTTTTACATGACTATTTATATAATCATGAATATGGCAGCCTTTCTGATTGTTGATGAGATAGAGGAGCAATCAGGGACACAAAATATTGACGACTACAAAGGTTTGGGCAAACAGAACAGCTTGTTGCTCATCAGTTTGCTGGTTGTTCTGATTTCATTAACCGGTTTACCGCCAACTGTTGGATTTACAGCGAAATTTTTGGTTTTCTCTTCAGCATTAGAGGCATATAATTTGTCGCAATCGCCCATTCTGCTTATCATGATTATTACAGCTGCTTTAAGCACAGTAGTTTCATTGTTTTATTATATTAAACTCCCGCTGAATGCTTTTTTGAGAGAACCTGTCAATTCGCTTAAGCTTTCTAACCACTCAGCAAAAGTATACCTGGGGGTAACTCTTGCATTCCTGCTCCTGCTTTTGATTGTTTTTCCTTCTTTAATTGAGCAAGTTATTTAGCTGAGTTTCACATCTCAAAAAATATGGCATTTTCCTGAAGATTTACGAATGATTTCATTGGCTTCTTAGGGATTAAATAGCTACTTTTGTAACCTCAGAACTTACTATGAGTGATTCGATTAAACATGAGTGCGGTATTGCACTTATCCGTCTTTTAAAGCCTTTATCTTATTATCAGCAAAAATATGGAACAG
Organism: uncultured Sphingobacterium sp.; assembly: GCA_964529165.1. Lineage (GTDB taxonomy): Bacteria > Bacteroidota > Bacteroidia > Sphingobacteriales > Sphingobacteriaceae > Daejeonella. The sequence goes on from CAZGWG010000130.1 coordinate 8,908, forward strand.
CACTTTACGGGCTGAACAAATTGTATTTGTTGATGGAAAAACAGCATAACAGAGGGCAGGATGGTGCAGGAATTGCTACGATCAAACTGGATGTTCAGCCTGGTAAGCGTTATATCAGTCGTCATCGTGCGATGGGAGCCAATGCAGTGGCAGAAATTTTTGAATATGTACAGAAGAAATTTGCTGATGTTCATAATGAATCACCCGAATTGCTTCAGGATACAGAATGGCTTAAAGAGAACGTGAGTTTTACTGGAGAGGTACTGATGGGGCATTTGCGCTATGGTACCCATGGGAAAAATAGTATTGAGAGCTGTCATCCTTTTTTACGTCAGAATAACTGGATGACCAGAAATCTGGTTGTGAGTGGTAATTTCAATATGACCAATGTTGATGAATTACTGGAGCAGTTGTTTGAGCTCGGACAACATCCTAAAGAAAGAACAGACACTGTTACGGTGCTTGAAAAGATTGGACACTTTCTGGATACCGAAAATCAGGAATTGTTTGATAAATATAAAAATGAGGGCTTCTCTAACGAGCAAATAAGTCATCAAATTGCTGAGCATATTGATGTAGCATCAATCCTGCGTCGTTCGGCTAAGACTTGGGATGGGGGATATACCATCAGTGGTATCCTTGGACACGGAGACGCTTTCGTTATGCGTGATCCTGTCGGTATCAGGCCTGCCTTTTATTATCATGACGATGAAATAGTGATTGTTACTTCTGAGCGCCCTGCTATACAAACTGCATTTAATATTCCTCTCGAGTTTGTAAAGGAAATCAAACCGGGGCACGCCCTTATTATAAAGAAGAATGGAACAGTAACTGAAGAACAATTCCGTGAACCGGAAGTGCAAAAATCATGTTCCTTCGAACGTATCTATTTTTCAAGAGGAAGTGATGCCGATATTTATCGTGAAAGAAAACAGCTCGGCTTGTTCCTTTGTCCGCAGATATTCAATGAGATAGATTATGATCTGAAGAATACCGTTTTTTCTTACATCCCTAATACCGCAGAAGTTGCTTTCTACGGGATGGTTGAAGGGGTTCATAAATACCTCAGGGATTATCAAAAGGACATTCTTTTGAACCGTGCAGAAAAAATTTCGGATATCGAGCTTGAGGAGGTTCTGAACATGTCAGCCCGAATCGAAAAAATTGCGATAAAAGATGTGAAGCTTCGCACCTTTATTACTCAGGATGCCGACAGGCAGGATATGGTGGCTCATGTTTATGATACTACTTACGGACTGATCAACAAGGGTGCTGATAATTTGGTTGTGCTGGATGATTCGATTGTCAGAGGAACCACCTTAAAACAGAGTATTCTTAAAATATTGGATAGATTGGGTCCAAAAAGGATTATTGTCGTTTCTTCAGCCCCTCAGATCAGATATCCAGATTGTTACGGTATCGATATGTCGAGAATGGGTGAGTTTGTGGCTTTTGAGGCTGCAATTTCACTTTTGAGAGAAACAGGACGTGAGGATATTATCGACAGGGTTTATCGGAATTGTATTGAATCTGAAAAACTAGGGAATATGCAGACTGAAAATTTTGTTCAGGAAATATACAGCCAGTTCACCGATCAGGAAATTTCTGACAGAATCGCCAAAATTATTACTCCGAAAGAAATTAAAACGGAGGTTAAGGTGATCTATCAAACACTCGATAACCTTCATAAAGCAATTCCGGCTCATCTGGGTGATTGGTATTTCTCTGGCAACTACCCTACACCAGGTGGAAATAAGGTCGTAAATAAAGCCTTTATGAACTGGATGGAAGGAA
>CAZGWG010000131.1:0-10617 GCA_964529165.1 uncultured Sphingobacterium sp.
TCCCTGTTCTTTCAAACATTTTTCCTGCATCGCTATTCCTCTCATAAAATGTTCAAAATGAACCCTTTCTGGGAGAAGTTTTTCTATTTATCGACTTTTTTGGCTCAGGGTTCTTCATTCCTGAATCCGCGTGCCTATGCCATTATGCATCGTATGCACCACGCCTATAGTGATACTGAAAAAGATCCTCATTCCCCACATTTTTTTAAAGATGTGATTGGTATGATGATTCAGACCAAAAACATATACCTGGATTATGTAAGGTTCAAAATTGAACCGGAACCTGCTTTCCGTGATAATTATCCAACATGGCCCCTAATCGACAAAATTGGAGACCTCTGGATCACCCGTCTGACTTTTGCACTGTTGTACGTTGCTTTTTACATTCAATTCGCAGAATACTGGTGGATGTTTTTACTTCTTCCGATTCATTTTTTGATGGGACCTATACACGGGGCCGTAGTCAACTGGTGTGGTCATAAATATGGCTACTCTAATTATGACAATCATGACCACAGTAAGAATTCACTTCCACTGGACTTCCTGATGCTGGGTGAATTATTTCAGAATAATCATCATAAAAAACCGAATAATGTGAATTTTGCATTGAAATGGTTTGAGTTTGACCCATCCTATCCCATTATTAAATTGATGCATCATTTACGGATCATCAGGTTAAGGAAGGTATAGACACAAGAAATTTAGTTGATGAGGGTTCCGATTAGGGAACCCTTTTTTGTTTCATAATTTTGGGTCGTACAGGAATTAAAGTATGCGGAATAATATTTTATTTCGATCTGAAAGCGGGAACCTCCGGCGACACATCTATTTAAGCAAGCAGCAATTCTATGATTCCCCTGTTTAAATGTGGAAATCTAAGCAGGCAGTATGCCGATCTAAATTTTAAATTTGTAATTGTACAGGTATTATTTATAGATAAGGATGGCTGAAATAGATTATAGCGATGATAGTATTCGGTCCCTCGACTGGAAGGAGCATATTCGTTTACGTCCGGGGATGTATATCGGGAAGCTTGGAGACGGCTCGGCTTACGATGATGGAATTTACGTTTTACTGAAAGAGATTCTGGATAACTCGATTGATGAGTTTGTGATGGGGGCTGGGCGGACCATTGAGGTTACCGTAAGTGATAAAAAGGTCTCTATTCGCGATTATGGCCGGGGGATTCCTTTGGGAAAGGTAATAGACTGTGTATCCAAGATCAATACCGGCGGTAAGTATGATTCAAAGGCATTTCAGAAATCGGTTGGTTTGAACGGGGTAGGAACAAAAGCGGTGAATGCACTTTCCTCGAATTTCTCCGTTCAGTCTTATCGTGACGGCCGTACAAAAAAGGCTGAATTTGAACAGGGTGTACTGGTAAATGACCTGCCGGAAACCGAAACTACCCAGCGTAACGGAACAGCAGTTGTTTTTTATGCGGATGAAAGTATTTTCAGAAACTACCATTACATTCCTGAATTTGTAGAAAGTATGATCTGGAATTATGTGTTCCTTAATTCAGGTCTGACAATTAATTTTAACGGCACCAAGTTTTTCTCTGAAAGAGGTTTATATGACCTGCTTACGCGGAATACTGAGGCCGAAACACTCCGTTATCCTATTATTCACCTCAAAGGTGAGGATATAGAAGTGGCTATGACCCATGGTCAGCAATATGGTGAGGAGTATTATTCATTTGTCAACGGACAGCATACTACACAGGGAGGAACACATCAGGCAGCATTCAGAGAGGCAGTTGTAAAAACCATCCGTGAATTTTATAAAAAGGAATTTGATGCCTCCGATATCAGGGCTTCTATTGTATCTGCTATTTCCATTAGGGTTCAGGAACCGGTATTTGAATCACAGACAAAGACCAAACTTGGCTCACAGAATGTGGCTCCCGATGGGCCTTCTGTTCGTACTTTCATTAATGATTTCATCAAGAAAGAACTGGATGATTATCTTCATAAGCACCCTTCTGATGCGGATGCATTGCTGAAAAGGATTCTTCAGTCTGAGCGTGAGCGTAAAGACATTGCCGGAATCAAAAAGCTTGCAAATGAACGTGCAAAAAAGGCTTCATTACATAACAAGAAATTAAGGGATTGTAAGATCCATTTTGATGATAACCACGAGCGAAAACAGGATACCACCCTGTTTATTACGGAGGGGGATTCTGCAAGTGGTTCTATTACCAAATCAAGAGATGTAATGACTCAGGCTGTATTCAGTCTGAAGGGGAAGCCTCTGAATTGTTTTGGCTTAACAAAAAAGGTCGTGTATGAGAATGAGGAATTTAATCTGCTCCAGCATGCATTGAACATCGAAGACGGATTAGATAATCTGCGCTATAATAACATTGTTTTTGCTACAGATGCTGATGTCGATGGGATGCATATTCGCTTATTGCTGATGACATTTTTCCTGCAGTTCTTTCCTGACCTGGTTAAGGCCGGACATGTATCGATTCTTCAAACCCCACTTTTCAGGGTCAGAAACAAGAAGGAAACAATCTATTGCTACAGTGATGAAGAAAGGCAAAGAGCCATTCATAAGCTAGGCAACAAACCGGAAATAACACGCTTTAAAGGGCTGGGCGAGATATCACCTGAAGAGTTCGGCTTGTTTATTGGCGCAGATATCCGGCTTGATCCGGTTATTTTATCAAAAGAACAGGGGATAAAGAGTCTGCTTGAATATTATATGGGCAAAAATACCCCCGACAGGCAGCAGCATATTATTCAGAATCTTCGTGTTGAGGTTGATTTCATAGCAGAGGAGCAGGAAGCAGCAGCATTATTGGCGGAAGTATCATGATGCAGAAAAAGAACCTCTCCATATCTTTTGAGGAGTATGCTTCGATAGATGAATTGAGTGGTTCTGATAAAAGTCTCTGCCTGGAATCAGTGCAGGCAATGGCAAGTTCTCATTCACCTTATTCCGGATTCAGGGTAGGCGTTGCTGTTCAGCTCGAGAGTGGGAAAGTGGTTCATGGCAGTAATCAGGAAAATGTTGCCTATCCTTCCGGATTATGCGCTGAACGGGTTGCTCTTTTTGCGATCGGATCTGCCTACCCGGAGGATAAGATTATCAGCATGGCTATTACAGCCCAAACAGATCATTTTGAAATAAAAGAACCCGTTACTTCATGCGGAGCCTGCCTTCAGGTGATGGCTGAATACGAAAAGAAGCAGTCCAGTCCAATCAATGTTCTCTTTTATTGTCTTAATGGACCTGTTATCAAAACAGAAGGGATAAAAAGTTTGCTCCCTTTTGCTTTTGCAGAAACAAGACTTCAAAAATAATCGTAAATTGTATAGTAGTTTTAAGTTAAATGTGATTGATCATTAGTTTTTCTAGGGGCTATGAGCTTTGAGTCATCAAATTTGAGTAATACTCATTATGAGTGATATGCAGTGCTGATTGCCCATGGTTGATTGTTCAATGTCATCAAGGTCATTTTATCTTTAACACAACAGTAGTTAAGGTATTCTTTTGTAAAGCCTGCTATTGAATAATCCATTTAATCGATTAATGATGAAGAAATATCTATCTCTGTTAATTGCTGTATTATTATCGGCAGCTAATGGTTTCGGCCAGATCAGACTATCAGCCATTAAGGTGGATGAGTGGGTGAAAAAGAATTTTAGTGGACAGGGAGTGGTGGTTGGAAATATTAAATTTAAAGGTTACCCGCTATCTACCTTATCTTATACAAGTAACGGGAATATTTTGCAGGTACAAAAGGGTTTGATCCTTTCAACAGGGAACTCCTACAATGTTGCAGGATATAATAATTCCCATAATCAAAGCTCAACTTTCGGAGATGTTTTATCGCCTGAGACAGATCCGGATCTTGCGGCAATTGTAAGCGGGAAATTTTTTGATATCTGCAGTGTTGAATTCGACTTTGTGCCAATGGATAACAGCATACAGTTTAATTATCAGTTTGGTTCTGATGAATACCCTGAATATGTAGATTCTCCATACAATGATGTTTTTGCATTCATTATTTCTGATGAAAGCGGTAGTAAAAATATTGCTCTTATCCCGGGAAGCGGCGTTCCTGTCAGTATCAATACAGTGAATTTTAAACTTAATCAGGAACACTTTATTGATAATAACTTATACAAGCAGGTTGTAATTAAGAGGCAGGAGCCTTTAAAATCAACCTACAGGGGAACTTTACCCGGAAGAGTATTAAGAGGTATCGGTTCAATCTTTACCTCAGGAGGACCAGTAGCCGGTGATCAGACCGTAATTCAGGCCGATCCTGAATTATTAAAAACACTAGATCCTAATATTTACCGTAATCTGCGTTATGATGGAATCACAAAAAAGCTTGTTGCACAAAGTTATGTGACGCCCTACAAGAAATATCACCTGAAGATCGTCATTGCAGATGTGGCTGATAATATCTACGATTCAGGGGTGTTTATTGAAGATCGTAGTCTGACAGCCAGAAAAGATTTTCAGCAGCCTGGATTTGTTGATTATCCGGATCTGAGTAAGGTGATTGATCCTAACCTGATCTTGCAGGGAAAAACCCTGGAAGAAATTCTTCCTGCGGATTACAAAAAGGAAATGCCTAAACCAACAGAACAACCGCTTGCTTCTGTACAGCAAGCTGCCACAGCTCCTCAAACGGATCCTGTTGCTACACCAGTTCAGCCTAAACCGGCCTCAATACCTGCTCCAAAACCTGTAGATGTGGCATCTCCTGCTCAGAGGAAAGTGGTCCTTACCGAGCCCGATTTCGAAATGTCCAATATTGTGATCCTGTTTGATTTTGATAAATCAGATATCTCTGAGGAAGAAATGGGCAAACTCCGTATAGCGATCAATAAGTATAAGCAAGTAAGGAAACAATATTCCATAAGCATTTCCGGTCATACAGATAATTACGGAAGTCTGGAATATAATTACGCACTTTCAGATCGCAGGAACAAGGCAATTATTAAGGCTGTAAGTGAAATACTTGGAGAGAAGATCAATATACCTTCAGTCAGTAAATCTTATACAGTACCCGTAGCGGATAATAGTACTGATGCTGGTCGTCAGTCAAATCGCCGTGTAGAACTGGTATTCACAAAGAAGAAATAATTACTCCGATTGCCTGTTAAAGAATTTGTTCTTCTTTTTCATCGAGTAATTTACCTGGAATCCAATTCCGAAAGATTTTAATTCTGTTTCGCCCTGCCCGATTCCTGAGAGAGGCAGTTTAGCATAAGGCTGAATTACAATACTGCTTTGATTGCCAAGAGGCTTTTCAACACCTATAGAAAGATTGACAATGCTCAGGAGATGCTGATTCTCATTTTTGAGTGTATATTCTCTGCCTGTTGAAGGACGTGATGGTGTAGGACTGTAGATGAAGTTATATTTCTCTGACAGCATGATATAAGAAGATAATCCGGCACTTGCTATAATGCCTGTTTTTTTGCTTTTACTGACCAATACATTCAGATTAAGCGGGATATCGAGTACCTTACAAGCAGCATCAATTTGCTTTGAGTAAGAAGCCCAGGTCGAAAATGGCTTTTCTACTGTATAGTAAGAATGACTATCTGAAGTGTATTTCTTTTGTGAATAATAGATGCCTGTACCGGCAGAAATTATCTTCGAAATGTTATAATTCAATCCCATGCCGAAACTAAGACCGGCCTTACTATTCCCCATACTGGTTACGGTGTTCATATCTGTGGTAAAAGCCATACTCAAAGCCAGTCTGCTGCCCGGTTTTTCTATACTGTTTTCCAATGCTACGGTATTGTTGTCTGTTACCTGCTTTTTCCCTGCCTGCAATGAAACTGTCTCTATTGCGATAAACTGCTTAGAAGGCAGCGGATTGATTATTTCCAGTTTCTGAAATACAGCCTTATTCCCAGTCTGGAATTGTTTTCTGTTATCAGAGCTAATGCTTTCAGGATTGCCGGATAATTTAAAACCTTCACCCGGTTTATTACTTTCCCATTGCGTCTGTGCTGTTTTCAAGTCCGGAGTTTTACTTTCGTTCGAATTTGGGGAAAAGGGAAGGGCGGGTGCGGGTATTGGAGTTTGCACAGTGTGATTGGTTCCATTATCCTTATTCTGGGTTTCAACGCTGCCGTTTTCAGGCTTGCTATCTTTAGCGATACGGGTATCAGAGTCGCGTGAAAGCCATAGTGATAAGAAAATGAGTAAGCCTGCAGCAATGCCAGCCGGCCAGTAAAACCAGCCAGCGGCAGGCCGTTTATTGGGCTTGCCTTTCAGAAGACGCTCCATATCATTCCAGTCTTTTTCTGAAGGAGAAAGTTCAGGAGTTGATTTAAGCGCCTGCCTGAAAAATTTGTCTGTCTTGTTTTGGCTCAAATTGCTCATTGAAAATTATTGCTGTATTCTGACCTGTTTGTATCTCTGTTAATTTATTATCCGGATCATTTGCTTCAAGCATTGATCTGAGTTTTTGCCTTGCTTTAAATAAATTTGATTTGGATGTTCCGACTGAAATGCCAAGTTCTTCAGCTATTTCTTCATGTGTATAACCATCAATCGCAAATAAATTGAAGACTGTCCGGTAACCCGGAGGTAAGGTTTGTATCAGTTTGACCAGATCATCATAATTAAGTTTGCTTTGGATATCATGCTCTTTACCCTGAATTTCCAGCTCAGCAAGATCGCTGGTTATTGGGTGCTTCAGTTCAGACCGATAATGGTCGATCGCCGTATTGGTCATTATACGGGAAAGCCATGGTAAAAATGGCTTCGAGGGATCATACCTGTCGAGACGTGTTAAAACTTTATAAAAACCATCATTTAAAATTTCTACCGCTTCATCTCTGTCGCGGGCATATCTTAAACAAATACCCATAGCAAAGCCATAAAAATTGTAATACAATTTTTTCTGACTACCTGCTATTCCGCGAATACAATCTTCGCGAAGTTGTTCAGGTAATTGTTGAACCGAATTACTCAATTTAATAGCTATTTGAGATATACACGCTAAAAGGATTCAAATGGTTGCTTTGAATAGTGAATTTATTGTAAAAAATTGAATGTCAGTGAAATAAATCTATTTAATTGTCGGATTGTTATTGGAGCTAATTCCAGAAGCTGTAGTATTCATTGAATATTTAATGAACCTGAGTTCAATGTAAAATGGTTCTGGAGGTAAATTAAGATCGAAGATTTTTTATTGTCTTAGAAAGCAGGGTCTGTTTCAATTCCTGGAACGCGCGGCACGCGCGCAACCAATCCCACCCAAAAAACTGAAAAAGCGTTGTCATACCGGCGTAGGCGGTACCTCCGCTTAACTTAATGAGATTGTGTGCATGCCGGTACCTTCCTTAACATAAGGACATTGCGTGCGCACCAGCAGCGCCGGACTGCCCGTTCCGATGAAAAACAGCACCGCGTAAAATAAACCTTGCCGGAGGAGGTATCTTCCGGCTATTGGTAATCTGAAATAGAATACGATTTCTTGCCGGAAATACTCCGGAGGAAAGGGCTGAGCTAAGCAATAGCACACAGGTATTGCTTTTCAAAATCAATTATTGTAGCTCCGGAGCTTTATCTGATCAGCGATAAGCGTATTTTTTATCCTTCCTTATACCGAACTCCGCTTAATTTATTAAGAGCTGTTTAAAACTTAGCGCTTGCATTTTCATACGATAACTTATATTTACCGGAATAGTATTTCATATTTAAGGATGAGTGAAGAAATAGAAAACACAGACAGCGAAAACAACAATACGGCAGGCGAAGAAAAAGCTTTACATAATGTAACATCGCTTTCCGGTTTATATGAAAATTGGTTTTTAGATTATGCATCCTATGTAATACTGGATAGAGCCGTTCCTCATATTCATGATGGATTAAAGCCTGTTCAGCGTCGTATTTTACATTCTCTTAAGGAGATGGATGACGGGCGCTTTAATAAAGCGGCTAATGTGATCGGTAATACGATGAAGTATCATCCGCATGGAGATGCTTCAATCGGGGATGCCATGGTTCAGATCGGACAAAAGAATTTACTGATTGATACTCAGGGTAACTGGGGAGATCCTATAACAGGTGACTCAGCTGCTGCCCCGCGTTATATCGAAGCCCGGCTATCGAAGTTTGCAAATGAGGTGGTATTTAATCCCGATACTACTGAATGGCAAAGCAGCTACGATGGACGTAACCGTGAACCTGTTACACTTCCGGTAAAGTTTCCTTTGCTGCTTGCGCAGGGGGCAGATGGTATTGCTGTTGGTCTCGCGACTAAAATAATGCCTCATAATTTTGTGGAACTCATTGATGCTTCGATTGAGGTTCTGAAGGGTAACCGCCCCGATCTTCTGCCTGATTTTCAAATGGGAGGGATGGCCGATTTCAGTAATTACAATGAAGGAATGCGGGGTGGAAGAATCAGGGTTAGAGCCAAAATTATTGAAAGAGATAAGAAGACACTTGCGATAACCGAGATACCCTATACTACTACTACCGGCGGACTTATCGACAGTGTGATCTCGGCCAATGATAAAGGTAAAATCAAGATCAAAAAGATCGAAGATAATACAGCAAAAGATGTAGAAATCATTATTCATCTCGCACCGGGTATTTCACCAGATGTGACGATCGATGCGCTTTATGCCTTTACTGATTGTGAAGTATCGATCTCTCCGAATACTTGTATTATTAAGGGAGACAAACCATATTTTATGAGTGTGAATGATATTCTCATTGAGAGTACCCATCACACCAAAAGCCTTCTCAGACAGGAGCTTGAAATCAAGCTCGCTGAATTGAAGGAAAAGATCTTTTTCAGCTCATTGCTTAAAATCTTCATTCAGGAAGGAATGTATAAAAATCCGGAATATGAAGGATCCGGCAATTTTGAGGCGGTAGTTGAGGTGTTGAATAAATTGTTTAGTCCATTTTTTTCGCAGTTATACCGGGAGATTCTTCCGGAAGATTACAAGAAGCTGATCGATAAACCGATGAGCAGTATTACACGCTTTGACCTTAAGAAATCTGAGGAGCAGTTACTGGCACTGGAAAGTGATATTAAGGAAGTAAATAAGCATCTCAAACATCTGACAGATTATGCCATTGCCTGGTTTGAGAAGTTAAAAAGCAAGTACGGTTCAGGAAGGGAACGTAAAACAGAGATCAGGGCATTTGACAGGGTGGAGGCATCTAAGGTGGCCTTAGCTAATGTTAAGTTATATATGAATCGTGAAGATGGTTTCATTGGAACCGGACTGCGCAAGGATGAATTTGTTTGTGATTGCTCTGATCTGGATGAGGTCATAGTTTTCAGGGAAGATGGCAAGTTCATCGTTTCAAAAGTTGCCGAGAAAACCTTTGCCGGCAAGGGAATAGTACATGCCCAGGTATTTAAGAAGAATGATGAGCGTACGGTATATAACCTCATCTACCGGGATGGGGAAAGTGGTACTGCCTATATTAAGCGTTTCTCGGTATTAGGTGTTACGCGCGATAAAGAGTACGATCTGACCAAGGGAAGTAAGGGGTCAAAAGTGTTGTATTTTACCGCAAATCCGAATGGTGAAGCTGAAATTATTAATGTACAGCTTAAGCCTCACTCTAAGCTGAAAAAGCTGCAATTTGATATTGACTTTGCCGATCAGGTAATCAAGGGCAGAAGTTCGATGGGGAATATTGTAACCAAATACCCTGTCAAGAAAGTGGTGCTGAAGAGCAAAGGAATTTCCACCTTATCAGGACGCAAGATTTGGTATGATGATATTCTGAAAAGGCTTAATGTGGATAGCCGCGGGAAATATCTTGGAGAATTTGATGGTGAAGACAAAATTTTAACAGTGAATCCTCAGGGTGTGTATGAACTGAGTAGTTTTGATCTGAGCAACCATTTCGACGATCATCTTCTGCTTATAGAGAAGTTTAATCCTGAAAAGGTATTTACCCTGATTTATCTGGATGGTAAATCAGGTGCGCATTATCTGAAGCGATTTGTCTTTGAAAGTGTTTCAATCGGTAAAAAGACCAGCGTAATCAATGAAGAGCCGGGATCGAAGCTAGTGCTTATTTCCGGTCATTTGAGACCCAAAATTAAACTTGAGGTGCTTAAGGGTAAAACGAAGATTGCCGAGGAGTCTGAGATCGATTTGAGTGAGGCCATTGAAGTAAAAGGGATGAAGGCTATGGGGAACAGGTTAAGTCCTCATGAGGTAAAAGATATTCAACTTATCCATTCAGTGGTTGAGGAAGAAGATGAAGAGATTCTCGTTCCGGAAACTCAAACAGAAGATATGGAAAGCGATGAACCCGGAGTTCATACTGCCACTCCTGTTTCTTCCCAGGCCAGGGATATTGATGTAAAAACAGTGTCTGTTGAGGATGTACCCAATCCTCCGACAGAAAGTGAACCTTTACCTGAAGCGAATGCCGTTGAGGAGATTACCGGGGAGCTTACGGAGCAGGCTATTGAATTAGAGGAGAGTGCGGTGCTGCCTGAAGAATCTCCAAAGGAAGAGACCAAGCCGGTAAAGAAAATTGATTTTGAGATCACCAATCCGGAAGATCTGGACATTGATGATAAGGGACAGTTGGGGTTATTCTAAAAGGCTGACAGGGCTTTAAACCCTGTCAGCCTTCATACTA